>NZ_CP032543.1:5714322-6019097 GCF_003610995.1 Streptomyces griseus subsp. griseus
CGACCGGGACGATCACCGAGAGGTCGAACTCCTTGGCGGACGGCGGCTGGACGATCTCCGCGTTGCGCTGCGGCGACAGGAACCGGGCGACCTCGTCGACCGGCCGGACCGTCGCGGAGAGCCCGATCCGGCGGGCGGGCCGGGGCAGCAGCTCGTCCAGGCGCTCCAGGGAGAGCGCGAGATGGGCGCCGCGCTTCGTACCGGCGACCGCGTGCACCTCGTCGAGGATCACCGTCTCGACGCCCGCCAGCGCGTCCCGGGCGGAGGACGTCAGCATCAGGAACAGCGACTCGGGCGTGGTGATCAGGATGTCCGGCGGCCGGGTCACCATGGAGCGCCGCTCGGCGGGCGGGGTGTCCCCGGACCGGATGCCGACCCGCACCTCCGGCTCCGGCAGGCCGAGCCGCACCGACTCCTGGCGGATACCGGTCAGTGGGGAGCGCAGATTCCGCTCCACGTCGACCGCGAGCGCCTTGAGCGGGGACACGTACAGCACACGGCAGCGCTTCTTCGCCTCGGCGGGCGGCGGACCGGCGGCCAGCGCGTCCAGCGAGGCCAGGAACGCCGCCAGCGTCTTGCCGGAACCGGTCGGCGCCACCACCAGCACATCACTGCCCTCGCCGATGGCCCGCCAGGCACCCTCCTGCGCGGCGGTGGGCGCGCTGAAGGCACCGGCGAACCAGCTGCGGGTCGCGGGCGAGAAGGCGTCGAGAGCTGAGCCGGTCATGTCCCCCATCGTGCACCCCGCCACTGACAACGGGCCCGCGACACCGCCCGCGGCCACCCCCTCACCCTGCGGCACACCGCCGGGAACTGCGAGAATGTGGCCATGGCGGGAGCGGATCGGACGAAGGAGTGGGCGCGGCACTGGACGTACGCGGAGCTGCCCGACCTCGACCTCCTGCGCGCCCGGTACGTCCGCCACACCTTCCCCCGGCACAGCCACGAGGGGTACGTCCTCGGCGCGGTCACCGGAGGCGTGGAGGACGTGGGGCTGCCGGGCGGCATGGTGCACGCGATCCCCGGCACCGTCGTGATGATCAACCCGGAGGTGCCGCACACCGCCCGCCCCGGGCAGCCCGAGGGGTGGGCGTACGACACGCTCTACCCCTCCGCCCAGGTGATCAACGGCATCGCGGCCGAGGTGACGCCCCTGCGCGGCACGGTGGGGTTCGGTGAGACGCGGGTGACCGACCCGTACGCCGCACGGCTGATCACCCAGGTGCACCGGGCCGCCGAGGAGGGCAACGCGCTGGCCGCCGACAGCATGCTGCGGGTCCTGGTCGTCCGCCTGCTCACCCGGCACGGCAGCTCGCTGCCCAGCGTGGCGCCCCGGGCCGGGGGCGCGCGGGACGCCGAACGCGCCCGCCGCCTGCTGGAGGGGCGGATGGACGCGCCGCCCACCCTGGAGACGCTCGCCGCCGAGCTGGGCACCAGCCCGTTCGCGCTGCTGCGGGCCTTCAAGAAGGAGTACGGGATGCCACCGCACACCTGGCTCACGGACGCCCGGGTGCGCAGGGCCCGCCGGCTCCTCGACGCGGGCATCGCCCCCTCCGAGGCCGCGGCCGCCGTCGGCTTCACCGACCAGCCGCACCTCAACCGGCACTTCACCCGGATCGTGGGGGTACCGCCCGGCGCGTACCAGCGCGAGCGCGGCGTGTACCGGCGCGGGCGGGATGCCTCCTAGGGGCACGCGACGTCCACCGGGGGCGACGCGCCTCGAAAGCGGCCCATAGGGACGACGTGAGCGTGCAAGAACGTACAAGACGGGTCCTCACCGTCCCCGTAACGTGCGGAGCGTGGCAGAACAGACAGCACCCCCAGAGAGCACCGGCATGACCGGTGCCATATCCGCCGGGCCGCCCGGCACCCCACCGCGCAAGCCGGACACGGCCGTCATCAGGGACGCGCTCGGCGTCGGCATAGCCGTCGGACTCTCCGGCTTCGCCTTCGGCGTCACCGCCACCGGCTCCGGGCTCAGCCTGCTCCAGATCTGCGCCCTGAGCCTCCTCGTCTTCACCGGCGCCTCGCAGTTCGCCCTGGTCGGCGCCCTGGCCGCGGGCGGCAACCCGTACACGGCGGCGGCCGGAGCCTTCTTCCTGGGCGTGCGCAACGCCTTCTACGGTCTGCGGCTCTCCCAGTTGCTCGCCCTTCCCCGCGCGGTGCGCCCCTTCGCCGCCCACTGGGTGATCGACGAGACGACCGCCGTCACCGTGGCCCAGCCCGACCGGCGTTCCGCGCGCCTCGGCTTCACGGTCACCGGGCTCACCCTGTACGTGCTGTGGAACCTCACCACCCTGATGGGTGCGATGGGCGCCGAGGCACTGGGCGACACCGAGGCCTGGGGCCTGGACGCGGCCAGCCCCGCCGTCTTCCTCGCGCTGCTCGCACCGATGCTCAGGAGCACCCCCGAACGCGTCACCGCCGGTCTAGCCGTGCTGCTGATCCTGACGCTGCTGCCCGTCCTGCCGCCCGGCGTGCCGGTCCTGCTGTCCGCGCTCGCGGCGCCTGTCGTCCTCTTCCTCATGGGGCGGCGCAAGCAGGGACCCGGCCCGGCGGTGCGGGGCGAGACCACGGAGAAGGGCGGACGGGACTCATGAACGTCTGGATAGCCATCGGACTGACCGCGGCGAGCTGCTACCTCGCCAAGTACGCGGGCCTGCTGGTCCCCGCCGGAGTGCTGGAGCGACCGCTCGTACGGCGGATGGCGGTCCTGCTGCCGGTGGCGCTGCTGGCGGCCCTCACCGCCCAGCAGACCTTCGGCGACGGGCAACAGCTCGTGCTCGACGCCCGGGCCGCCGGACTCGCCGCAGCGGCGCTCGCGCTGGTGCTGCGCGCGCCCTTCCTGGTGGTCGTCGGAGCGGCCGTGGTGGTCACGGCGGGCGTCCGCGCACTGGGCTGAGATGGCGGAGGTCAGCCCAGCGGGCGGCCGTAGGCCCGTAACGTCTCCAGGGCTCTGAGCGTGACCAGGGGGCGCGCCTCCAGGGCGGGTCCCGGGGCCCACTGCCGCCAGTTCACCGGCCAGCCGCCGTCCTCCTGCTGCTCGGCCGCCAGATGGTCCAGGGAGCGCTCCAGCTCCTCGTCGGTGAACCAGCGGCGGGCCAGGGAGCCGGGCGTACGGGCGTAGTCGTACGGAAAGTGGTGCTCACCCGGTGCGTAGCCCGGCGCCACCGGGTACTCCGCCCGCCGGGACGGATCCAGCACCGCGAGCCCTTGGTCGCGCACCAGCCGCCCGAGCCGGTCCGCCGCCCGCTCGGCGCGGGCCCGGTCCGGCACCCCGTCCAGGAAGGCGACCGCGGCCTCGACCTCGTAGGGGTGCGACTGCTTCAGGGCGTCGACGGCGCTCCAGCAGAAGTCCGTGGCCCGGAACAGCCAGGCGTGCCACACCTCGTTGCGGTGCAGCAGCCCGACGACCGGACCGGTCGCGAGCAGTTCGGCCGGAGGGTCGTCGACCACGGGGACGAACGGTGCGGCGGGATATCCGCGCTGGGAGGGGAGCAGCGAGGGCAGCGCGCCTTCTTTGGTCGACGCGTCGCTCAGATAGCGGCAGATCTGCTCCATACGAGGGCCCTCGCAGCGGCCGATCGAGTCGAGGACGACGAGCGCGTGTGCGGTGTGCAGCGGCTGGCTGACCGGACCGCGGAGGTCGGGCTCCAGTGCGTGGGCGTAACCGCCGTCCTCGTTCCGGTAGGCGGCGAGCGCCGTCTCCACGGGCTCCGGGCCGCCGTCGAGGAAGCGGTGGGCGAACCTCCGCTGTTCGAGGACGCGGGCGGTGAGCCAGACGAAGTGTTCGGCGCGGGCGAGGGAAGGTGCTCCGGTTCCAGCCATGGACCGACCGTAGAGGGGAAAGCAGCCCCGGCACATGCCTGCGGACCGGCTGCACTCTCAGGAGCGCGATACTGGTGGCATGCGGTTGACGATTTTCTGGGAGCGGATGGCGGACCACTTCGGTGGTGTGTACGCGGACTCCTTCGCCCGTGACCATGTGATGGCCGAACTCGGCGGCCGTACGGTGCACCAGGCGCTGGACGCGGGCTGGGAGGCCAAGGACGTCTGGCGCGCGGTCTGCACGTCGATGGGCGTGCCCGCGGAGAAGCGCTGACCTCAGCCGGTGATCCCGGCCGGGGGACCGGCTGTCGGTGGCGTAGGCGAGACTTGTCCCGTGTCATCGACAGACGAGACCGTTCCGGCCCAGCCCTCCGACGTCCCGCCCGCCGGGCCCCCCGCGCCACCGCCCGGCCCGGGGCCCGCTCGCATGCCGGGCTGGCTGCCGCGCGCGATGGTCCTGGCCCTGGCGCTCTACGCCTGCTTCCAGCTCGGCAGCTGGGCGTTCGACCAGGTCATCGGGTTGCTGACCAATGTGCTGATCGCGTTCTTCCTCGCGCTCGCCATCGAGCCCGCGGTGGGCCGGATGGCGGCCCGCGGCATGCGCCGGGGACTGGCCACCTTCATCGTCTTCATCGGTCTGATGATCTTCAGCGCCGGGTTCGTCGTCCTCCTGGGGTCGATGCTGGCCGGCCAGATCGTCGACATGGTCGACGACTTCCCCCAGTACATCGACTCGGTGATCAACTGGGTCAACCACACCTTCCACACCGAGCTCTCGCGGGTCCAGGTCCAGGACAGCCTGCTGCACTCCGACTGGCTGCAGAAGTACGTCCAGAACAGCGCCACAGGGGTCCTCGACGTCTCCACCACGGTCCTCGGCGGGCTGTTCCGGCTGCTGACGATCTTCCTGTTCTCCTTCTACTTCGCGGCCGACGGCCCCCGGCTGCGCCGCGCCCTCTGCTCCGTACTGCCACCGGCCCGGCAGACCGAGGTGCTGCGCGCCTGGGAGATCGCGGTCGACAAGACCGGCGGCTACATCTACTCACGCGGCCTGATGGCCCTGATCTCCGGCGTCGCGCACTACATCCTGCTGGTCGTGCTCGACGTCCCCTACGCTCCGGCGCTCGCGGTCTGGGTCGGTCTCGTCTCGCAGTTCATCCCCACCATCGGTACGTATCTGGCGGGCGCCCTGCCGATGCTGATCGCCTTCACGGTCGACCCCTGGTACGCGCTGTGGGTGCTCGGCTTCGTCGTCGTCTACCAGCAGTTCGAGAACTACGTCCTCCAGCCGAAGCTGACGGCGAGGACCGTCGACATCCACCCGGCGGTCGCGTTCGGTTCGGTGGTCGCGGGGACGGCCCTGCTGGGAGCCGTCGGTGCGCTGATCGCCATCCCCGCCGTCGCCACGCTCCAGGCGTTCCTGGGCGCGTATGTGAAGCGGTACGCCGTCACCGACGACCCCAGGGTGCACGGCGGCCCGCCACCGAGGCGCGGGGAGCCGGTCCTCTCCCGGATACGCCGGGCGCTCGGCGGTCCGGGCCGGACGGGCGGCGGACCGGCCTGAGTCAGAGGTACGAGGGCTGCGTCACCCGCTGCCGGAAGGTGTGCCGGCTCGAGGCCTGGGCGGCCACCAGCAGCGGGCAGAACGCGAGCAGGACGGGGACGAGCAGGGTGAGCGTCGCCTCCTCCGCGGCGTTCACCGGCGGCTGGAGAGCCGGGCCCGCGCTGTGATCAGGGTCAGCGGTAGCCCGTGACGTCGGCGGGCAGCCCCCGGTCCTGGACCTCGGTCAGATACCGCCAGGCGTCGGGCCGGCTGCCGTCCACGTCGGTGAAGCCGTACACCTGGGCGAGCTGTCCGCTGGAGAGCGACTCCCCGTTCCAGCGTGCCACCTCCGGGTCGCGGGCGAGGGCGGCCACGGCCCGGCCCACGTAGGCGGGGGACTCAGAGATCGCGAAGTGGGGCGCGTGCGCGAGCGCGTCGCGCCAGGTGGGCTCGGTGACGCCGTGTGCCTGGAGCATCGCCTCGGAGCGCAGCCAGCCGGGGGTGAGCGCCACGGCGGTCGCACCGTGCGGCGCCAGCTCATGGGCGAGCGCGAAGGCCATCCGGTTCACGGCGGCCTTCGCCAGGTCGTAGAAGAAGGAGACGCGATAGTTGGCCGCGTTGTAGTCGTTCGTCCCGTCGGTCATCTCGACGACCAGTCCGCCCGGGGTCTCGATCAGCAGCGGCAGCGCGAAGTGACTGGTGATGGCGTGCGTGTCGACCGCCAGCCGCAGGGTGTGCAGGCCGGTGTCGAGGGACGACTCCCAGACCGGCTTGTCCCACTCGATCTCGGCACCCCAGATGTCGTTCACCAGGATGTGCAGGGCACCCTGCTCGCTGGAGATACGGGCGACGAGGGCGCTGACCTGGTCGGGGACCAGATGGTCGACCTGAACGGCGATCCCGCGGCCGCCCGCCGCGTCGACCAGGGCCGCCGTCTCCTCGATCGTCTCGGGCCGGTCCATCTCGGAGCGCTGGGAGCCGCTCGTCCGCCCGGTGACGTAGACGGTCGCCCCGGTGGCGCCGAGCTGTACGGCGATCCCGCGCCCCGCCCCGCGGGTGCCTCCGGCGACGAGCGCCACCCGCCCGGCGAGATCGGAGCCCGTAACAGGTGAACTGCCCGGCGCGGACGGACTGTCGGGCTCGGGTGAACTGCCGGGCGTTTCCGGTGTCGAAGAGGGTTCCATATCGCCTTAATCTAGGGCGGTCCTTTCGCGTGCGCGGACCGTCACCGTCCGCGTCGGCGAACAGGGTCACGCGTTGTCTCAGAGCCCGAGTTGTGAGCCGATCTCGGTGCGCGACGACACCCCCAGCTTCCTCAGGGCACGCGCCACATGGTGTTCGACCGTCCGGTGCGACAGGACAAGCTCGCGCGCGATCTCACGGTTGGAGAGGCCGAGCGAGGCCAGCCGGGCCACCGCCCGCTCCCGGGGCGAGAGATGGTCGCCGTACCCCAGGGCGCCGGGCCTGCGGACGGTGACCTGACCGTGTTCCCGCAGCCCGCGCTGGCAGCGCAGCACATCCCATACGGCGTCGATGTCCTGGTAGGCCGCGATCGCCTCGTGCAGGACGGTGCGCCCGCCCGCCGCCCCGGAAGCCAGCAGCAGGAGCCCCCACGCCTCCCTGACGTACGCGGCCTCGTAGGGGCGCTCCAAGGCCGCCCAGGCGTCGGCGGCGGACGCGTACAGGGCGTCGGACCCGCCGGTCCCGGCCTGCGCGCCGGTCGTGGTCGTGAGGAGCGCCCGGCAGGTCAGCAGGGCGGCCCGGGCGGCCGGCGCGTCCCGGCGGGCGATGCCGTCGGCCAGCTCCCCGACCAGGCAGTGGGCCTCCCCGGCCCGGCCGTCCCGGATCAGCGCCTGGACGGCCGGCGGCGCGAGGGCCGTCGCCCACACCCACGCACCGGTACGGCGGACGTGGTGCAGCGCCCCCTCCGCCGCCTGGACGGCTTGCGCGGGACGGTCGGCGGCGAGATGGACCCGCACCACGGCGGCCGCGGCGGAGGTCAGCACGATGCCGGTGTCCAGCGCGGTCGTGCGGACGGCCCGCTCCAGGAGGCGCCGTGCCACAGCGGTCTGCCCCTTGGTGTGCAGATGCAGCATCCCGCAGACCAGGAGGGCCTCCGCGTGGAAGTCGGGCACGTCCCGGTACTGCTCCTCGGCGTGCTCGGCCCGCTCCAACAGCCCCGTCCACCGGCCGCGCGTGAAGGCGGTGAGCATGTCCGTGGTCTCGACGAACGCTTCGAGGTACGGGGCGTGGTTCGTCCGGACGGCCTGCCACGCCCGGCTCTGGAAGGCGCGGGCACGCTCCGGATGGCCGAGGGCGGTCGCTGCACCTGCCAGATTGGCGTGGACCCTCGCCGCCGCCTCGCCGGTGATGGAGTCGGGCAGATCGTCCACCGCGTCCCAGGCCGACGGGTCGCCCATCAGAGCCAGGGCGGTGGCACGGTTGGCCAGCACGGCCGAGCGCAGCTCCTCCTCGTCGACCCCGGGCAGCAGCCGCTCCGCCTCGGCCAGCAGCCGCCGGTGCTCGCCGACCGGCCACCCCTTCAGGGAGGGGATCGCGATGATCGCCAGAGCTCTTGCGGCCTGCCCCGTCGACACGGCGAGGAGATCGGGAACGGCACGCGCTATCTCCTCCAGCGCCTCAAGACCGGAACCCGACTGGTTGCGCAGCAACAGACCGAGGAGGAGCCGGATCTCGCCGCTCGGCCCGGGGCCCAGGGAGCTCCGGTCGAGTACCTGCCGCAGGGCGGCGGGCACCTGCGGGCCGGTGCGGGCGTTCAGCGCGACCCGCGCCAGCTTCAGGGCGATCCGGTCGCGGACGACGGCGGTGGGGCCGCCGCGCAGGGCGTCGAGATAGCGGTCCGTGGCCGTACCGGCGTCCCCGCCCCCGGCTGCCCGGTCCGCGGCCGCCTCCAGACACCGCACCGCCTGGGCGGGGCGCCCGGCCAGACGGTGGTGCTCGGCGATGCGTACGAGGGGGAGGGGGCTGGTACATCGGGCGAGGGCACGGGCCGCCCGCAGGTGCAGTACGGGCCGTTCCGGTTCGGCGACCGCCTCGTACGCGGCTCTGCGCGCCAGCTCGTAGGGGAAGGCGTAGGCACCGTCCGCCGCCCGTACGACACCTTCTTTCAGAGCCGCGGCGAGCGCACTACGAGTCTCCTGCTCGTCCAGCCCCGCGACCGCTCCCAGCAGATGTACGGGTGCGGGGTCGCCGAGAACCACTGCCGCGGCCACCACCCGCCGCGCGTCCGAAGGAAGATGACGCAGCCGCTCCACCACCAGACGGCGCACGGACGCAGGCAGAGGCACTTCCGGTTCCCCTGAAGTCCCGCCAGGGCACGCCGTGGCGTCGGGCCACTCCCGTAGCACCTCTTCGATCACGTACGGGAGACCGCCCGTCCACCGGTGCAGCCGCTCGGCGAACTCCTCCGACACGGCCTGCACGCCGAGCAGGCACGCGGCCATCGCGCCGGTCTCCGTCACCGGCAGCGGGGACAGGTGCCGTTCGGCCACCACCACATGGGCCGGTGGGCGCAGCGGGAAGGGGAGCTGGTCGATTCCCTCCGCATCGGTGTGGGGGACGGTCCCACTGCGCGCGGTGAGGGCGAGTCCCAGGTGGGGCGGCGGGTCGGCGATGAGCGTACGGAGGAAGGCGGCCGTGGACACGTCGGCCCACTGGAGGTCCTCCACAGCCAGAACCACCCTCCCCAGGGAAGCGGTCAACGCGCACAGGGCCCGGAGAACCTGGTGGTGCCGGGCGTGCGGATCGTCCGGAGGGGGTGGTGCGGGCGGCAGGAGGTGCGCGAGGTCGGGCAGCAGCCCGCGCAGTGCGCCGGTCAGCGGTGGCAGGTCTCCCGGACGAGGTCTGCAGAGCCTCAACGCGTCCATGAAGGGTGCGAACGGGATAGTGGCGTCCGGCTCCTGACATCGGGCGACGAGGACGAGGGAGTCCGACGACGCTGTCCGCGTGAGGAGTTCGCGGACCAGCCGGCTCTTTCCCACCCCCGCCTCGCCGGTGATCACCACGACGGCGGGGCGGCGTTCGAGCCTCGTACGCAGATCGTCCAGGAGCGTGGCGCGTCCGATGAGGAGTCCGGGGACGGAGGTCGGGGAGTCGGCGTTCACGGCTTCCTTCCGCTTCCTTCCGCACCCGTGGGCGGCATGGGCATGACGGACGGGCGGGTTCGGCCGGGCCGCCCGGCGGCCTCATGATGGCTCTTCGCGACGGTGGTGGAAAGGGGAGTGACGCCTGCGGCGCATGTGCGGGCGCCGCAGGCGTCCCCCGTCCGGCCGGTGAGCGCGCGGAGAGGCATCGCCGGCCGGTGTGCCGGGATCCACCAGGGTTCGGGACCGTGGACCACCGGCAGTTCGGTGGGGCGGGCGTGCCGGGAGCCGGTGAGCACTCCGGGGTGTGCCGGGAGCCGGTAAGGACTCCGGGGTGCTCCCGGCGTGAGTCCAGGACTCCGTGGTGCTCCCGCCGTCGGTCAGGCCCTCGGAGTGCTTCCGGCCTCGGTCAGAACTTCAGCGACCAGGAGTTCAGCGTGCCGGTGTCGTTGACCCAGTTGTCGCTCACCCGCAGCTTCCAGGTGCCGGAGGCCGGCTTGGCGGCGGCGTTCACGGTGAAGGTCCCGCGTACGTCGTCCGCGCTGTCGTTGGCGTTGTAGTCCTTGAGCCGGAAGGCACCGCCGTCGGGGGCGACGAGATCGACCCGCAGGTCACCGCGGAAGGTGTGCTGGATGTCGACCGTGACGGAGAGCGTCGCGGGCGCGTTGCCCGTGATGCCGCTGACGGTGATCGGGGACTCGACGGTCGAGTTGTCGCGGATCGGATGGGCGGTGGTGTTCTCGAAGGTCTTGCCGGTGGGCGGAGGCGTGGTGCCGTCGTTCGGGATGTACAGCAGGCGGTTGGGCGAGCCGGTCTTCGCGTCGGTGACCTTGTTCGGGGTGGCGTCGGCGATCAGCCGGTCGTGGACCTGCTTGGGCGTCCAGGACGGGTTGGCGGAGAGGATGAGGGCTGCCGCGCCGGCCACGTGCGGGGAGGCCATGGAGGTGCCGCCGTCGGAGCGGGAGCCGGTGTCGTTGAGGTGGGAGGCCGAGACGATGTCGGAGCCGGGGCCGAAGAGGTCCAGGCAGGTCCCGTGGTTGGAGGACTTGCCGCTCGGCCAGATCGACCGGGCGTCACGGCTGTCGGTGGCGCCGACGGTCACCGCGCTCGGCACGGCCGCCGGGGAGGTGTCGCAGGCGTTGGCCCCGTCGTTGCCCGCGGCGACGACGTAGGTGACGCCGGAGGCGATCGACTTGGCCAGCGCGTCGTCGACCGAGGACGTCCGCCCACCGCCGATGCTCATGTTGGCGACCGCCGGCTTGACCGCGTTCTTCGTCACCCAGTCGATGCCCGCCAGCACGGGGGCCCAGGTGGAGCCGGAGGAGCCCTGGCAGTTGAGGACCCGTACGCCCACGAGCTTCACGGCTTTGGCGACGCCGTACGTCGCGCCGCCGACCGTGCCCGCCACATGGGTGCCGTGCCCGTTGCAGTCCTGGGCGACGGAATCGTTGTCTATGAAGTCGTAGCCGCTGACCGCCCGGCCGCCGAACTCCTGGTGCGAGGTGCGTATCCCGGTGTCGAGGACGTAGGCCGTCACATTGGAGGCGGTGTTGGGGTACGTGAACTTCCGGTCGCCCGGCAGATCACGCTGGTCGATACGGTCCAGGCCCCAGGTCGGGTCGTTCTGGGTGCCCAGGGCGTACGCGACTCCGTCGGCCTCCACCCGGGCGACGGAGGGGTCGGCGGCCAGTCGCCGGGCCTGGCCCTCGTCGGCCTTCACGGAGAAGCCGCGCAGGGCGGCGGTGTAGGTGTGGCCGACCTTTCCGCCGTGCCGGCCGGCGAGGGATCTCGCCACCTTGTCCACATCCGCCCGCGCCACCGAGTCCTTGAACGTGACGATGTACGAGCCCGCCACCGCGCCCGCCCGGTCAGCGCCCAGGATGCGGCCTTCGGACGGCGGGGGCGTGGGTGCCGCCCCCGCCGTACCGGCGCCGACGATCAGTGCGCCGACGGCACACGCGGCAGCGGCTGCACGCCACACCGCAGCTTGAGACACCATGCGATTCCTCCTGAGGGGTTGGCCCGGACCGGCTCCGGTCCGGACTGGGCCCGCGCACGGCGAACACCGGGCACGGGCGAAGGAAGGGGCACGGCGGAGGCTCCGGACGATGGGCCGTCGACCTCGCACGGCGGATGCCGGTCTTGGGGGCCGGCAGATGCGCGAGGGGGCGGAGCCACCGCCGCCTCACGAAGAATCGATCCATGGGGGCAGGTCGAACAATGCGTAGGTGTACCCAACCGTTCCGACCGCCCGGACCTCACCGTTCCGACCGCCGGACCTCACCGTTCGGCCGTCCGGTCCTCGCCGTCCCGGCCGTCCGGACCCGGCGCGTGGCGGCAGCGATCACCGACGCCGGCCTGGAGCGGCGGGGCACATTCCGGCCTGCGGAGACCCGCGTGGTGCGCTTGACACCAAAATCGAACATCCATTCTCATGGATTTCGGCCGGGTTTTTCCGGGGCCCGACCGTGGAGTTGTCCACAGGCCGGGAGGACGTCGAGGCCCATTGTCAGTGGCAGGGGTTAGCGTCTTTGACGTGAAGCGATCGACTCAAGCAAATCGGGTGGAACCCATGGCAGGAACCGACCGCGAGAAGGCGCTGGACGCCGCACTCGCACAGATTGAACGACAGTTCGGCAAGGGCGCGGTGATGCGCCTCGGTGAGCGGCCCAACGAGCCCATCGAGGTGATCCCCACGGGATCGACGGCCCTGGACGTGGCGCTGGGCGTCGGCGGTCTGCCGCGTGGCCGTGTGGTGGAGGTGTACGGGCCGGAGTCCTCCGGTAAGACGACGCTGACGCTGCACGCCGTGGCGAACGCGCAGAAGCTCGGCGGTTCGGTGGCGTTCATCGACGCCGAGCACGCGCTGGACCCGGAGTACGCCAAGAAGCTCGGCGTGGACATCGACAGCCTCATCCTGTCCCAGCCGGACAACGGTGAGCAGGCGCTGGAGATCGTCGACATGCTGGTCCGCTCCGGTGCCCTGGACCTGATCGTGATCGACTCCGTCGCGGCCCTGGTGCCCCGTGCGGAGATCGAGGGCGAGATGGGTGACTCGCACGTGGGTCTCCAGGCCCGTCTGATGAGCCAGGCCCTCCGTAAGATCACCAGCGCGCTCAACCAGTCGAAGACGACGGCGATCTTCATCAACCAGCTGCGCGAGAAGATCGGGGTGATGTTCGGTTCGCCGGAGACCACGACCGGTGGCCGGGCGCTGAAGTTCTACGCGTCGGTGCGTCTGGACATCCGGCGGATCGAGACGCTGAAGGACGGGACCGACGCGGTCGGCAACCGGACCCGGGTCAAGGTCGTCAAGAACAAGGTGGCGCCGCCGTTCAAGCAGGCGGAGTTCGACATCCTCTACGGGCAGGGCATCAGCCGTGAGGGCGGGCTGATCGACATGGGCGTGGAGCACGGCTTCGTCCGCAAGGCCGGCGCCTGGTACACGTACGAGGGCGACCAGCTCGGCCAGGGCAAGGAGAACGCCCGCAACTTCCTCAAGGACAACCCCGACCTCGCCAACGAGATCGAGAAGAAGATCCTCGAGAAGCTCGGCGTCGGCGTCCGGCCGGAGGCCGAGCCCACCGAGCCCGGTGCGGAAGGAGCGGCGGCCGCGGGGGCGACGGCGGAGGGTGCGGCGAAGCCGGTGACCGCTGCGGCCACCAAGGCGAAGCCGGCCAAGACCGCGGCGGCCAAGAGCTAGGCCGTGACACGTCGTACGGAGTGGCCGGGAGGCCCCGCCGAGCCCGGAGACGGCCCCGAATTCGCCGGCGGACCCACCGACGGGTCCGCCTACGAGCCGGGGACCGGTCGCGGGGGGCGGTCCGGGCGCCGCTCACACGGGGGAGCGGACGCGGGGGCCGGGTTCGGCGAAGGCGCGGGCCGCCGTGCCCGCTCCACCACCAGGAGCAGCGGCTCCCCTTCCTCGTCGAGGGCCGAGCAGGGGGAGCCGCGTGACCGGCGGGACAAGGGGGAGCCGCGGGACCCGGTGGAGCAGGCGCGCAACATCTGTCTGCGCCTGCTCACCGGGACGCCGAGAACGCGCAAGCAGCTCGCGGACGCCCTGCGTAAGCGGGAGATCCCGGACGAGGCTGCCGAGGAAGTCCTCGCACGCTTCGAGGACGTCGGGCTGATCGACGACGCGGCCTTCGCCGGGGCATGGGTGGAGTCCCGGCACCACGGCCGGGGGCTCGCGCGCCGCGCCCTCGTCCGTGAGCTGCGGACGAAGGGCGTGGACTCCGCCGTGATCGACGAGGCGGTCGGCCGACTCGACACCGACCAGGAGGAGGAGCGGGCCCGGGAGCTGGTGGCCCGCAAGCTCCGCTCCACCCGGGGCCTGGACCGCGACAAGCGGCTCCGCCGCCTCGCGGGCATGCTCGCCCGCAAGGGGTACGGGGAGGGCATGGCCCTGCGGGTGGTGCGCCAGGCGCTGGAGGAGGAGGGCGAGGACACGGAGGGGCTGGACGAGCCGTTCTGAGAAGGCTTGCTGGTCTGGGAGGTCCTCTTGATCTGCAAGGACTGTCTGCGAGGACCGTCTGCAAGGACTGTCTGCGAGGACTGTCTGAGGGGAGCGGCCGTTCTGCGGGGGAGAGTGGGAGCAGCCGTTCCGTGGAGAGCGGGGGACGGAGGCAGGTCTGAGGAATCCGGGGGACGGAGGGTCCGCCGGGCCGTCAGTGTCCGGCGGCGGCTGCTCTGCGTGCGGCCGCGTCGACCAGGGCCAGCGCGTCCGCGGCGGTGCGGCCCGGCGCGCGGTTCCATGGGCCGATCAGCCCGGGCCACCCCTGGGCGCGGAGCTCGGTGATCAGCCAGGCGCCGGCCCGGTTCACGGTGGCGGGGGAGCCGTAGCCGAGCCGGTGCGCGGTGAGCAGCGCGCCACAGACGCAGCGGGCCCCACGGGCGTTGCGCAGCCGGTACGGCGTGTTCTGCCAGCCCCACTCGGCCAGGATCTGCCGTGCGTAGCCGAGGTGGACGGAGGGCCGCAGGTCTCCCTGCCCGACCCGCCGCCAGCCATGGACGCGATCGGGCAGGACCGCCCCCAGCCGGCCGGGGAGCGGACGCTCAGGTGGAGGCGCCGCCGGCAGTGTCCGCAACGCGTCGTCGATGAGCTGGTCGACGGGGACGGAGAGCAGGCCCCGCCAGTCCAAAGGCGGCCGGCCGGGTGTCTGTTCCGGTGCCGAGGGCTGTGCGTGGCCCGGTTCCGTACGCTCCGCCGGGGGCGGCCCGGGTTCGGGGGCGGTGAGTTCCCACCCCGCGACGATGCTCTGCCACGCCTGGGTGTCGTGCAGTTGTGCCGCCTGGGCGTCCAGCTGGTCGGGAGTGAGAACAGGGTTCGCCATAAGTGCGTCATCTCCGTACATTTCGCCTCTGTCTGAAGCGAATGTCGGTCGCGCACGGCGATGGCTCTACCGGAGTGTGGCGTTCGGGTGTGTCTCTCCCGTTCAGAAACGGGTGTGTCTGTCCCGTTCAGAAAAGGGAGGGGCGGCCACGTCACGCCCGTGGCCGCCCCCTCCCTCACCGGCTCGGCATCAGCCGTCGGCGGCGCCCGGGGTCACCGGGAGGCCGGCCGCACGCCAGGCCTGGAAGCCGCCGATGAGATCGGTGGAGCGGTGCAGCCCGAGTTGGCGCAGCGACGCCACCGCGAGGCTGGACGCGTACCCCTCGTTGCAGATGACGACGACCGGGAGGTCGTGGCTCACCGCCTCGGCGGCGCGGTGGCTGCCCTGCGGGTCGAGGCGCCACTCCAGTTCGTTGCGCTCCACGACCAGCGCACCCGGGATGAGCCCGTCCCGCTCGCGGAGGGCCGCGTACCGGATGTCCACCAGCAGCGCCCCGTCCGTCGCCGCCGCTGCCGCCTCCTGCGGGCCGATCCGCTCGTAGCCGGTCCGGACCCGCTCCAGCAGCTCGTCGATGCCCACGCGCTCGGGCCCGTCGGCGCTCACTGCCAGTCCTCCGGGCGCTCGGTCTGCTCCAGCCGGAGCACCGCCCCGGTGCGGCTGAACCGGCGGATCCTCGGCAGGGGCGGGTAATAGGCGTGGACGGAGACGGCATGCACGCTGTCGGACTCGTTGAGCACCTCGTGCACGTGGTTCTGGCCGAAGGCCCGCCCCTGACCGGCCGCCAGCTCCCGTGACCGGTCCACCCCCTCGTTCAGCTCCAGGGTCTTCCAGCCGTCGGTCGGCAGCCGGACGGCGAGCGAGTGCTCCTTGAGGGTGCCGGACGCGGTGGTGAAGGCACCGACCGAGTCGGCGTGGTCGTGCCAGCCCGTTCCGGCCCCCGGCGGCCAGCCGATCAGCCAGGCCTCGCTGCCACCGGGCCCGTCGAGCCGGACCCAGGTGCGGCCCTCCGGATCGAGGGGCAGCGAGGCGATGAGCGCCGCGTCCTCGGCGGTGCGGCGTACGAAGTCGAGGAGCTCCGCGGCGGTGGGGCGGGCGGAGACGGCACGGGCCGACCCGACCCGCGCGGAAACAGCCGGTGCGGCGGGAGCCACCGGAGCGGTGGCGGGGGAGGGTACGGAAGCAGCCGTGGGCACGGCAGGGGAGAGGGAAGACACAGGGACCGTCCTGAGAGTTCGCGCGAGGACCCGGCCGTGCGGAGAGCGGCACGGACCGGCAGGAGAGGGCGATTCAGCAGGACGGGCGACACACGCAGCCCGCGTAACGGAGGAGGTCCATATGGACCCTCCGCCACAGGCGCACATCGGTGTCGGTCATGATCTGGAGTACACCATGTGCGCCCGTGACGGTCAATTGATCCTGGCGGTCCGCTCGGCGTGAACCGGGTCGCGGGGCCCGGGCGCGCGCGCCGCCCCGCGCTCGTCGTCGTCGCTCTCCGCGCCCCCGGCCCCCGGTGCCCCGCCCAGCGTCGCCAGCGCGGCGGCCAGCAGGTCGGCAGGCCGTACACCGGCGAAGGCGGCGACCAGGTGTCCGTCGGGCCGCACCAGCAGGACGGTATGGGCCGAGGCGCCCGGATAACTCTCCGCGACCAGCAGCTCCGCCGTGGACGGCAGCGCCTCCACCGCCTCCACGAGGCGCGGCATGATGCCGGCGGTCAGCCAGTGCCGCCGGTCCCACACCCCGGTGCCGGGCGCCACCAGGATCACCAGGGGTGTTCCTGCCCAAGCCGCTCCCGGAGCCGTACCGCCGTCCCGTCCGGTGCCGTGACCCGTACATCGGCGACCGGCGCACCGGGGGGCGTACCCACTGCGGTGTGCGCCTCGGCGTGCGGTGGTGCAAGGGGGGAGTGCGTGTACGAAGGGGGCGCACCGAGCGCTCCGCGGCCCAGATGGCCGTCGGCGAGCAGGGTGTCATGGCCCCGGGCCGCTCCCGGTACCAGCGTCCGCAGCCCACCGCCGCCCCGCAGTATCGGCAGGGACTGGTCGGCGGCGCGGAGCCGGGCGGCGACGGCGGCCCGGCGTTCGGCCTGGTAGCTGTCGAGGAGCGGCCCGGCGCCGCCGTGGTGCCAGGCGTGGGCGAGCTTCCACGCCAGGTTCTCGGCGTCCCGGATCCCCTCGTCCAGCCCCTGGGTGCCGAGCGCCCCCAGCAGATGCGCCGCGTCCCCGGCCAGGAACGCCCGCTGTACCCGCCACCGCCGGGCGAGGCGGTGGTGGAGCGTGTGGACGCCGGTGTCCAGCAGCTCGTACGGCGGGGTCTCGCCGCACCAGCCGGCCAGGGTGTCCCGGATGCGGGTGATCAGGGCGTCCGGGGTGACCAGTTCGCCACGCGGGGGGAGCAGCCAGTCCAGCCGCCAGACCCCGTCCGGCAGCGGCCGTGCGCTGATCTCTCCGCCTCCGTTGCGCCACGGCGGCTGCCGGTGCAGCACGGCCTCGCCGGGCCAGGGCAGTTCGGCCCGGAGTGCGGCGACGGCGTGCCGCTCCACCGCCGTACGGCCGGGAAACCTGATGTCCAGGAGCTTGCGCACGGTCGACCGGGCGCCGTCGCAGCCGACCAGATAGCTCCCGCGCCACCAGGTCGAACCAGGTCCCTTGGTGTGCACCGTGACGCCGTCGCGGTCCTGCTCCAGGGTGTCGAGGCGGCTCAGGGGCACCAGCTCCACCAGAGGCGCCGCCGCGACCGCCGCGCGCAGGACGGAGGCCAGTGCGTGCTGCGGAACGTGAAGAGGGGCCGGGAGAAGCGTTACGTCCTCGTCACCGGAGTCGGCGAAGCCACCGGAGCCGCCGCGCTCCGCCTCCATCGGCACCTCGCGGACCGGCTGTTTCCGGCGCATCAGGCGCCACCCGCTCCACCGCAGCCCGTCCTTCTCCAGGTGGGCGGCGCCGAGGCGCTCCAGCAGGTCAGCGGTGTCCTCACGCAGCACGACCGTGCGGGCGAGACGTACTTCCTCCGTGCCGGGGCCCTCGTCCAGGAGCACGCACGGGACACCCTGGGCGGCGAGGGCCAGCGACAGCGTCAGACCGACGGGTCCGGCGCCGACGACGATCACCGGGTCCACGGCGCGTCTCCTCCGGCCCGTACGGTCATGCGGAACGTGGCAGTGGAAGCCGGGTGCGTGATCACAGAACGTATGCAACCCATTGGGGATGCTTGCGTCAAGTGACCGAGGCAGCGACGCGTGCGCCGCTGCCTCGAATGCTTCTGCCGACCGGAGTGGCGGGTCGTCAGTTGTTCGTCACTCCGCCCCCACCGGCACCGTCGGTTCCGGTGCCTGCGCCCCCTGCGCCCCCCGCGTCCGGGCCGGGGGTGCCGAACGTGCCGGCCGTCGCGTCGATGGTTCCGGGGGCCTGGACGGCCGGCGCCACCGCGATGCCGTTCTTGGCGCGGCGGCCGCGCTTCTCGATCCAGGTCGCCAGCGACGAGAGCAGCAGACACAGCGCGATGTAGATCGTGCCGATGACGGTGATCGTCGAGACGTACGGGTACTGCTCGTTCACCAGCGTGTTGGAGGCGATCAGCCGCGCGGTCTGGAGCAGCTCCGGGTACAGGATGATGAAGCCGAGCGAGGTGTCCTTGAGGGTCACCACGAGCTGGCTGATGATCGTCGGCAGCATGGACCGCACGGCCTGCGGCATCAGGACGGTGACCATGACCTGGGTCTTGCGCATGCCGAGCGCGTACGCGGCCTCGCTCTGTCCCCGGGGAACGGCGTTGACGCCGGCGCGCAGCACCTCGGCCTGGACACAGCCGTTGTAGATGGACAGGCCCGCCGCCAGCGCCCACATCGAGTAGTCGGTGAGGAAGCCGACCCAGATGGCGTAGATCGTGATCAGCAGCGGCAGCGAGCGGAACAACTCGATGAAGGTGGTCGCCGCCCAGCGGACCGGCTTGTGGTCGGAGAGGCGCCCCACCGCGAGCAGGACACCCAGCACGAGCGACCCGACCGCGGCCAGGCCGAACGCCTTGAGGGTGGCGATGAGGGCGTCGGCGATGTTCTGCCGGATGCCCGCGTAGTTGAAGATGTCCCACATCTCGGGGGCCAGATGGCCCTTGTCGGCGAGCCGCAGCAGGCTGATGCCGATCAGCGCGGCGATGGCGAGCGTGCCGATGACGGCGTACAGACGGTTGCGGACGAGGGCCTTGGGACCCGGGGCGTCGTAGAGAACGCTGGCGCTCATCGGGCGACCTCCATGCGACGCTCCAGCAGCCGGAAGAGGCCGCTGATGGTAAACGTGACGACCAGGTAGCCGAGGGCCACCCAGATGAAGACGGGGACGATGTCGTACCCACGGTCGCTCATCAGCTTCTGCCAGCCGAAGAGCTCGGTGACGCTGAAGGCACCGGCGATCGCGGAGTTCTTGGTGAGCGCGATGAAGATGCTGCTCATCGGGGCGATGACGGTCCTCGTGGCCTGGGGGAGCACCACGATGCGCAGGGTCTGGGCGAACGTCATGCCGATCGAACGCGCGGCCTCGGCCTGTCCCAGCGGCACGGTGTTGATGCCGGAGCGGACCGCCTCGCAGACGAACGAGGAGGTGTAGAAGCCGAGGGCCAGCGAGCCGAGCACGAAGGGGCTCATCCCCGGGAAGAGGATCTCCGGGACGACGAAGAAGAAGATCAGGAAGAGCAGCGTCAGCGGGGTGTTGCGCATCAGCGTCACCCAGGCGGTGCCGAAGTACCGCAGCGGTGGCACCGGCGAGACCCGGAACCCGGCGATGACCACACCGAGCACCAGGGCGATAACCGAGCTGATGGCGGTGATCGACACGGTTCCTATGAAGCCGTCGCGGAACTCTGGAAAATTGTCGAGCAGTACGTTCATGAGGTCTCCGCGTCGGCGGTCAGCGGCATCAGGGCAGGGGAAGTGGCGCCCCGTACGGCCGCCGGCCCCACAGAGGCGGCGGGCGTACGGGACGCCTCAAGTCACACGCGGTGTCTCGGTGACGGGGCGTCGGCCGTGGGACGGCCGGGCGGCGTCAGTAGCGCTCGAGCGCCGGCGGCTCGACGTAGTCCGAACCGGACAGGCCCAGGGTGGCCTCGTAGATCTTCTTGTACGTGCCGTCCTTGACGTGCTTCTCCAGCGAGTCGGTGATGGCCTCGCGCAGCACCTTGTCGTCCTTGTTCAGGCCGACACCGTAGGGCTCGCTGGTGAAGGGCTGGCCGACGACCTTGAGCTTGCCGGAGTTGGCGGCCGCGTAACCCTTGAGGATCGAGTCGTCCGTGGTGACGGCGTCGACCTGCTTGGTCAGCAACTGCTGCACGCAGTCGGAGTACTTGGCCAGCTCGACGACGCTCGCGCCGTACTCCGGCTTCTTGATCTCCTGGAGCGGTGTGGAACCGACGATCGAGCAGACCTTCTTGCCCTTCACCGACTCCTTGCCCTTGATGGAGTCGTCGTCCTTGCGGACCAGGAGATCGGCGCCGGCCTTGTAGTAAGGACCGGCGAACCCGACCTGCTTCTTGCGCTCGTCGTTGATCGTGTACGTGCCGACGTAGTAGTCGACCTGGCCCTTGGAGATGGCCGTCTCACGGATGCCGGAGTCGACCGTCTTCCACTCGATCTGCTTCTCCGAGAAGCCGAGGTCCGCCGCGATCATCCGGGCGAGCTCGATGTCGAAGCCCGAGCGCTCCTTGGTCGACTGGTCCTCGAAGCCGAGATAGGGCTGGTCGGCCTTGGCGCCGATGATCAGCTTGCCGCGCTCCTTGGCCTTCTTGAAGACCGGCGAGTCCAGCGCGACGTCCTTGGCGACCTCGTACTTGGGCAGCTCGGGGGCCTCGGAGGAACCGGGCTTGGTGCCGCCCGGCTTGTCACCGGCGGAACCCTCCTTGCCACCACACGCGGTCGCGGTCAGGGCGAGGACGGCGATGGCCGCGACGGCGGCCGACTTGCGGAGCTTCATGTGAGTTTTCCTTATGCCGTAGGGCGTTGTCGTCGGTCGTCAGTCGTCGGTCGTCAGTGGTGCAGGATCTTCGACAGGAAGTCCTTGGCCCGGTCGCTGCGCGGGTTGCTGAAGAACTGCTCGGGCGTTGCCTCTTCGACGATCTTTCCGTCCGCCATGAACACCACGCGGTTGGCGGCGGAGCGGGCGAAGCCCATCTCGTGGGTGACGACGATCATCGTCATCCCGTCCCGGGCCAGCTGCTGCATGACTTCGAGGACCTCGTTGATCATCTCCGGGTCGAGAGCCGACGTCGGCTCGTCGAAGAGCATGACCTTCGGATCCATCGCCAACGCCCGCGCGATCGCGACGCGTTGCTGCTGGCCACCGGAGAGCTGCGCCGGGTACTTGTCGGCCTGTACGCCGACACCCACCCGGTCCAGAAGGGTCCGGGCCTTCTCCTCGGCGGCCTTCTTGTCGGCCTTGCGGACCTTGGTCTGGCCCAGCACGACGTTCTCCAGCACCGTCTTGTGCGCGAAGAGATTGAACGACTGGAAGACCATGCCCACGTCGGCGCGCAGCCGCGCCAGCTCCTTGCCCTCCTGGGGCAGGGGCTTGCCGTCGATCGAGATCGCACCCGAATCGATCGTCTCCAAGCGGTTGATCGTGCGGCACAGCGTGGACTTCCCGGACCCGGAGGGCCCGATGACGACCACGACTTCGCCACGGGCGATCGTCAGGTCGATGTCCTGGAGCACATGCAGCGCGCCGAAGTGCTTGTTGACGTCGCTCAGTACGACAAGGTCGTCGCCCGCGGGCGCGGCTTCCTCGGCGGCCTTGGTCACTGAAACTCCGCTCATCGGCTTCTTGCTCCGTCCTCCTCGGGTGGCAAGGACACTAATGACGTGGTGCGACCAGCGTCATTACATCTGAGCGGAAATTGAGCATAACGATCGTGCGGCAACCGGACACTCCGCGTGAAGGGGACGCCACGCGCTGCTGCGGGGCGTACCGGGTGCATAACGGAAACCCCGCTGTAACCGGCAACCTCTTGACTGGCATACCCGTCATCGGAGTGGATGCCCTGTGCGGTGGAAGAACGTGAAGCGCCGCTGAACGGAAAGTTTCGGCCGGACCCCGAAGACCGGGGGAGGCGGCCCGAAGATGGAGCGAGACGGAGAGGAGGGCCATGAGACTGCTGCTCGTCGAGGACGACGACCATGTCGCGGCGGCCCTGTCCGCCGTGCTCGCCCGGCACGGGTTCCAGGTCGTGCACGCCCGCAACGGCGAGGAGGCCCTGCGCGCGCTGCTGCCCGCGGAGAAGGAGCCCTTCGGGGTCATCCTCCTCGACCTCGGCCTGCCCGACCAGGACGGCTACGAGGTCTGCGGCAAGATCCGCAAGCGCACCGCCACCCCGGTGATCATGGTGACCGCCCGCGCCGACGTCCGCTCGCGCATCCACGGACTCAACCTCGGCGCCGACGACTACGTCACCAAGCCCTACGACACCGGCGAGCTGCTCGCCCGTATCCACGCGGTCGCCCGGCGCACCACCAGCGGCGAGGACACCGCCCCGACGCCGGTCGCCGCCCTGCGCCTGGGGTCCGTCGCGATCGAGCTGCCCACCCGCCGCGTCAGCGTCGACGGCGCCGAAGTCCAGCTCACCCGCAAGGAGTTCGACCTCCTGGCCCTCCTCGCCCAGCGGCCCGGCGTGGTCTTCCGCCGCGAGCAGATCATCAGCGAGGTCTGGCGCACCAGTTGGGAGGGGACCGGTCGCACCCTGGAGGTGCACGTGGCCTCGCTGCGCTCCAAGCTGCGGCTGCCCGCCCTCATCGAGACCGTGCGGGGCGTCGGCTACCGGCTCGTCGCGCCGTCCGCGTAACGGGCCGGTACCTCCCCGGTGCGCACCCGTCTCCTTCCGCTGCTCATCACCCTCATGGCGGCCGTCCTGCTCACCCTCGGCTTCCCGCTCGCGGTGAGCGTCGCCGCCGCCGAGCAGCAGCGCCTGGTCATCGACCGGATCGACGACACCGCCCGCTTCGCCGCCCTCGCCCAGCCCATCACCGACACCGTCCCGGCCTACGACGAGCGCCGGATGACACTCGCCACCGACCTGGAGGTCTACGCCTCCGTGTACGGGATCCGGGCCGGCGTCTTCTACCGCAATGACCTGGCCCTGGCGAAGGCCCCGGGCAACTGGAGGCTGCCGCCGAGGGGGAGGGGCGCACCGCCTTCAACGAGGCGCTGCTCGGCCGCCGTTCGCACGACCCCCGCAGGTCTGGCCCTGGCAGGACGGCCGGGTCGTCGTCGCCTCGCCCGTCGTACGCGACGGAGATGTCGTCGCCGTGGTCGTCATCGACTCGCCCACCGACGAGATGCGCTCCCGGATCCTGCGGACCTGGGCGCTGATCGGGCTCGGCGAGGCCCTCGCCATGCTGGTCGCCGTCGGCGCCGCCGTCCGGCTCACCGGCTGGGTGCTGCTGCCGGTCCGGGTCCTGGACGCGGCCACCCACGACATCGCCGTCGGCCGGATGCGCTCCCGGGTCGCCGCCTCGGGCGGACCGCCGGAGCTGAGACGGCTGGCCCGGTCCTTCAACGAGATGGCCGACAACGTCGAGGACGTACTGGAACAGCAGCGCGCCTTCGTCGCCGACGCCTCGCACCAGCTGCGCAACCCGCTCGCCGCGCTGCTCCTGCGCATCGAACTCCTCGCCCTGGAGCTGCCCGACGGCAACGCGGAGATCGCCGCCGTACGCACCGAGGGCAAGCGGCTGGGCCGGGTCCTGGACGACCTCCTCGACCTGGCCCTGGCGGAACACGCCGAGGCGGACCTCCAGCTGACCGACATCGTCCCGCTCACCGCCGAGCGCGTCGCCTCCTGGCGCCCGATGGCGGACGAGAAGGGCGTGCGCCTCGTCCAGGACGGGGCCCCGGCCGCCACCGCCTGGGCCGACCCGGTGGCCCTCTCCAGCGCACTGGACGCGGTCATCGACAACGCCCTGAAGTTCACCCCGGCCGGTCAGGAGGTACGGGTCACGGTCACCCCGGGAACCACCGCGGTGACCGTCGTGGTCGCCGACCGGGGGCCCGGCCTCACCGAACAGGAGCTGGAGCGCGTCGGGGACCGCTTCTGGCGCTCCACCCGCCACCAGAACGTGAGCGGGTCGGGGCTCGGCCTCTCCATCTCCCGCGTGCTGCTCGCGGCGGGCGGCGGCTCCATCGCGTACGAGCACCACGAGCCGCACGGCCTGCGGGTCACCGTCTCGGTGCCGCGCGAACTGCCGCACACCCCCTGAGAGCCGCGCCCGCTACCGGTGGACCCGGCTCAGGGCTTGACCGAGCGGTAGTAACGTTTGGCGCCCTCGTGGACCGCCAGCGGGTCCGTGTAGATAGCCGTCCGCAGGTCCACCAGCTGCGCGGCGTGCACCTCGCGGCCGATCCGGTCCCGGCTGTTGATCACGGTACGGGTGAACGCCTCGGTCATGGCCGGATCCGTACGGTCCGTGGTGACGAGCAGGTTGGCGACGGCGACGGTCGGGACCGATACGCCGCGCTGGGCGAAGCGGTAGGCGTCGGCGGGCATCGTGGCCGACCGGTAGTAGCGGGCGGAGCCACCGTTCGACTGCAACTCCTTGATCAGGCTCTCCTCCAGTGGGACGAGCTTGATCGCGAACCGCTCCGAGAGTTCCTGCACCGCCCGGTCGGCAGCCCGCCGGACCAGAAGAAGGCGTCGAGATCACCGGAGACCAGCCGGTCCGGCATGGTGTTGATGCCCGCCGACACAGCGGTCAGATCCTGCTTCGGGTGGACGCCCGCCGCGCTCAGCAGCCGGTCCGCGACCAGCCGGACACCGGACCCCTCCTGGCCGACGCCGACCCTCTTGCCCCGCAGATCGGCGACGCTCCCGATGTCGGAGTCGCGCGGGACGACCAGCTGGACGTAGTCGTCGTAGAGCCGCACGCAGCCCCGCAGCAGATGGGCGCCGGGCCTGCCGGAGCGCAGATAGGTGGCCACGGCGTCGGCCGTGGCGATGGTGAAGTCCGCCTCACCCGTCGCCACCCGCGCGAGGTTCTGCTGGGAGCCCTCACTGGTGAGCAGCTTTATCGACACCTCGGGCATGTCCTTGGCAAGAGCGCCTTCCAGCCGTTCCCCGTACCGCTGGTAGACCCCGCTCGGCACCCCCGTGGAGAAGGTCAGCGACCCGCTCGGGGTCCGTTCGCCCAGAGGGAGGAGCCACCACGCGAGCAGCCCGAGCACGACCGCGAGCACGGCGCCCGTCTGGAGGGCGCGGCGTCGGCCGAATCGGGACAGAGCGTGGAGCATGCGGGCGATCCTGCCAGCTCACCGCCCCCCTGACCAGGCCCTGCCGGGCAGGGACGAAGGCGCGCCCGGCAACCGCCTACCCTGGTCACATGAGCAGCGGCAACCGGAGCGAAGAAGCAGTGGACGTCCAGAAGAGCTACGAGGTGCGCACCTACGGGTGCCAGATGAACGTCCACGACTCCGAACGGCTGTCGGGCCTCCTGGAGGACGCCGGTTACGTACGGGCCCCGGAGGGCGCCGACGGCGACGCCGACGTCGTCGTCTTCAACACCTGCGCGGTCCGGGAGAACGCCGACAACAAGCTCTACGGCAACCTCGGCCGGCTCGCCCCGATGAAGACCAAGCGCCCCGGGATGCAGATCGCCGTCGGCGGCTGCCTCGCCCAGAAGGACCGCGACACCATCGTCAAGCGGGCCCCCTGGGTCGACGTCGTCTTCGGTACGCACAACATCGGCAAGCTGCCCGTGCTGCTGGAGCGCGCCCGGATCCAGGAGGAGGCGCAGATCGAGATCGCCGAATCCCTGGAGGCCTTCCCCTCCACGCTCCCCACCCGCCGCGAGTCCGCCTACGCCGCGTGGGTCTCCATCTCCGTCGGCTGCAACAACACCTGCACCTTCTGCATCGTCCCGGCGCTGCGCGGCAAGGAGAAGGACCGCCGCACCGGCGACATCCTGGCCGAGATCGAGGCCCTGGTCGCCGAGGGCGTGTCCGAGATCACCCTGCTCGGCCAGAACGTCAACGCGTACGGCTCCGACATCGGCGACCGCGAGGCCTTCTCCAAGCTGCTGCGCGCCTGCGGGAAGATCGACGGCCTGGAGCGCGTCCGCTTCACCTCGCCGCACCCCCGCGACTTCACCGACGACGTCATCGCCGCCATGGCCGAGACGCCCAACGTCATGCCGCAGCTCCACATGCCGATGCAGTCCGGCTCGGACCGCGTCCTGAAGGCGATGCGTCGCTCCTACCGCCAGGAGCGCTTCCTCGGCATCATCGAGAAGGTGCGCGCCGCGATGCCGGACGCCGCCATCTCCACCGACATCATCGTGGGCTTCCCCGGCGAGACCGAGGAGGACTTCGAGCAGACGATGCACGCGGTCCGCGAGGCCCGTTTCGCCAACGCGTTCACCTTCCAGTACTCCAAGCGCCCCGGGACCCCGGCCGCCGACATGGACGGCCAGATCCCCAAGGAGGTCGTGCAGGAGCGGTACATGCGCCTGTCCGCCCTCCAGGAGCAGATCTCCTGGGACGAGAACAAGAAGCAGGTCGGCCGCACCCTGGAGGTCATGGTCGCCGAGGGCGAGGGCCGCAAGGACGGCGCCACCCACCGCCTCTCCGGCCGCGCCCCCGACAACCGCCTCGTCCACTTCACCAAGCCCGACCAGGACGTGCGCCCCGGCGACGTGGTGACCGTGGAGATCACCTACGCCGCCCCGCACCACCTGCTCGCCGAGGGCACCCCGCTCGCGGTACGGGCCACCCGCGCGGGCGACGCCTGGGAGAAGCGCACGACGGCCGTCGCCGCCAAGCCGGCCGGGGTGATGCTGGGCCTCCCGTCCATCGGCGCCCCGGACCCACTGCCGGCCACCGCCGCCCCGGCTTGCGGGATCGGCTGACGGCTCCGGCCGACGGCTTCGGCCGACCGGTCCGTACGAGGGGTCACACGCCCCGGCAAGTACGCTGACCGGCATGCTTGTCGCCGCCGCCGTGTGCCCCTGTCCGCCGCTCCTGGTGCCCGAGGTCGCCGCCGGGGCCGCCCCCGAACTCGACAGCGCGCGCGCCGCCTGCCTCGACGCCGTAGGGGTCCTCACCGCCTCCCGCCCCGACCTGCTCGTGGTCGTGGGTCCGGCGGACGGCCGGACCGCCGGGGTCTACCCGGCGGGCGCCCACGGCTCCTTCCGAGGCTTCGGCGTCGCCCTCGACGTCACTCTGGGCGGGCCCGACCCGGCACCGCGGGCAGAACCGCTGCCGGACTCCCTCGCCGTCGGTGCCTGGCTGCTGGACCGGGCCCGCTGGGCGGGCGCACCGGTCGAGGGGCTCGTGGTGGACGGGCGCGGCCCCGCCGAGGGGTGTGTCCGGGCCGGACAGGAGCTGGCCGCCCGCGCCGACCGCGTCGCGCTCCTGGTGATGGGCGACGGCAGCGCCTGCCGCACCCTCAAGGCGCCCGGCTATCTCGACGAGCGGGCCGAGGCCTTCGACGCGCGGGCGACCGAGGCGCTGGGCTCCGCCGACCTCGCCGCACTCGACGCGCTGGACGAGACACTCGCGTACGAGCTGAAGGTGGCCGGCCGGGCCCCCTGGCAGCTGCTCAGCGGCGCCGCCCGGGGCGCGGGCCTCGGCGCCCGGCTGCTGTACGAGGACGCGCCCTACGGGGTGGGCTACACCGTCGCCGTCTGGTCCTGACCCGAGCGGACCGACGGCGGCACCGGAGAGATCCGGCCCGGTCCTGGACGCACCGACGGCGGCACCGGAAGAGATCCGGTGCCGCCGTCGGGGTCTGCCGCTGTCGGGTCAGGGAGCGGGCGGCGGAGGGGGAGGCGTGGTGCCGGGCGTGCCCGGGGTGCCGCCGTCCTTCTGGCCCAGCTTGTCCACGGCCTCCTTGGCCTTGCGCGTACCCGTGCCGATCTTGTCGGTGTACTTGCCCTTGGTCTTCTCGTCGACCGTGCGCGCGGCCTTGTCGAGGCCCTGCTCGATCTTGCCCCCGTGCTGCTGCGCGAGGTCGCTGACCTTGTCCTTGGCCGGCTCCAGCTTGGCCTTCAGGTTGTCCAGGAACCCCATTGGGTCACCTTCCGTGCAGTGAGGACGGTCTGCGGGAGTGCTCTCCCGCCTCCCATTGTCCGTCACCTGTCCCTTCCTGCCGACTTTACTCGCCCTTTAACGTTTCCCTGACGCCCTTCCACGCTTTCGGCGGTGTGCGGGAGGGCCTCGGAACTTTGGGAGACTGTCCCGGTGAACCGTCCCGCTTCAGCCCCCCGTGTCATCACCGTCGTCGGCCCCACCGCGGCCGGAAAATCCGATCTGGGGGTCTTCCTCGCCCGGGAGCTCGGCGGAGAGGTGGTCAACGCCGACTCCATGCAGCTCTACCGGGGGATGGACATCGGTACGGCGAAGATGACGCCGGCCGAGCGCGCGGGGGTCCCGCACCACCTGCTGGACATCTGGGACGTCACCGAGGCCGCCAGCGTCGCCGAGTACCAGCGCCTGGCCCGGCTGGAGATCGACCGGCTGCTCGCCCAGGGCCGTACCCCGATCCTCGTCGGCGGCTCCGGGCTGTACGTGAAGGGCGCCATCGACGCCCTGGAGTTCCCCGGTACGGACCCCGAGGTGCGCGGCCGCCTCGAGGAGGAGCTGGCCGAGCGCGGCTCCGGCTTCCTGCACCAGCGGCTCGCCGCCGAGGACCCCGACGCCGCCCGGTCCATCCTCGCGAGCAACGGCCGCCGGATCGTCCGCGCCCTCGAAGTCATCGAGATCACCGGCAAGCCCTTCACCGCCAACCTCCCCGGTGACGAGCCGGTCTACGAGGCCGTGCAGATCGGCGTCGACGTGGAGCGCCCCGAGCTGGACGAGCGCATCGCCCGGCGCGTCGACCGGATGTGGGAGGCCGGCCTCGTCGACGAGGTACGCGCCCTGGAGGCGTCCGGGCTGCGCGAGGGGCTCACCGCCTCACGCGCGCTGGGCTACCAGCAGATCCTCGCGGCGCTCGCGGGGGAGTGCACCGAACAGGAGGCGCGCGCCGAGACCGTACGCGCCACCAAGCGCTTCGCGCGCCGGCAGGACTCCTGGTTCCGCCGCGACCCGCGCGTCCACTGGCTCGGCGGCGGACGCCGTGACCGGGAAGAACTCCCGCACCGGGCGCTGACGTTGATCGAACGAGCGGTCACAGCCTGATCACGTGATGGCATCGGGACGCTCCGCCCGTCAATTCGGCCCCCGTGATCGTGCCATCATCGAGCATCGATCCACCAGTGGAGTCCGAGTTGGGAGGGCGCGTGGCGATGGAGGCCGGCCCTCGCGACACGGAGCAGCACGACGTACCGCCGCCGCGGGAGATCGCGGGGCGGCTCAGTCCCGACGGGCCCGACGAGCAGGACGTGGCCCCGAGGTCGAGGTCGAGCTGCGGCCCGCCCGCAGGCTGCGGATCTGGCAGCTCGCGCCCATCATCATGCTGGCCGCCGTCGGCTCCCTGATGTTCGCCTTCCCGCTCGCCTTCGAGTTCGGTGACGGCGGTGCCGTGGTCGCCATGCTGGGGCTCCTGATCAGCTGCTGCGCGGCCGGCTGGGGCATGATGGCGGCCCGCCGCGTCGGCCACACCTGGCCCGGCCTGCCGGCCAGAGGCTCCGGCGACCGCCCCGACTGGCGGGTGATCGCCCTGTACGTCGTCATGGGCACCGGACTGGTCGCCCTCGCCGTCTGGCGCGTGGCCCGCCTGCGCTGACGCGCCCAGGGCCTCCGGCCTCGCGGAGTGTCGGCGGCGGCTCGTACAGTTGCTCTGTGAGCACTTCGCAGATCACCTTCCTCAAGGGTCACGGCACCGAGAACGACTTCGTGATCGTCCCCGACCCGGACAACGCCCTCGCGCTGCCCGCCTCCGTCGTCGCCCGGATCTGCGACCGCAGGGCCGGCATCGGCGGGGACGGCCTGCTCCACGTGGTCCGCTCCGCGGCCCACCTCGAGGCGCGGTCCATGGCCGCCGAGGCCGAGTGGTTCATGGACTACCGCAACGCCGACGGCTCGGTCGCCGAGATGTGCGGCAACGGGGTCCGCGTCTTCGCCCACCACCTCCAGCGCGAGGGGCTCGTCGAGGAGGGCGGCCTCGCCGTCGCCACCCGGGGCGGCGTCAAGCAGGTCCACATCGCCAAGGACGGCGACATCACCGTCTCCATGGGGCGCGCCCTGCTGCCCGAGGAGAGCGCCACGGTCGCCGTCGGGGAGCGCAGCTGGCCCTCCCGCAACGTCAACATGGGCAACCCGCACGCCGTCGCCTTCGTCGAGGACCTCGACCACGCCGGAGACCTGCTCTCCGCCCCGCCCGTCAGCCCCGCCGCGGTCTACCCCGAAGGCGTCAACGTCGAATTCGTCGTCGACCGGGGCCCGCGCCATGTCGCCATGCGCGTCCACGAGCGCGGCTCCGGCGAGACGCGCTCCTGCGGCACCGGCGCCTGCGCGGTGGCTGTGGCCACCGCCCGCCGGGACGGCACGGACCCGGCGGTGACCGGCCTCCCCGCGACGTACCGGGTGGACCTCCCCGGCGGCACCCTGACCATCACCGAGCACCCGGACGGTTCGGTCGACATGACCGGCGCCGCCGTGATCGTCGCCGAGGGCACCATCGACCCGGCCTGGCTGGAATCCGCCACGGACTGACCGGTAAGCGCTGCGCGCCGACCGGCCGACGGCCCCCGGCTCGAAACGGTGATCGGTCCGGGCTTCGCTCGAATGGGTGATCCGTTTCACGCTGGGCGAGAGCCGGTCTGCGCCGCGTGGTGGGGTCGATAGCATCAAGCACCGGCCCGGAGAGGCGTCCGCCTCTCCCCACCGCCGGTCGACGCTGCCGGAGGTGCCCATGAGTGCAGAGGCCGCCGATCCCGCCGCTGTGCCCCGCAGGCGGAGCCGGCCCAGGATCGATCTGCGCAGACTGGGCCGGGTGGCGCTGCTCGGCCCGGTCTCCCGCGACCGGCTGCCCGACGCCATCGGCCATGTCGCCGACGCGCACCGCGCCCACCACCCCGACGCCGACCTGGCCATCCTGCACCGCGCCTACGTCCTCGCGGAGTCCTCGCACCGGGGTCAGATGCGCAAGAGCGGCGAGCCGTACATCACGCACCCGCTGGCCGTCACCCTGATCCTCGCCGAACTCGGCGCCGAGACCACCACCCTGACCGCCTCCCTCCTCCACGACACCGTCGAGGACACCGAGGTGACCCTCGATCAGGTACGGGAGCAGTTCGGCGAAGAGGTCTGCTATCTCGTCGACGGCGTCACCAAACTGGAGAAGGTCGACTACGGGGCCGCCGCCGAGCCCGAGACCTTCCGCAAGATGCTCGTCGCCACCGGCAACGACGTCCGGGTCATGTCGATCAAACTGGCCGACCGGCTGCACAACATGCGCACCCTCACCGTGATGCGCCCCGAGAAGCAGGCACGGATCGCCAAGGTCACCCGGGACGTCCTCATCCCGCTGGCCGAGCGGCTCGGCGTCCAGGCGCTCAAGACCGAGCTCGAGGACCTGGTCTTCGCGATCCTCGACCCCGAGGAGTACGAGGACACCCGAGCCCTCATCGCCGACGCGACAAACGGCGAGGACCCGCTGTCCGCCATCGCCGACAGCGTCCGGGCCACCCTGCGGGAAGCGGGCATCGGTGCCGAGGTCCTCATCAGGCCGCGCCACTTCGTCTCCGTCCACCGGGTCCGCAGGAAACGCGGTGAACTGCGCCCCACCGACTTCGGCCGGCTGCTGGTCCTGGTCGGCGAGGACGCCGACTGCTACGCGGTCCTCGGTGAGCTGCACACCTGCTTCACGCCGGTGATCTCCGAGTTCAAGGACTTCATCGCCGCCCCCAAGTTCAACCTGTACCAGTCGCTGCACACCGCCGTCGTCGGCCCCGAGGGAGCCGTCGCCGAGGTCCTCATCCGTACGCACCGGATGCACAAGGTCGCCGAGGCGGGCGTCGTCGCCCTGGGCAACCCGTACGCCCACGACGCGGCCACCGCCCAGGACGGCACCACCGCCACGCAGGCCGAGCCCTCCGACGAGCGCGCCGACCCGACCCGGCCCGGCTGGCTCTCCCGGCTGCTGGACTGGCAGGAGTCCGCCACCGACCCGGACACCTTCTGGACCACCCTGCGCGCCGACCTCGCCCAGGACCGCGAGATCACCGTCTTCCGCACCGACGGCAGGACCCTCGGCCTGCCCGCCGGGGCCAGCTGCGTCGACGCCGCCTACGCCCAGCACGGCGAGCGGGCGCACGCCTGCATCGGCGCCCGGGTCAACGGCCGCCTCGCCACCCTCTCCACCGTCCTCAGCGACGGCGACACCGTGCAGCTGCTGCTCGCCCAGGACACCGCCTCCGGCCCCTCGCCCGAGTGGCTGGACCACGCCCGCACCCCCGCCGCCCGGATCGCGATCACCGGCTGGCTCTCCGCCCACCCCGACGCCCCGGGCCCCGAGGCCGAGGGCCCCGCGGAGCCGGCGGCCGACGGCCCGCACCCCACCGCGCCCGCCCGCACCCGGTCCGGCGGGCGCGCGGCCAACGTCCTCGTCGACGGTTCGGAGAGCCCCACCCGCCTGGCTGGCTGCTGTACGCCGGTGCCTCCGGACGAGGTGGTCGGCATCGTCGTCCGGGGCGGCGCCGTGACCGTGCACCGCCAGGAGTGCCCCGCCGTCGCCCGGATGCGGGAGATCGGCCGCGCCCCCGTCGCCACCCGCTGGCGCGAGGAGGAGGACGGCTGGAGCGACACCGCCGCCTGCCGGGTCACCCTCGTCGCCGAGTCCTTCGGACGCCCCCGGCTGCTGGCCGACCTCACCGAGGCGATCGCCACGGCCGACGCGGCCATCGTCTCCGCCACCGTGGAGCCGCCCAGCGAGCAGCGCGTCCGGCACACCTACACGCTCCAGCTCCCGGACGCCGCCGGACTGCCCGCCCTGATGCGGGCGATGCGCGAGGTCGCCGGGGTCTACGACGTCAGCCGCGCCCAGCACCCGGCCGCCACCGGCTGACGACGCCCCCCCCGGGGAGGCCGCCTCGTTCGGGTGGTGCGGCGCGCGGCACCCCCGGGAGAGCGCCCGGCGCTGATAGCGGTAGTCCATGCCGCACCTCTCCCGCCGCCTGCGGGCCGCGCTCCTGGCCACCGCATCGCTCTCCCTCGTCGCCGCCGCCCTGCCCGCCCCCGAGCCCCTCGGCATCGGTGACCGGCTCTTCCCCGAGCTGGGCAACCCCGGCTACGACGTCCTCACGTACGACATCGCCTTCACCTACCACGGCGGCAACACCAAGCCCCTGGACGCCGTGACCAAGATCAGGGCCCGCACCACCGCACCGCTGGACCGGATCAACCTCGACTTCGCCCGGGGCACCGTCCGGAGCGCCGAGGTCAACGGGCAGGCCGTCGACTTCGGCAGCAAGAACGAGGACCTGGTCCTCCAGGCCCCCCGCCGCCTCCCCGCGGGCGTGCCGCTGAACATCACCGTCCGGCACACCAGCGACCCGTCCGGCAGCGCGGGCAACGGCGGCTGGGTCCGTACCGCCGACGGCCTCGCCATGGCCAACCAGGCCGACGCCGCCCACCGGGTCTTCCCCAGCAACGACCACCCGTCGGACAAGGCGTACTTCACCTTCCGTATCACCGCCCCCAAGGACCTCACGGCCGTCGCCAACGGACTGCCCGTCGGCCACACCCGTAACGGCACGACGACCACCTGGACCTACCGCACCCAGCACCCCATGGCCACCGAGCTGGCCCAGGTCTCCATCGGCCGCTCCCACGTCCACCACCACACCGGACCGCACGGCCTGCCGCTGCGCGACGTCGTCCCGGCCGCCGATCTCGCGAAGATGGAGCCCTGGCTGAGGAAGACCCCCGCCCAGCTGGAGTGGATGGAGCGGCGGGTCGGCCGCTACCCCTTCGAGACGTACGGAGTCCTCGTCGCCGACAGCCGCATCGGCTTCGCGCTGGAGACCCAGACGATCTCGCTGTTCGGCAGGTCCCTCTTCACCGAACCCGCCTACCCCGAGTGGTACGTCGACTCCGTCATGGTCCACGAACTGGCCCACCAGTGGTTCGGCAACAGCGTCTCGCCCGCCTCCTGGTCCGATCTCTGGCTCAACGAGGGGCACGCCAGCTGGTACGAGGCCCTGTACGCGGAGGAGAACGGCGGCGGGACGCTGGAGCGGCGGATGCGTGAGGCGTACAAGCTCTCCGACGGCTGGCGGGCGAACGGCGGACCGCCCGCGCACCCGGACGGCCCGGCGGAGGGGGAGAAGCTCTCCCTGTTCCGGCCCGTCGTCTACGACGGCAGCGCCCTGGTGCTCTACGCCCTGCGCCAGGAGATCGGCGCGGACGCCTTCGACCGGCTGCAGCGCGCCTGGGTACGGACCCACCGGGACGGTACGGCGACCACGGCGGACTTCACCCGGCTGGCGTCCGGCATCGCGGGACGCGACCTGACCGCCTTCTTCGAGGAGTGGCTGTACGGGAAGAAGACCCCGCCGATGCCCGGGCACCCCGACTGGAGCGCGGCCGAACCCGCTGCCACCCCCTGAGGGCGGGGGAAAACCCCAGTGACGGGCCGGGCGGGGCCGTGCCACTATCGACACGTCGGCACGGCGGACCGCACCGGACTCCCCGGCGGGAGTGGCCGGGAATCATCCGGACAGGTCACACGTTGTGACTGACGTAAAGACTTCTATCGACGTAAGGATCCAATGACCTCCTCTTCTTCCCTTCCCCAGGACGCGCAGGACGCGCAGAGCGCCACGGAGAACACCCCCGAGAGCCTCACGGAGAGCCTTCGGGCCGACGCCCTGATGGAAGAGGACGTCGCCTGGAGCCAGGAGATCGACGGAGCGCGCGACGGCGACCAGCTGGACCGCTCCGAGCGTGCCGCCCTGCGGCGCGTGGCCGGCCTCTCCACGGAGCTCGAGGACGTCACCGAGGTCGAGTACCGACAGCTGCGCCTGGAGCGCGTCGTGCTGGTCGGTGTCTGGACCTCGGGGACGGTGCGTGACGCGGAGATCTCCCTCGCGGAGCTCGCCGCACTCGCCGAGACGGCGGGCGCACAGGTCCTGGACGCGGTGTACCAGCGGCGCGACAAGCCCGACCCGGCGACCTACATCGGTTCCGGCAAGGCGCTGGAGCTGCGCGACATCGTCCTGGAGACCGGGGCCGACACCGTCATCTGCGACGGTGAGCTGAGCCCCGGCCAGCTGATCCACCTGGAAGACGTCGTCAAGGTGAAGGTGGTCGACCGGACCGCCCTCATCCTCGACATCTTCGCCCAGCACGCCAAGTCCCGTGAGGGCAAGGCGCAGGTCTCGCTGGCCCAGATGCAGTACATGCTGCCGCGACTGCGCGGCTGGGGTCAGTCGCTCTCCCGTCAGATGGGCGGCGCCGGTTCCGGCGGCGGTGGCGGCATGGCCACCCGTGGCCCCGGTGAGACCAAGATCGAGACGGACCGGCGTCGGATCCGCGAGAAGATGGCGAAGATGCGCCGGGAGATCGCGGAGATGAAGACCGGCCGCGAGATCAAGCGCCAGGAGCGCAAGCGCAACAAGGTGCCCTCCGTCGCCATCGCCGGATACACCAACGCCGGCAAGTCGTCGCTGCTCAACCGCCTCACCGGAGCCGGTGTCCTGGTGGAGAACGCCCTGTTCGCCACCCTGGACCCGACCGTGCGCCGGGCCGAGACACCGAGCGGCCGCATCTACACCCTCGCCGACACCGTCGGGTTCGTACGGCACCTGCCGCACCACCTGGTCGAGGCGTTCCGCTCCACCATGGAGGAGGTCGGCGAGTCCGATCTCATCCTGCACGTGGTGGACGGCTCGCACCCGGTGCCCGAGGAGCAGCTCGCCGCCGTGCGCGAGGTGATCCGGGACGTCGGCGCGGTCGACGTACGCGAGATCGTCGTGATCAACAAGGCGGACGCCGCGGACCCGCTGGTCCTCCAGCGTCTGCTGCGCAACGAGAAGTACGCGATCGCCGTCTCGGCCCGGACCGGTGCCGGGATCGCCGAGCTGCTCGCGCTCATCGACGCCGAGCTGCCGCGCCCGTCCGTCGAGATCGAGGTGCTCGTGCCGTACATCCAGGGGGCGCTGGTCTCCCGGGTGCACGCCGAGGGTGAGGTCCTCTCCGAGGAGCACACCGCCGAGGGCACCCTGCTCAAGGCCCAGGTCCACGAGGAGCTGGCCGCGGAGCTGGGGACGTTCGTCCCCGCAGCGCACTGATCACCGCACGGCGCAGGCCGTGATGGTGCGACGAAGACGCCCGACCGGGTCCGCCCGGCCGGGCGTCACCCGTTTCCTGGGTCCTGACGCCCCGCCGCGGTGTCCTCGTACCCCGGGGGCACGAAGCAGGCGGTCACGGTCTTGCCGTCCCGCTGCGGGTGGTGCTGCCAGCTGTCGGCCAGCGCGTCCACGATGGCCATGCCGCGGCCACCGAGCGCGCCCGGGTCGTCCGGGCGCCGGGCGGGCGGCTGCGAACTGGAGTCGTGGACGCTGACGTGCAGGCAGGCGCTGTCCCACGTCAGGATCAGCTGGGCGTCGCTGTGGGCGTGCTTGTGCGCGTTGGTGATCAGCTCGGAGACGGCGATGAGCACCGAGTCCACGGTGTCGGGCGCGTTCCGGGCCCACTCCAGGGATTCGAGGTGCTCGCGCGCCCAGTGCCGTCCCGCGCGCACTCCTTGGGCGATGGGAAAGGACTGCGCCCAACCCACCGCCCTCATCGTGGAATCGGTCATGATCATGCCTCTCGGTCGGTCCCACGGTATTCGGCGCTCGGTCGCCTTCCGTGTACCCGCCGGAGCGCGGAACACCGTCCCCGCCCTGCTTCTGAGCCGACGGCGCGGAGCTGATGGGCGGGACGTTCATCGGGCAGTCGACGATGCCCCCCCCGCACGAGGAGCAACCATGCCGTTCTGACGGCGAGCCGTCCGCACGTTCTCCCGTCGGTTCGCCGGTCGTCGGGCACCATGGCCTGATGGACGCCGATCAGCCGGAGCGCACACCCGACGGCCGGTACATCGTGGTGAACGGCCGTCGCTGGCGGGCCACCGACCCGGAGATCCCCGAGGACATCGCCGCCGGTCTGCGCCGCCACCTCATGGCGGCCCGGCGCGCGATCGCCGCCTCCCACCGGAACGCCGACCCGGCGGCCGAGAAGCGGGCCCGGAGCCGGGTCCACGCAGCCAAGGTGGCCCTCGGCGAACGCTCCACAGCGTGGTGGGAGCAGTCCCTCGCCGAGCGCCGCCGCCGGTGGGAGACCGGGGCCGCGGAGCTGGACGCCACTCAGGAGCCCGGACAGCCCGCCGCCCGGGCGGCCGACGGAGAGAGCCGGCCACCTAGGCGCAAGAGATCCGACTGACCCGCATACGGCGGACGTCTCCGACGGGCGCGTACGACGGCCGGGAGCTACCGGCCCGCGTACTTCTCACTGACGGCGCGGTAGACGCCCTCGGCCTCCTTGCCGAGCCGGGGACCGGCCAGCCAGCCCGCAGAGATCGGGCCGATCGAGGTGTTGGAGACCAGCGCGGGCTTGCCGTCCGAGCCCGCCGCGACCCAGCCGCCGCCGGAGGAACCGCCGGTCATGGTGCAGCCGATGCGGTACATCGTCGGCTCGTCCTGGCGGATCGAGAGGCGGCCCGGCTTGTCCTTGCACTGGAGCAGCTTCTGGCCGTCGAACGGCGGCGCGGCCGGGTAGCCGGTGGCCGTCATGTCGGCGATCTGCGGCACGGCGGGGGCGTTGAAGTCGACCGGCAGCGCCGAACCGACCGTCTCCTCCAGCGACTTGCCCGTCGCCCCCTTCTCCGGCGTGACATGCAGCACCGCGAAGTCGTACGGGGCACCCTGGCCGCCGGTGGCCGCGCCCTGGGCGATCCACTGCTCGGAGGTCTGGGCCCACCGGCCCCACCAGACACCGTAGGGAGCGATCTTCTCCTTGGGCGCGGTCTCCAGCTCCGTGAGGGAGAGGTTGTCGTTGTTGTACGACGGGACGAAGGCGATGTTGCGGTACCAGCCGCCCGCCTTGCCGGCGTGCACACAGTGCCCGGCGGTCCACACCATGTTGGACTTCCCGGGGTTCGCCGGGTCCTTCACCACGGTCGCGGAACAGACCATGGAGCCCTGGGGGCCGTCGAAGAGCAGCTTCCCGGACTCCGGCGCGTTGTCGTGGTACGGCGTCGCGACACCGGCCGCCTGTACGGGGGCGGGCGTCGGGTCCGTCACGCCGTCGTCGCCGGAGATGTCGTTGTCGACCGGGTTCTCCGGGGGCTTCTCGGCCTCCCGCATCCGGTCGGGGTCCCAGAGGCCGTCGATGATCGGGTTGACGAAGTCCTTGGCCTCACGCAGCCACGTGTCCTTGTCCCAGTTCTTCCACTCGCCGTCCCGCCACTTGTCCGGGTCGATCCCGTGCTCCTTGAGCCGGTCCTTCAGGTCGTCCGGAATGGTGACCTTGCCGTCGGCCTGGCCGGCCGAAGCGGAGGGCGTCGTACCGCCCGCGTCGTCCTCCTCCGGACCGCAGGCGGTGGCGGTGAGCGCCAGGACGGCGACGGCCGCCGTCGCGGCGAGCACGCCGGAGGGCATGCGCCGTACGCGCCTGCCGCGGCGTGCGGTGTCGGTCGGGCGAATGGGTCGCATCTGGTGATCCCCCTGGGACTTCGTCACTCGGTACTCCGTGCGGCTTTCGGACACTTCGGGGCCGTAGGACAGCTGTTCTCGGCCCTCTGCGCGGCCCCCACTATGCCGGTGCCGTTGGGGACGGTATGCGGCAGGTCCGCGGTTCCGTCCCCGCAAGGGTGTTCCGATTCACCCGTGATCCCTTGCGGCCGGCGTCGTTGGTACGTACGGGGGACACCAGGACAGCGTTCACCCCCGCACTCCGTCCGCGCCGAAACGTACTGACGTGCAACGCAACTGTTACCGCAGGAGGATCAAGAGCCGTGTCCGTGACCGAACCCGCTCCGGTGGCGCCGCCTCCCGCACCCCCCGTGCACGAGGGCATCCTCCGCCGCCAGTCGCTGCGCGAGTCGGCCGCCCGTACCTATGCGCGGTCCCTGCCGATCGTCCCCGTCCGGGCGCGCGGGCTCACCATCGAGGGCGCGGACGGACGGCGCTATCTGGACTGTCTGTCCGGTGCGGGCACCCTGGCGCTCGGCCACAACCACCCGGTGGTGCTCGAAGCCATCCGGAAGGTCATCGACTCCGGCGCCCCCCTGCACGTCCTGGACCTCGCCACCCCGGTCAAGGACGCCTTCACCACCGAGTTGTTCGCCACCCTGCCGCGCGAGTTCGCCGACAACGCGCGCATCCAGTTCTGCGGCCCCGCCGGTACGGACGCCGTCGAGGCCGCCCTCAAGCTGGTCCGCGCCGCGACCGGCCGCGACGGCCTGCTCACCTTCACCGGCGCGTACCACGGCATGACGGCCGGGGCTCTGGAGGCCTCCGGCGGCGCCCGGGACGTCCGGGTGACCCGGCTGCCCTTCCCGCAGGACTACCGCTGCCCGTTCGGGATCGGCGGCGAGCGCGGCGCCGCCCTCGGCGCACGGTGGACGGAGCATCTGCTGGACGACGAGAAGGGCGGCGTCCCGGCCCCGGCGGGGATGATCCTGGAGCCGGTGCAGGGCGAGGGCGGCGTCAACCCCGCCCCGGACGGCTGGCTCCGCAGGATGCGCGAGATCACCCGGGCCAGGGGCATCCCGCTCATCGCCGACGAGGTGCAGACCGGCGTCGGCAGGACCGGCGCCTTCTGGGCGGTGGAGCACAGCGGCATCGTGCCGGACGTCATGGTCCTCTCCAAGGCGATCGGCGGATCCCTGCCGCTCGCGGTCATCGTCTACCGCGCTGAGCTGGACCTCTGGCAGCCGGGCGCCCACGCGGGTACGTTTCGTGGCAACCAGCTCGCCATGGCGGCGGGCGCGGCCACCCTCGCGTACGTCCGGGAGCACGGGCTGGCGGAGCGGGCGGCGGCCTTGGGCGCCCGAATGCTCGACAGCCTGCGGAAGTTGCGGGCGGACCATCCGGGGATCGGCGACGTACGGGGGCGCGGACTGATGATCGGCCTGGAGCTGGTGGACCCCGAGGCCGCGCCCCTCCCGGCCGAGGCCGACGACCACGCCCCGGCCCCGCCGCCGGACCCGGCCCTCGCCCGCGCCGTCCAGCAGGAGTGCCTGGACCGCGGCCTCATCGTCGAACTGGGCGGCCGGCACAGTGCCGTTGTCCGCCTCCTCCCCCCGCTCACCCTCACCGACGAGCAGGCGAGTGCCGTCGTCGACCGTCTGGCCGACGCGCTGGCGGCCGCGGAGCGTTCGCCGCACCGCAGGGCCGCCGCCGGGCCGACCACCTGATCCCCGGAACCACACAAGGAAGACCGCCGTGAACCCCACCCCCGCCTCCGAGGCCGACGGCCCCGGTACCCCCCAGCACCGAGGGCAGGACGGACCGGCCGCCCCCGGCACGGTCGAGGCGACGACGACCGTGCCCCACCAGAAAGCTCCTTACGAGGGCGACCCGGACGCCCTCACGGAGCCCGGCGCCCCGCAAGCCCCGGCCGGCATGGGCCCGGCCGATGGATCTCCGTACGACGAACTCCTCCGCAGCCAGGACCCGTTGGACCACCCCGACCCCCTGCGGGCCGCCGACGCCGCCGGTACGGAGAGCCTGCTGCGGTGCTGGACCCGGGAGAACGACCTGCCCCGGCCCGAAGGCGACACCCTGCGCGTGGCCTTCCCCGCCACCGGCACCGCCCTCCTCGTCCCCGTCCACTACTGGTCCGCCACCGGAGCCCACCGCTTCGGCGCCCCCGTCCTCGAAGGCGCCCCCGAGAAGGCCCCGCCCGCCGACGCCGTCACCGTCGCCGTCCTCATCGGCCGGGAGGCCGACCGCAACGGCTCCGCCGACCTGGTCGCCCGGGTCGCCGACTCCGTACGCCACACCGCCGGCTTCGTCGAACAGCGCCGCCGCCACCCCGCCGAACCGGCCGGTGCCGACCTCTTCCTCACCGCCGAGCAGTCCCTTCTCCTCGGCCATCCGCTCCACCCCACCCCCAAGAGCCGCGAGGGGCTCTCCGAGGCGGAGTCCCGGCGCTACTCGCCCGAGCTCCACGGCTCCTTCCCGCTCCACTGGTTCGCCGCCGACCGCACCCTGGCCGCCACCGACTCCGCCTGGACCGACGGCGGCCCGGCCTCCGCCGAGGAGCTGCTCGCCCCGCACCGCGACGGGCTGCGCCTGCCGCCCGGCACCGTCGCCGTGCCGCTCCACCCCTGGCAGGCCGCCGACCTGCTGAGCCGCCCTCAGGTCGCCGCCCTCCAGGAGACCGGCCTGCTGCACGACCTCGGCCCGCACGGCGAGCACTGGCACCCCACCTCCTCCATCCGCACCGTGCACCGCCCCGGCGCCCGGGTGATGCTCAAGCTCTCCCTCGGCGTACGCATCACCAACTCCCGCCGTGAGAACCTCCGCAAGGAGCTGCACCGGGGCGTCGAGGTCCACCGCCTCCTGACCACCGGCCTCGCCGAGAGCTGGCAGCGGGCCCACCCCGGCTTCGACATCGTCCGCGACCCCGCCTGGCTCGCCGTCGACGATCCCGAGGGCACCCCCGTCACCGGCCTCGACGTGATGCTCCGCCAGAACCCCTTCGGCCCGGCCGACGACGCCGTCTGCATCGCCGGGCTCACCGCCCAGCGCCCCCGGCCCGGGCAGCCTCTGATGCGCTCCCGGCTCGCGGAGGCCGTCGCCGCTCTGGCCGTACGGACCGGCCGCCCGGTCGCGGACATCTCCGCCGAGTGGCTCCGGCGCTATCTGGACCGCGTCGTCCGCCCGGTCCTCTGGCTGGACGCCCACGCCGGTGTCGCCCTCGAAGCGCACCAGCAGAACACCCTGGTCCTCCTCGACCCGGACGGCTGGCCGACCGGCGGGCGCTACCGGGACAACCAGGGCTACTACTTCCGCGAGTCCCGCCGCGACGAGCTGGAACGGCGCCTTCCGGGCATCGGCACCGTCAGCGACACCTTCGTCTCCGACCCGGTCACCGACGAACGGTTCGCCTACTACCTGGGCATCAACAACGTCCTCGGCCTGATCGGCGCGTTCGGCGCCCAGCGCCTCGCCGACGAGCAGGACCTGCTCGCGGTCCTTCGCCACTTCCTCACCGAGACCGCTGAACTGGGCTCACCCCTGCCCATGTATCTCCTGGAGAACCGCCGACTGCGCTGCAAGGCCAACCTGCTGACCCGGCTGCACGGCCTGGACGAGCTGGTCGGCCCGGTGGACACCCAGTCCGTCTACGTCTCCATCGCCAACCCGCTGTACGCCTGAGGGGCCCGGCCCCCCGCCCCAGAGAGGAGAGTGTCACCGTGCCTCCCGCCGACGCCCCCGCGGAACCGGACGCGGTGCCTCCCCAACCGGCCGACGTGGACCCGGATCCACGCCCCGGGCCCAGGGATCCGGGCACCGCCGCCATGCCCTCCGGCACCGGCACCGAGGACACCCTCGATCTGAAGCTCACCGAGGAGCTCCTCGCCCTCGTCGGCGAGGACCGGAGCAGGGCGGCGGCAGGGCGCGACCCCGCCGCCGAGCTGCTCGGCTCCCCGGCCACCTGGCCCGGAGCGACCACCGAGGCCGGGGTGTTCCACCTGGTCCCGGTGGTCCTGGAGCGCGATCTCGCCGTCCTCAGCAGCTGGATGAACGACCCCGCCGTCGCCGCCTTCTGGGAGCTGGCCGGGCCCGAGTCCGTCACCGCCGACCATCTGAGGCCGCAGCTCGAAGGGGACGGCCGCTCCATCCCCTGCCTCGGTGTCCTCGACGGAACGCCCATGAGCTACTGGGAGATCTACCGCGCCGACCTGGACCCGCTGGCCCGCCACTACGCCGCCCGTCTCCATGACACGGGGGTCCACCTCCTCATCGGGGGCGTGAACAACCGCGGGAGGGGCGTGGGCACCACCCTGCTCCGCGCCGTCGCCGACCTCGTCCTGGACAACCTGCCACGGTGCGGCCGGGTCGTCGCCGAGCCGGACCTGCGCAACACCCCGTCCGTATCGGCCTTCCTGAGCGCCGGATTCCGCTTCTCCGCGGAAGTGGACCTCCCCGGCAAACGTGCCGCCCTCATGATCCGCGACCGAACGTACCGTGATCACCTGTGAACATCGCTCCGCACCGTCCACACCGCTCGAACCCCATCGGTTCCACCCGGAGGAGTCCCCGTGCCGACATATCCCGCGAGCCATGATTCAGCCGACCCTCACCCCCTGCTCAGCCCCCCGGAGCTGAACCGGCGGGTCTGGGACCGGGCCGCAGCGCGGCTGCTCGCCAAGATGCTCGGCGAGTTCGCGTACGAGGAGATCATCGAGCCCGAGCGACGGCCCGGCGACGGCTGCCTCCACTCCCTGCGCCTCGACGACGGTACGGAGCTCCGCTTCTCGGCCCGCCGGGGCGTCTACGGCAGCTGGCGCGTCGACCCCGACTCGATCGAGTCCGTCCACCGGCCCGCGACCGCCCTCTCCAACGGCGCTTCCCCGCCCGCCGGTTCACCCTCGCGCAAGGTGTCCTCCAACGGCTCCTCCGACGGGACCCGCCCGTTCCGCGACCCGCTGCGGTTCCTCGCCGGCGCAAGGGGCCTCCTCGGACTCGACGGCGCCACCCTCGGCCACCTCATCCGGGAGCTGACCCTCACGCTCTCCGCCGACGCCCGCCTCGACCACACCGCCCTCACCGCGGCCCAGCTCGCCGAGGTCGGCTACGCCGAGCTCGAAGGCCACCAGACCGGCCACCCCTGGCTGGTGGCGAGCAAGGGACGGCTCGGCTTCTCCGCCGCCGACGCGGCCCACTTCACGCCCGAGACCCGCAGCCCCCTCCAGCTGCCGTGGATCGCCGTGAGCACCCGCATCGCGCAGTACCGGGGGGTGGGCCGCCTCACCACCCCCGAGCACCTCTACGCCGAAGAGCTCGACCCCTCCGTCCGCGCCTCGTTCGCCGCCGAACTGCACGCGCGGGGCCTGGACCCCGAGAGCTATCTCTACCTTCCCGTACACCCCTGGCAGTGGGACGAATGGATCGTTCCGCTCTTCGCCCCCGCCATCGCCGACGGGGACGTCGTGGCCCTGCACACCGACGGCGACGCGCGCCTCGCGCAGCAGTCCGTGCGCACGTTCGCCAACGTCGGCCGGCCCGACCGGCACACGGTGAAGCTGCCGCTCTCCATCCTCAACACCCTGGTCTGGCGCGGCCTTCCGACCGAGCGGACCCTCGCCGCCCCCGCTGTCACCGCCTGGGTCCAGGGTCTGTGCGAGGCCGACCCGTTCCTCCGCGACACCTGCCGGGTCATCCTCCTCGGCGAGGTCGCATCCGTCGCCGTGGAGCACCCGCTCTACGACCACCTCCCCGAAGCCCCGTACCAGTACAAGGAAATCCTCGGCGCGATCTGGCGGGAGCCCCTGCCGCCCCGCCTCGCACCCGGTGAACGCGCCCGCACACTGGCCTCCCTCCTCCATACGGATCCGGCCGGCCGCGCGTTCACCGCCGAACTCGTGGAGCGCTCCGGGCTCGCCCCGGCCGCCTGGCTCACCCGCCTCTTCGCCGCCCTGCTGCCGCCGCTCCTGCACTTCCTCTACCGCTACGGCACGGTCTTCTCCCCGCACGGCGAGAACGCCATCGTCGTCTTCGACCAGAACGACGTGCCCGTACGCCTCGCGATCAAGGACTTCGTCGACGACGTCAACATCAGCGCCCACCCGCTGCCGGAGCACGACACCATGCCCGATGAGGTGCGTACGGTCCTGCTCACCGAGGAGCCGTCCTTCCTCACCCAGTTCATCCACTCCGGCCTCTTCGTGGGCGTCTTCCGCTATCTGTCCCCGCTCTGCGAGGAGCAGCTGGGGGTGAGCGAGGACGAGTTCTGGTCACTCGTCCGGGCGGAGATCGTCCGCCACCACGCCCGCTTCCCGGAACTCAAGGAGCGGTTCGAGCTGTTCGACATGCTCACCCCCGAGATCGAACGGCTCTGTCTCAACCGGAACCGGCTGCATGTGGACGGCTACCGGGACCGCTCCAGCCGCCCGCACGCGGCGATCCACGGCACCGTTCCCAACCCGCTGCACCCCGCCGCCCGGATCCGGGAGTGACCGCCGTTGTCAGTGGTGCGCCGTAGGGTGGTCGGGCTATGACGAAGCCATCCCTCCCCGAGCTCCTGCACGCCGCCGTCACCGCCGTCGGCGGTACGGAGCGCCCCGGCCAGGCCGCCATGGCCGAGGCCGTCGCCGAGGCGGTCGACGACCAATCCCATCTGCTCGTCCAGGCCGGCACCGGCACCGGCAAGTCCCTCGGCTATCTGGTGCCCGCGCTGGCGCACGGGGAGCGGGTCGTCGTGGCCACGGCCACCCTCGCCCTCCAGCGCCAGCTGGTGGAGCGGGACCTGCCGCGCACGGTGGAGGCCCTGCACCCGCTGCTGCGCCGCCGCCCGCAGTACGCGATGCTCAAGGGCCGGTCGAACTACCTCTGCCTGCACCGGCTCCACGAAGGGGCCCCCCAGGACGAGGAGGAGGGGCTCTTCGACCAGTTCGAGGCGGCGGCACCCTCCAGCAAGCTGGGCCAGGACCTGCTGCGGCTGCGGGACTGGTCGGACGAGACGGAGACCGGCGACCGCGACGACCTCACCCCCGGCGTCTCCGACCGGGCCTGGGCGCAGATCTCGGTCTCCTCGCGCGAGTGCCTGGGCGCGACGAAGTGCGCGTACGGCGCCGAGTGCTTCGCCGAGGCGGCCCGTGAGCGCGCCAAGCTCGCCGATGTGGTCGTCACCAACCACGCCCTGCTCGCGATCGACGCCATCGAGGGCGCCCCGGTGCTGCCCTCGCACGAGGTGCTGATCGTGGACGAGGCGCACGAGCTGGTCTCCCGGGTGACCGGGGTCGCCACCGGCGAGCTGACCCCGGCGCAGGTCAACCGGGCGGTCCGGCGGGCGGCGAAGCTGGTCAACGAGAAGGCCGCCGACGCGCTCCAGACCGCCGCCGAGGGGTTCGAGCGCGTGATGGAGCTGGCGCTCCCGGGACGCCTCGAGGAGGTCCCCGAGGATCTGGGGTACGCGCTGATGGCGCTGCGCGACGCGGCCCGTACGGTGATCTCCGCGATGGGCGCCACCCGCGACAAGTCGGTCCAGGACGAGGACGCGGTCCGTAAGCAGGCCCTGGCCTCGGTCGAGTCGATCCACGGGGTCGCCGAGCGCATCACCCAGGGCTCGGAGTACGACGTCGTCTGGTACGAGCAGCACGACCGGTTCGGCGCCTCGGTGCGGGTGGCCCCGCTCTCCGTCTCCGGGCTGCTGCGCGAGAAGCTCTTCACCGAGCGCTCCGTGGTCCTGACCTCGGCCACGCTGAAGCTCGGCGGGGACTTCAACGGGGTGGGAGCCTCCCTGGGGCTCGCCCCCGAGGGCACCGCCAGCGACGACGTCCCGCAGTGGAAGGGACTGGACGTCGGCTCCCCGTTCGACTACCCGAAGCAGGGCATCCTCTATGTCGCCCGGCATCTGAACACCCCGGGCCGCGAGGGCTCCCGTACGGACATGCTGGACGAGCTCGCCGAGCTGGTGGAGGCGGCGGGCGGCCGCACGCTGGGGCTGTTCTCCTCCATGCGCGGGGCCAAGGCGGCCGCCGAGGAGCTGCGGGGAAGGCTGGACAAGCCGATCCTGCTCCAGGGCGAGGAGACCCTCGGCGAGCTGATCAAGAACTTCGCCGCCGACCCGGAGACCTGCCTCTTCGGCACGCTCTCGCTCTGGCAGGGCGTGGACGTGCCGGGGCCGAGCTGTCAGCTGGTGGTCATGGACCGGATCCCGTTCCCCCGGCCCGACGACCCGCTGATGAGCGCACGCCAGAAGGCGGTCGAGGAGGCCGGCGGCAACGGGTTCATGGCGGTGGCCGCGACGCACTCCGCGCTGCTGATGGCCCAGGGCGCGGGCCGGCTGGTCCGGGCCATGGGGGACAAGGGCGTGGTCGCCGTGCTGGACCCGCGCCTGGCCAATGCGCGGTACGGCAGCTATCTGCGCGCCTCGATGCCGGACTTCTGGTACACGACGGACCGCAACCAGGCCCGCCGCTCGCTGGCCGCGATCGACGCCCTGGCCAAGGCGGACGGCAAGTAGACCGCCACGACGAAGCACCACCACGACGAAGCCCCGGGCCCGCCGCAAGGCGTCCCGGGGCTTCGTCGTGTACGTGAGGTCGCCGACCGGTGCTCTTCACACCCGCCGCAGCACCGCCACCACCTTGCCGAGGATCGTCGCCTCGTCACCGGGGATCGGCTGGTACGCGGCGTTGTGCGGCAGCAGCCACACATGGCCGTCCTCGCGGCGGAAGCGCTTGACGGTCGCCTCGCCGTCCAGCATCGCGGCGACGATGTCCCCGTTCTCCGCGACGGGCTGGCGGCGCACGGTGACCCAGTCGCCGTCACAGATCGCCGCTTCGATCATCGAGTCACCGACGACCTTCAGGACGAACAGCTCACCGTCACCGACGAGCTGGCGCGGCAGCGGGAAGACGTCCTCGACCGACTCCTCGGCGAGGATCGGCCCACCGGCGGCGATCCGGCCCACCAGGGGAACGTACGACGCGGCGGGCTTCCCCGTCGTGTCGGTCGGCTGGGTGCTCGGCTGGTCCGATCCGCGCACCTCGTAGGCGCGCGGCCGGTGCGGGTCGCGCCGGAGGAAGCCCTTGCGCTCCAGGGCCATCAGCTGATGGGCGACGGACGACGTGCTGGACAGGCCCACCGCCTGACCGATCTCCCGCATCGACGGCGGGTACCCCCGGCGCTGCACGGAGTCGCGGATGACCTCGATGACCCGCCGCTGCCGGTCCGTGAGTCCCGAGCTGTCCGCCCTGATCCCTGGCGGCCTTCCGGGCAAGGAGCGCCCGGGCCGCGCGGGCTCGGGCCCGTCCGTGTTCGTGACTGAGTCATTCATGGCATGCACCGGCTCAAGTCGGCTCTGGGAGCGGTGGTCCCGGGCGGTGATGGTGGCACTGTCTGCGGTCGTGGTCACGTCGGCCCCTCTCGAATGTTCTCCCTAGCTGGACAACGGTAGTAGCTTTCGAAAGGTTGCGCCAAACACACGTTCGAGTGAAAAACGAATAAAGGGCTGCCGCGATGCTTCCCGCAGGTGTATATGAGCGCTGAGTCGAAGGCTCGTACGGGGTCTCGCGCCGCCCCGCCCCGGGGGCGTGCCCAGTCTTTCATCCCGGGTGTGCGCCCCGGGCCCCCGGCGGCTCGCGGAGCGCGCGATTCCCGTACCCTCTTCCCTGGCCCGCGCTCCCCCCTGGCACCATCCGGGGCGCGACACGCGGTAGGGCAGAAAATGCGACGGAACCCTAGATCTAGTGGTTGGATCGTCCCGGCCACCCAGAAGTTGTGGTCCTGGGTTCAACCGGCCCCGGGGCATCGCCTATGCTGGGGACTGCTTCCCAGGGGCCCGAAAGGGTCGGCCGGAGAGGCTGTTCAGTCGCGCTGTGAAGGAGGGTTGGGAGCCATGCACTGCCCCTTCTGCAGGCACCCCGACAGCCGGGTCGTCGACAGTCGCACCACCGACGACGGGACGTCGATCCGCCGCCGCCGCCAGTGCCCCGACTGCACCCGCCGCTTCACCACGGTGGAGACCTGCTCGCTGATGGTCGTCAAACGCAGCGGCGTGACCGAACCTTTCAGTCGCACCAAGGTCATCTCCGGCGTCCGCAAGGCATGCCAGGGCCGGCCCGTCACGGAGGACGCCCTCGCCAAACTCGGCCAGCGGGTCGAGGAGGCGGTGCGCGCCACCGGCAGCGCCGAGCTGACCACCCACGACGTGGGTCTGGCCATACTCGGCCCCCTGCAGGAACTCGACCTCGTCGCGTACCTGCGCTTCGCGTCCGTCTACCGGGCGTTCGATTCCCTGGAAGACTTCGAGGCCGCCATCGTGGAATTGCGCGCGCAGCGGCCCACCGCAGAGGACTGCGGGAGCGGCGAGACCCTTGAGGTCCCCGCACCCGCCATTGCCGCCGACTGAGCGGTACCTGCCCGTCACCGTCCGGAGTCATGTCCTCCGGCCGGTGACCGGGCGATTCAGAACCTGTTCCCGCGGCCCGACGTGGCCCGTGGGACGACGGACACACACTGTGCCTGGGAAGAACTGGGCACTTCAGGGCGTTTTTGCCCATATATGGGAGGCGGCATGACAGAGACGGCGAGCGGCCCGGCACGAGGTTCCCGCACCAAGGGCGCCAAGGCGAGCAAGGGTCTGCGTATCGAGCGCATCCACACCACCCCCGGCGTGCATCCGTACGACGAGGTGGCGTGGGAGCGCCGTGACGTCGTCATGACCAATTGGCGCGACGGCTCGATCAACTTCGAGCAGCGTGGCGTCGAGTTCCCCGACTTCTGGTCGGTGAACGCGGTCAACATCGTCACCAGCAAGTATTTCCGCGGCGCGGTCGGCACCCCGCAGCGCGAGACCGGTCTCAAGCAGCTGATCGACCGGATCGTGAAGACGTACCGGAAGGCCGGCGAGGAGAACAGCTACTTCGCCTCTCCCGCGGACGCCGAGATCTTCGAGCACGAGCTGGCGTACGCCCTCCTGCACCAGGTCTTCAGCTTCAACTCCCCGGTCTGGTTCAACGTCGGAACGCCCCAGCCGCAGCAGGTCTCCGCCTGCTTCATCCTGGCCGTCGACGACTCCATGGAGTCGATCCTCGACTGGTACAAGGAAGAGGGCATGATCTTCAAGGGCGGCTCCGGCGCCGGCCTGAACCTCTCCCGGATCCGCTCCTCCAAGGAGCTCCTCTCCTCCGGCGGCAACGCCTCCGGACCGGTCTCCTTCATGCGCGGAGCCGACGCCTCCGCCGGGACCATCAAGTCAGGTGGCGCCACCCGCCGGGCGGCCAAGATGGTCATCCTCGACGTCGACCACCCCGACATCGAGGCCTTCATCGAGACCAAGGTGAAGGAGGAGGAGAAGATCCGCGCCCTGCGTGACGCGGGCTTCGACATGGACCTGGGCGGCGACGACATCACGTCCGTCCAGTACCAGAACGCCAACAACTCGGTCCGCGTGAACGACGAGTTCATGAAGGCCGTCGAGGCCGGCTCCAAGTTCGGGCTGCGGGCCCGGATGACCGGCGACGTCATCGAAGAGGTCGAGGCCAAGTCCCTCTTCCGCAAGATGGCCGAGGCCGCCTGGGCCTGTGCCGACCCCGGCATCCAGTACGACGACACCATCAACGCCTGGCACACCTGCCCGGAGTCCGGCCGGATCAACGGCTCGAACCCGTGCAGCGAGTACATGCACCTGGACAACACCTCGTGCAACCTCGCCTCGCTCAACCTGATGAAGTTCCTCAAGGACGACGGCCTGGGCAACCAGTCCTTCGAGTCCGAGCGCTTCTCCAAGGTCGTCGAGCTGGTCATCACCGCGATGGACATCTCGATCTGCTTCGCGGACTTCCCGACGCAGAAGATCGGCGAGAACACCCGCGCCTACCGCCAGCTGGGCATCGGTTACGCCAACCTCGGCGCCCTCCTGATGGCGACCGGTCACGCGTACGACAGCGACGGCGGCCGTGCCCTGGCCGGTGCCATCACCTCACTGATGACCAGCACGTCCTACAAGCGCTCCGCCGAGCTGGCCGCGGTCGTCGGCCCGTACGACGGCTACGCCCGCAACGCCGAGCCGCACCAGCGCGTCATGAAGCAGCACGCCGACGCCAACACCAAGGCCATCCGCACCGACGACCTGGACGCCCCCGTCTGGGCCGCGGCCACGGAGGCCTGGCAGGACGTGATCCGGCTCGGCGCGAAGAACGGTTTCCGTAACGCGCAGGCCTCGGTCATCGCGCCCACCGGCACCATCGGTCTCGCGATGTCCTGCGACACCACCGGCCTGGAGCCCGACCTCGCCCTGGTCAAGTTCAAGAAGCTGGTCGGCGGCGGCTCCATGCAGATCGTCAACGGCACGGTCCCGCAGGCACTGCGCCGCATGGGCTACCAGCCGGAGCAGATCGAGGCGATCGTCGCCCACATCGCCGACCACGGCAACGTGATCGACGCCCCCGGCCTCAAGCCCGAGCACTACGAGGTCTTCGACTGCGCGATGGGCGAGCGCTCCATCTCCGCGATGGGCCACGTCCGGATGATGGCGGCCATCCAGCCGTGGATCTCCGGCGCGCTCTCCAAGACGGTCAACCTGCCCGAGACCGCCACCGTCGAGGACGTCGAAGAGGTCTACTTCGAGGCGTGGAAGCTGGGCGTCAAGGCGCTCGCGATCTACCGCGACAACTGCAAGGTCGGCCAGCCCCTCTCCGCCAAGACCAAGGACAAGGAGAAGGAAGAGGTCACCGCGAAGGCCGAGGAGACCATCCGTACGGCGGTCGAGAAGGTCGTCGAGTACCGCCCGGTCCGCAAGCGCCTCCCCAAGGGCCGCCCCGGCATCACCACCTCCTTCACGGTGGGTGGCGCCGAGGGCTACATGACCGCCAACTCCTACCCGGACGACGGTCTCGGCGAGGTCTTCCTGAAGATGTCCAAGCAGGGGTCCACCCTCGCGGGCATGATGGACGCCTTCTCCATCGCGGTCTCGGTCGGTCTGCAGTACGGCGTCCCGCTGGAGACGTACGTCTCGAAGTTCACGAACATGCGCTTCGAGCCGGCCGGTATGACCGACGACCCGGACGTGCGGATGGCGCAGTCGATCGTCGACTACATCTTCCGCCGCCTGGCGCTGGACTTCCTGCCCTTCGAGACCCGCTCCGCCCTCGGCATCCACTCCGCCGAGGAGCGCCAGCGCCACCTCGACACCGGTTCGTACGAGCCGACCTTCGAGGCGGACGGTGTGGACTCCGAGAGCCTGGCCCAGTCGGCCCCGGTGCAGCCCGAGCTGAAGGCGGTGGCGGCTCCCCGCGAGTCCGCCCCGAAGCCGGCTCCGGCGACGGCGCACACCTCGGCCGAGCTGGTCGAGATGCAGCTCGGTATCAGCGCGGACGCCCCGCTCTGCTTCTCCTGCGGTACGAAGATGCAGCGCGCCGGCTCCTGCTACATCTGCGAGGGCTGCGGCTCCACCAGCGGTTGCAGCTGACACCTGGCTGAGCGGTAGGTGACGAAGGGGACCGGCCTCGGGCCGGTCCCCTTCGGTATGCCCGGCACGCATTGGCCGGAACTCGTCGATGCGGTTCAGGCCCCGGCGTCGCGGTCACCCATCACCGCGGCGAACGCGTCGGGATCGGCGTCGAAGCCGCGTACGTCCGGGCGGAACACCCACTGGCCCGAACCCGTGCGGGAGAACTCCGCGACGACGGCCGCCGTCGACCCGGCTACGCTCCCGAAGTCGTCCTCGATCAGGCTCGTGTAGCCCTCCCGGATCTGCACCCCCGTGCTGCCGACCTCGCCGAAGGTCCTGCGGCCCTCGCGCTGCTGGATGGCGACGCCGACGACCACCCGGCCGTACCGGTCCGCCAGCCGGCCCAACTCGATCGTCATGACCTCGTCGTAGCCGAACCCCTGCCCCGTCCTGCTGTCCCGGTTCAGCGTGATGGTGCCGTCGGGCGAGCGGCTGTCGAAGTGCACCAGGTACGAGGGACTGCCGTGCGGGGCCTCCGCCGGGTAGGTCGCCGCGATGATGTCGAGGTCGATGTCCGGCTCACCGTGCGGGCTGGGGTCCCATTTGATCCGTACCTCGACTTTCTCGATGTCCTTGTTCGGAGTGCTCACCGGACTTCCCCTCCTGGCCGACGGCCCATGGACCGTTCTCGTCATCCGATTCACCCGATCATGTACGGAACGGGCCACGCCGCCAACTGCCCCGCTGCCGGACGGCGGATTCGGGCCATGCGCCCTCTGCGTCCGGTGTGTTCACCGGGGTCAGTGGGGGATCCGGAGCGGCGGCCGCTGTACGGGGCACGGAGAACGCCCCCAGGTAGGCGCCCGCGCGTTCGAGCGCGGCGATGTTCTCCAGCACCGCACCGTGGCTCACCCCGTGGTGGGCGTCGACCCCGAAACCGATGGCGACGACGAGGCGTTCGGGCCCCTGGATCCCGGCGAGCGCCGCGACCGAGGCGAGATCCTCCTCCGGCGTGCCGGGCCCCGACTCGTCACCGCGCATCAGGATGTGCGTGCCGCCGTCCACGAGGACCACCACGTCGGGGCCGTACCGCTCGATCAGTGCCTGGTAGGCGGTGCGCAGCGGCTGGACCCCGGCCCGGGCCAGCGCGTGCACCGTGCTCGGGTAGCCGTTCCGCGCGAGCCACTGGGCGAGGGTGCGCTCGCGGAACGTCCGGTTCGGTTGGTCCGCGGACGACCGTGACCCGTGCCACGTTCCGCCCCGTACGATGGCGCGGTGCTGGTGAAGTGGATTCGCTGTTCCGTGGTGGACCGTCATGGTTTCGAGCGAGGACAGCGGAAGTGGGCGGGGCTGCTCGGCGAGCCGGGGTTCAGGGGGCAGAGCGGCGGGTGGAGCCGAACACGCCCCGACGTCGCCCACGTCTTCGCGTTCTGGGAGAACCGCGTCTTCTACGACTCGTTCACGGCCCGTGGCCACGACCAGCTGGCGTCCGCGCAGACGGGCACGTTCCGTGACATGCAGGTCATGCTCTTCGAGCGCCGGTTCGACGTGAAGACGGGGTTCGAGCCCGACTTCACCGACGCGGACATCGTCAGGGTCGCGCACAGCAGCGTCCACGAGGACCGGGCCGAGCACTTCGTACTCATGCAGAAACAGGTGTGGAACCCGGCGATGGCCGGTTCCCCCGGGATGTTGCGCGGGGTCTTCGGGGAGGCGCCCGGCAACGAGTTCCTCGTGCTCTCGATGTGGAAGTCGAGTGCCGAGCGGGGCAAGTACCGCGCCGACGGGGCGGAGCGGCTGGCGGCCCGCGCGCAGACCGAGACGGATGTGGCGGCGCTGACGGGGGACGTCGTGGAGCTGGAACCGTCCTGGACGGTCTGAACTACGGGCACGCCTGTACGGAGCCGATCTACGGGAGCGATACGGGTCACGTGCGACCTCTGTGGATCGCGTGTGTTCTCCGTGGACCGTGGTCTCCATGGATCACGTGTGATCCATACGGATCACGCGGAAACCCCGGACACCGCCTAGGGTCGGTGCATGGCACGACCGCAGCGCATTGTCCTCGTCCGGCACGGCGAGTCCGAGGGCAACGCCGACGACACGGTGTACGAGCGGGAGCCCGACCACGCGCTCCGGCTCACCGCGACGGGCCTGCGGCAGGCCGAGGAGACCGGGGCACTCCTGCGCGAGCAGTTCGGCGACGAGGGGGTGAGCGTCTACATCTCGCCCTACCGCCGCACCCACGAGACGTTCCGCGCCTTCGGCCTCGACCTCGCCCGGGTCCGGGTCCGCGAGGAGCCAAGGCTGCGGGAGCAGGACTGGGGCAACTGGCAGGACCGGGACGACGTACGGCTCCAGAAGGCCTACCGGGACGCGTACGGGCACTTCTTCTACCGCTTCGCTCAAGGGGAGTCCGGGGCGGACGTCTACGACCGGGTGGGCGCGTTCCTGGAGAGCCTGCACCGCAGCTTCGAGGAGCCGGACCACCCGGAGAACGTCCTGCTGATCACCCACGGACTGACCATGCGGCTGTTCTGCATGCGCTGGTTCCACTGGTCGGTCGCGGAGTTCGAATCGCTGTCCAACCCGGGCAACGGGGAGACACGGACCCTGCTCCTCGGCGAGAACGGCCGCTACACCCTCGACCGGCCCTTCCAGCGCTGGCGCACCCCCGAGCCGTACGGCCGCACCGGATAGAGTGGCAGGGCGATGACCGTTGATCCTGCTTCCGAGCGGCGCTTCGAACGCGCCCTGGCCAGCCTGCGTGGCCTGTCCGTGGGAGACGCCCTGGGCTCCCAGTTCTTCGTCCCGGTCAACTACCCGCTGCTCAGACAGCGCGTCCTGCCGCCCGGCCCCTGGCAGTGGACCGACGACACCGAGATGGCCTCCTCGGTCCTGGCCGTGCTCACCGCATACGGCCGTATCGACCAGGACGCGCTCGCGCACTCCTTCGCCGAACACCACGACTTCGACCGGGGCTACGGTCCCGCCGTGAGCCGGCTGCTCCGGCTCGTGCGGGAGGGCGGCGACTGGCGCGAGCTGGCCTCGGCGCTCTTCAAGGGGCAGGGGTCGTGGGGCAACGGTTCGGCGATGCGGATCGCCCCGCTCGGCGCCTGGTACGCGGACGACCCGGAGCAGGCCACGCACCAGGCCGAGATCTCCTCGTACACCACGCACCAGCACCGTGAGGCCGTCGTCGGCGCGATGGCCGTCGCGGCGGCCGCCTCGCTCGCGGCTGCTCCGAGCGGGCCGCCGACACCCGAGGAACTCCTCGACGGCGTCATCGCGCTGGTGCCCCGCAGCGCGGTCGGCGCCGGACTGCGCAGGGCCCGCGACATGCTGGACTACCAGGACGCCGGAACGGTCGCCGCGGTCCTCGGCAACGGCCGCCGGACCAGCGCCCATGACACCGTGCCGTTCGCCCTCTGGTCGGCGGCCAGGAGCCTCGGGAGCTTCGAGGAGGCGTTCTGGCTGACGGCCCAGGCGGGCGGAGACGTCGACACGACCTGCGCGATCGTCGGGGGAGTGGTCGCCGCGGGTACGGCCGGGGCGCCGCCCGCCGACTGGCTGGCGCAGACGGAGGAACCCCCCGGCTGGCTGCTCCCGGCGCACCACTGACGGTGTGTCGGGGGACTGTCACGGTCCTGCCACAGCCCTCACTCTGAGTGTTCGCGAACATGGGTTCGGGACTACTCTTTCGGCCACGCCGCCTCTGTTTGATCTTCACAGGTCGATCTCCGTGGGCGTGCGCCGAATGAGATGCCGGGATCCCGCGCCGCCCTGGGCCGCGCGGGGGCCCGGTCGGGGGAGGGGTCTCATGTCCGACCGACCGTCCACGGAGTCCGGGCCGCCAGAGCCGTCTGAGCCGTCTGAGCCTTCAGAGCCGTCGAAGGCGTCCACGACGTCCCATGCGTCCAACGCGTCAGCCGCGCCGGCCGACAGCTCGCCGACTCGGGAGTCGCAGTCGTCACCGCAACCGTCACCGTCACCGCAGCCGTCCGCCGAGCGGACCGCACCGGCCACGGAGACGGCGGCCCCGGCCGCGCCCCTCCCGCCAGATCCGCAGCCCGGCCTCTACGCGACCCCGGGCGACCGGCCGCCCGCCACCCCCGCCTACCTTCACGCCCAGCGGCAGCGGGCCCACGGCGCGCAGCAGACCTGGCAGCCAGGCCGCCCCTGGCAGCCGCCCATCAGCCGCCCCGGCGCGATGGCCAAGCTCCGTCCCGCCGCGCCGCCCCTGATCCGGCCCGCCGTCCTCTGGGCGGCCCTGGCCACCGCCGTACTCAGCGCGCTCCTGCTCGGCGACGGCCTCGGCGTGAACCTCCTGATCGTCGCCGTACCGGCCGCCCTGGCCGCCGCCTTCGCCGCGCGCGCGGCGGGCCGCCGGCCGCGGCCCTGGACCGCCACCTGGGCCGTCGGCGGCCTCGCCCTGCTCGCGGTACCCGCCCTCCGCGACGCGGGGTGGCCGACCTTCCTGGCGGTCGTGTCGGCCTTCGCGCTGGGCTCGCTCGCGCTGCACGGCAGCCGGAGCTGGCTCGGTGTGCTGATGGGTTCCGTGGGCACCCTGGACTCGGTCGTGCCGGGGATCCGGTGGGGCTGGCGCGGGCTGCGGGAGCGGGCCGACGGTTCCCGGGGGCGCTGGGGCGCCGCCGTACGCACCACGGCCGTGGCGCTCGGGCTCCTGGTGGTGTTCGGTACGCTCTTCGCCGGCGCCGACGCCAACTTCGCCGACCTGCTGGGCCGGCTCACCCCCGATGTGACGATCGTCGACGGCCCCTTGCGGACGTTCCTCTTCCTCGTGGGACTGGTCGGTGCCCTGGCCGCGGCCCGCACCGCCGCCGCCCCCGTGCGCTGGGACGGGCTCACCGTCAAGGCGGGCAAGCCCCGAGGACGTACGGAGTGGGCGCTTCCGCTCATCGTCCTCGACCTGCTCTTCGCCGCGTTCATCACCCTCCAGCTCGTCGTCCTCCTCGGCGGCTACGACAAGGCGCACGAGGAGACCGGGCTCAACCACGCCGACTACGCACGCCAGGGCTTCTGGCAGCTGCTCTGGGCCACCCTGCTCACCCTCCTCGTCATCGCCCTGGCCCTGCGCTGGGCGCCGCGCGGCGGCAGCAGGGACCGGACGCTGGTGCGCGCCGTGCTGGGCCCCCTCTGCGTCCTCACCCTGGTCGTCGTCGCCTCGGCGCTGCGCCGCATGGACCTGTACGTCGCGGAGTACGGGCTGACCCGGCTGCGGATCTCCGTCGCCGCGATGGAGCTCTGGCTCGGCGTCGTGATCGTCCTGATCCTGGCCGCCGGGGTCTTCGGCGCCCGGTTCCTGCCGCGCGCGATCGCGGTCAGCGCCGGGGCGGCCGTGCTGGCCTTCGGGCTGGTATCCCCGGACGCGGTCGTCGCCGAGCAGAACGTCCACCGCTTCGAGGGCCGCAGGCCGATCGACCTCGACTACCTCAAGGACCTCTCCGCCGACGCCGTACCGGCCCTGGACAAGCTGCCGGAACCCCAGCGCTCCTGTGCGCTGCGGGTCATCCAGGGTGAACTGCGGAACACCGACTCCCCCTGGTACGCGACGAGCTGGGGCGAGGCCCGGGCCGAGGAGATCCTCCGCAAGCGCCCCGCGACCACCGAACGCCGCTCCTGCTACGCGCTGGGCACCGACGGCGTACGCGAGGGCGAGCGGGACGGCTACGAGCAGGGCCACGACGACTACGACCCGTACTGATCCCACCCCGGCCCGGCGCCCGTCGGCCGAATCTCGGTGTGCACGGCGCCCCGGGGTGTCGCCGCTGTCGCTCTCGGCGTACGCTGACTGGCGCCATGCCGTACGAACCACCCACGCACACCGTCGAGCGCTCGCTTCGCGCTACCACCGGTGCCAGGACCGTAGCCGGTGTCGACGAGGTCGGACGCGGGGCGTGGGCCGGACCCGTCACCGTGTGTGCCGCGGTCACCGGCCTGCGCCGGCCGCCCGAAGGCCTCACCGATTCCAAGCTGTTGACGCCCCTGCGGCGTGCCGCGCTCGCCCCCGTGCTGGAGCGCTGGGTCACCGCCCACGCCCTGGGGCACGCCTCCCCGCAGGAGATCGACGACCTCGGCATGACCGCGGCGCTCCGGCTCGCCGCAGTACGCGCCCTGGAGGGGCTGCCGGTGCGGCCCGACGCGGTGATACTCGACGGCAAGCACGACTACCTGGGCGCCCCCTGGAAGGTCCGTACGGTCATCAAGGGCGACCAGTCCTGCATCGCGGTGGCTGCCGCCTCGGTCATCGCCAAGGTGCACCGCGACCGGATGATGGCCGAACTGGGCGGGGATTCCGAGGAGTACACGGACTTCGCCTTCGGTGCCAACGCGGGATATCCCTCGCCGGTGCACCGGGCCGCACTGGAGGAGCGGGGGCCCACGCCCCACCACCGCCTCTCCTGGGCGTACCTGGACGCGCTGCCCCGGTGGCAGCACCTGAAGAAGGTCCGTTTCTCCGCCGAGGCGGCCGCACTCGAAAGCGGGGGCCAGCTCGGCTTCGAATTCTGATCGCGCGCAGGCGCCCACCAGCGATGCCGACCGATCACGTCGGCCCCACGACCAACCACCTTCCTGCCTCTCTCTTCCTCCAGGAGCCTCAGATTCACGAGAGTGCCCAGGGTCCCCGCGTCACCCCGGCCGCCGGCCGTACCGCGCCGACCCCCCGTCCCGTACCAGGTCCGCGTTCCGCGGCCACGCCGCGTCCCGGCCGCCCTGGCCCCGGCCCCGCGCGCCCCACGCCTCCGGCACAGCGCGCCCACCCCGCACCCGTACCCGCGCCCGCGGCGCCCAGGAGCGCTCCGGGCCGGCCGGAGAATCGTTCCGCGCCGCAGCTCCAGCTGGTCCCGGCCCCGGCCGGGGGAGCCCTCGACGCGGCCGAGGAAGCGGTCGACCTCCTGCTCGACTCCGGCCGTGCGCCGGGCGACATCCTGGTGCTCACCACCGGTGAGCAGCACCCGTGGGCCGCCCACGAGCTGTCCTTCGGCGAGGCCGCGTACTGGGCCCAGCAGGACGCCGGCGACGACGTCTTCTTCGCCGACGCCACCGCCGTCGACCGGGCCAAGCCCCGGCCCGTGGTCGTCGTCGCGGTCAACGGCGACGCCGGTGGGACCGTGGCCCGTGCGCTGCCCGTCGCACGTGACCGTGCCGCCGCGCTGCTGATCGTCTGCGGGGACCCGCAGACGATCAACTCCGCACTCGGCGCGGGCGTCTGAACCGTCGCACCGGTGGTACACAGGAGCCCCGGCCGCCCATGAGGGCGGCCGGGGCTCCCGCAGTCTCAGTGGTGGTTCACCGGGCAGCCGAGCGGCGCAGGGCCTGGGCGGACCCGCCACCGGTCCGCGTCAGCGCGGGCAGCTGATCGGAGACGAGGTCGGCCAGCGGGGCCGGCTCCGAGAGGGAGTTGGGCCGCCGCCCGCCCCGCCCTTCGCCGAGCACCTGCCAGCCCCCGCGGGTCAGCGTGATGTACGCACCGCACCGCAGTCCGTGCAGGGTGCAGGCGTCCCGCAGCCCCCACATCCACGCGCCGTCCTCCTCGGTCCACCGTTCGTCGCCGTCACGGCAGTAGAGCAGCACGGCCGTGCGCACCGGGGTACGGCGGCGCAGATCGTGCGGGATGACGCGGCGCAGCTGCGCCAGCAGGGCATTGCGGAACTCCCAGCCGTCTGCCGCCGCAGTGTCCCGTCGGGCGAACGAGGCGCTCGCCGTGAGCCGCTCCTCATGGTCGAGGACCGCGACGACGGCGGTGGAGGGCGTCGGCCGGTGCCGGGAGTGCAGCCCGCTGACGACCTCCCGGGGGCTGCGCAGCAGCGGTATGCCCGCCGAGGCCCACTCGGCGGGTTCGAGCAGCCGGGCAAGGCGGTTGACGGAGTCCGCGGAACCCGGTGGGGTCGAGAACGCCGATATCGAAGTGGCTGAGGACGGGGCGAATCCGAAGGTCATGGTCCTCCCTTCGCTACGCGCCCATGGTGCGGGCAGGGTGGAGTGAGGGCGCGCCACGGCACAGCCCTTCCGGGCCCGACGAGAACTGTGCGGGGAGCAACCCCAATTCTTCCTGGCGTACCGGCGGGCGGCAACGAGCAATTGGCGACGCTGACGGGTATCGGCCGGAATGCTACTGATATCCCTGCCCAGCCCCGGCCGGATGACGCCTGCTGTCACCCCTGAACCGCGAGGACCAGCGGACACACTCCCTGGGCTCCGGCCCGGCGTAGCAGCCGCGCGGCGACGGCCAGCGTCCAGCCGGTGTCCGACAGATCGTCCACGAGCAGGACCGGACCACCGGCGGACCGCAGGGCCTCCGCCAGCTCCGGCCCGACGACGAGGGCCTCGTGCAGGGCCCGTACCCGCTGTGCGCTGTTGGTCTGCGACATCGTCAGATCCTCGGTGCCCGGCGCGTACGTCACCGTCCCGAGCAGCGGCATCCGGCCGATCTCGGCGATGCTTCGGCCCAGGGAGCCCACCAGCTGAGGCCTGCGGCGGGAGGCGACGGTGACCACGCCGACCGGCCGGGGAGCCGCGTCGGGTGTGCCGGAGGCCCAGCCACCGGGGCCCTTGGCCCAGTCCGCGAGCACGGTCACCACGGCGTCCGTGACATCGCCCGGAACCGGTGCGTCCGGTGCCTGCGCCGCCAGCATAGGGCGCAGCCGGTTGCCCCAGCCGATGTCGGAGAGGCGGCCCAGCGCCCGTCCGGAGGAGGAGAGTTCAGCGGCGGGGATACGCCCCTTGAGGTCGACGCCGACGGCGGAGAGACCGGTGGGCCACATCTTGCGGGGCGCCACCTCCACGCCCGGCCGGCCCAGCTCGCTGCGGGCGCCGTCCAGGGCGGCGGTGGAGACCTTGTCGTCGAAGCGGGCGCCCGCGCAGTTGTCACAGCGCCCGCACGCGGTGGCCTCCTCGTCGTCGAGGCGCAGCCGCAGGAACTCCATCCGGCACGCCGTCGTGGTGGCGTAGTCCCGCATGGCCTGCTGCTCGGCGGCCCGCTGCCGGGCGACCCAGGCATAGCGCTCGGAGTCGTAGACCCATGGTTCGCCGGTGGAGATCCAGCCGCCCTTGACCCGCTTCACCGCCCCGTCGACGTCCAGCACCTTGAGCATCGTCTCCAGCCGGGTCCGTCGCAGATCGACCAGGGGCTCCAGCGCGGGCAGGGAGAGCGGCCGCTCCGATCCGGCCAGGACGTCCAGGGTGCGGCGCACCTGCTCCTCGGGCGGGAAGGCGACCGAGGCGAAATACTGCCAGATCGCCTCGTCCTCCTTGCCGGGGAGCAGCAGCACCTCGGCATGCTCCACCCCGCGTCCCGCGCGCCCGACCTGCTGGTAGTACGCGATGGGGGAGGAGGGCGAGCCCAGGTGCACGACGAAGCCGAGGTCGGGCTTGTCGAACCCCATGCCCAGCGCGGAGGTGGCGACCAGCGCCTTGACCCGGTTGGCCAGCAGATCGTCCTCCGCCTGCTGCCGGTCCGCGTTCTCGGTCCGCCCGGTGTAGGACGTGACCGGGTGGCCGTTCTGGCGGAGGTAGGCCGTGACCTCCTCGGCCGCCGCGACCGTCAGTGTGTAGATGATCCCGGAGCCGGGCAGCTCGCCGAGATGGTCGCCCAGCCAGGCCAGCCGGTGCGCCGCGTTCGGCAGTTGGAGCACGCCGAGGCTCAGGCTCTCCCGGTCCAGCGGACCGCGCAGGACCAGCGCGTCCGTACCCGCTCCCGTGCCCAGCTGCTCCGCGACGTCGGCCGTCACCCGGGCGTTCGCCGTGGCGGTGGTGGCCAGCACCGGAACACCGGCGGGAAGATCGGCGAGCATGGTTCGCAGCCGCCGGTAGTCCGGCCGGAAGTCGTGGCCCCAGTCGGAGATGCAGTGGGCCTCGTCGACCACCAGAAGCCCGGTCGCTGCGGCGAGCCGGGGCAGCACCTGGTCCCGGAAGTCGGGATTGTTGAGCCGCTCCGGCGAGACGAGCAGGACGTCGACCTCACCGGCCGCCACCTCGGCCTGGACGGTCTCCCACTCCTCCGTGTTGGAGGAGTTGATCGTGCGGGCGCTGATCCCCGCCCGCGCGGCCGCCGCGACCTGGTTGCGCATCAGCGCCAGCAGCGGTGAGACGATCACGGTCGGGCCGCTGCCCTGCGCGCGCAGCAGCGAGGTCGCCACGAAGTAGACCGCCGACTTGCCCCATCCGGTGCGCTGCACGACCAGCGCCCGGCGCTTGTCGGCGACGAGCGCCTCGATCGCCACCCACTGGTCCTCACGCAGCCTGGCCTCACCCGTGGCATCCCCGACGAGGCGGGCGAGGACGGAGTCGGCCGAAGCCCTGAGTGCTGCACGGTCTGCGTTGGTCATCCCCCCATGCAACCCGATGACGCCCACAAACCGCGAACGGCGGGGCGAGCCTGTGGATAACGTTATCCACAGGGGTCGCGGGATCCGGCGGCACACGGGACCTTCGAGTCATGAACAAGCACCACGAATCCACCGGCCCGGCCGACGGCCGCCAGATCACCCTGCGCGGCCCCGCCGAACTGGCCGACGCCCTCCCGTATCTGATGGGTTTCCACCCCGACGACAGCGTCGTGATGGTGGCGCTGCACGGCGGTCAGGGCCGGTTCGGCGGCCGGCTCCGGGTCGGCATCCCGCAGGCGCCCGGTGAATGGGGGCCGGTCGCCGAGCATCTCGCGGAGAGCCTGATCACGGGGAGCGAGCGTCGCGGCGGGCGGCCCGACGCGATCCTGATCTTCCTCTGCCAGGACTCCCCGGACGGCAGGAGCGGCCGCCCGGCCATGGAGCGCCTGCGGCCCCTCGCCCAGCACCTGCGCACCGCGTGCGGAGCCCTCGACGTGCCCGTGCTCGAAGCGCTCTGCATCTCCGACGGCCGCTACTGGTCCTACTGCTGCCCCGACAGCCGGTGCTGCCCGCCCGAGGGAAGCCCCCTGGCCATGCCCGGTACGACGGTGATGGCCGCCGCCGCTGCCTACGCGGGGATCCAGGTGCGCGGGACGCTGCGCGACATGGAGGCGCGGCTCGCTCCCTGGCAGGCGCCGGACGAGGCCTACGCACAGTTGCAGGCGCTGGACCGGGCCGCGCCGTCGTTGGTGCCCCGGATCCTGGACGAGCGGGCGAAGGCCCAGGTGGCGCGGGAGACCCTCGTGCTCGCCCGCACACTCATGGGGCGCCTCGGCCGGACGCGGCCCGCTCCGGAAGCGGTCTCCGACTTCGGGGACGACCAGCTGATCACCGAGGACGAGGCCGCCGCCGTCATCCTCGGCCTCCAGGACCGGGAGACCCGGGACAAGGCCGCGGTCTGGATGGAGGGCCCCGACGGCCACCGCGCGCTGAGGCTGTGGCGGACGCTGGCGCGTCGCTGCGTCGGGCCGTACGCCGAGCACGCGGCAGCCCCGTTGACCCTGGCGGGCTGGGTCTGCTGGTCCATCGGTGACGAGCCCGGCGCCCGGGTCGCGTTGGCCATGGCGCTCCGGGCGGACCCGGAGTACACATTCGCGCAGCTGCTCCACCGGGCGTGCAACGAGGGGCTGGATCCGGAGACCCTGCGCCGCTGTCTCCGGGGTGACGGCGGCAGCGTTGGTGGAGAGCCGGAGGCGGTGGGCGGCGAGGAGACCGGGGCGTCGACGGAGGCCGTGGCGGGCAAGGGGCCTGGCCCGCACGTCGGCAGGGCCAGGCCGGCCGCGACCCGCGTGCGGCGGCGCGGGAGCGGCCACCGGGTGACGGACGCCGGGGGGAGGACACCGACGCCCGGCACCGCCCGGCCGGGGTCGATGGTGGCCGGGCGCCGGATGCGGGACGTCCGGCGGTACGGCAGGCGGGGCACCGGGACGCGTCGCTGAGGCCGGGTGCGCCGGGCGGGCCCACCGCCCTCCCGACGGCACCGCTCGGGGTGGAGCTCATGAATGTGGTGGGCCGGGCGGGTTTCGTCGTCCGCCCCGACGGCCCGCTCGGGGTGGAGCCCGTCAACACGGCGCGTCGGGCGGGTTCGTCGTCCGGCCGACGCACCGCTCGGGGTGGAGCCCGGCAACGTGGTGGGCCGGGTGGGTTCGTCGTCCGCGTGGTGGGCCGGGCGGGCCCATCGCCCTCCCGAGGGCACCGCTCGGGGGCGGAGCCCGTCGACGTCTCGACGGGTGCGGCCGGATCAGGCCGCACACGGGATTCCCTGATCACCGGAGTACCGAAGGGAGTGTTTATCGTCAGGCAGACGACTATGATCACGGCATGCCGCCCTACGACCCGTCGACCTTCCCTCCCTTCGCCGTCACCGTGGACCTGGTCGTGCTCACGGTGCGCCGCCACGCGCTCTGCGCGCTGGTGGTCCGCCGAGGGGAAACCCCGTTCCAGGGCCGGTGGGCGCTGCCCGGCGGCTTCGTCAGGGCCGACGAGGACCTCGGCTCCGCGGCGGCGCGCGAGCTCGTCGAGGAGACGGGGCTGTGCGCCCATGATCCGGCCAAGCCCGCCGTGGGCAACGGGGCGCACCTCGAACAGCTGGCCACCTACGGGGACCCGGCGCGGGACCCGAGGATGCGTGTGGTCAGCGTCGCACACCTCGCCCTCGCGCCGGATCTGCCCGCGCCCCGGGCCGGCGGAGACGCCCACAGTGCGCGCTGGGCGCCCGTCGAGGATCTGCTCAGGGAGGGCGAGCAGGCGACACCGCTCGCCTTCGACCACGCGCGGATCCTGGCCGACGGGGTGGAGCGCGCCCGCTCCAAGATCGAATACTCCTCGCTGGCCACGGCGTTCTGCCCGCCGGAGTTCACGGTCGGGGAGCTGCGCCGGGTGTACGAGGCGGTGTGGGGCGTGGTCCTCGACCCCCGTAACTTCCACCGCAAGGTCACCGGCACCCCCGGATTCCTGGTGCCCTCCGGCGGGACCACCACGCGGCAGGGCGGCCGGCCCGCACAGCTGTTCCGGGCCGGGGCGGCCACGGTGCTCAATCCGCCGATGCTGCGGCCGGAGGTCTGACGGCGGGGCTTTCGGCGGCCCGGGGAGTGCGGAACACCCGCGGGCACACTGCTGCACGAAAAGTCGGAAATGTCGCGTTATGTTGCTGCGGTACCCCTCAGCCGCCGAGCGGTCTCACCTTCCGTGAGAGAACGCGAGAGAAGCGATGCTCCAGGCCATCGGACTCACCAGCACCCCCCGTCGCGACGCTCCGCCCGCCGTGGACGACCTCACCTTCGAGGCCCCGCCCGGCCGTGTCACCGCCCTCCTTGGTGCCCCCGGCTCGGGCAAGACCGCGGCCCTGCGGCTGATGCTCGAACTCGACTCCGGCCGGGGCGTCGCCTACTTCCGGGGCAGGCCGCTGCACCGCATCCCCCACCCGGCGCGTGAGGTGGGCGTGCTGCTCGGTGACGTACCGGGGCACCCCTCCCGTACGGCCCGCGGGCAGCTCCGGATGCTGTGCGCGGCCGCCGGGACGCCGGTGGCCCGGGCCGACGAGATGCTCGAAGTCGTGGGCCTCGCCGGGCTCGGGGACCAGCGCCTCGGTGCCCTCTCGGTGGGGATGGACCGGCGGCTCGGCCTCGCCTCCGCCCTGCTCGGCGACCCGCACACCCTCGTCCTGGACGAACCCGCCGAGGGCCTCTCCCCGCGCGAGAACAGCTGGTTGTACGGGCTGCTGCGCGCCCACGCGGCCCAGGGCGGAACGGTTCTGTACGCCACCGCCGACCCCAAGGAGGCCGCCCGCACGGCCGATCGTGTCGTCACCGTCGACGGCGGACGCCTCGTCGCGGATCAGGAGGTCGCCGACTTCGCCCGCACCCGGCTCCGCCCCCGCGTCGCCGTCCGCACCCCGCACGCGGCCCGGCTGGCCGCCGTCGTCAGCCGGGAGGCGCGGGCCGCACAGCGCTCCGTCGAGGTGGTCCCCGAGCCGAACGGCCGGCTGACCGTGTACGGCTCCACCTGCGCCGAGGTCGGGGACACCGCGTTCCGGCACGGCGTCCCCGTCCACCAACTCGCCGACGAGATCGGCGACACCGGTCCCGCCGCCCCACCGCCGGACACCGGCGAGGCCCGTCAGCCCTCCGCCGCGGCCCTCTCCGAACTCCCGCCACCGATCCGGGCCCGCCCCGCCCGTGGTCCCCTGCGCCCGCTCCGGTACGAACTGCGGCGCTCCCTCGGCGTCCGGACGACGACCATGATCATGGCGTCCGTGCTGCTGGTCTCCGCCGCGCTCTCCGTCCTGCTGGCGCGCACCGGGGGCACACCCCTTCCGCGCTCGCTCGCCGCCTGGCCCGAGCTGCTGCCGTTGCCGCCCGCAGCCTTGGGCGCGGGCATTCTGGGCGCCCTCTCCTTCGGCGACGAGTTCCGCTATCCCGCGCTCGCCGCCGGACGCGGCACCGTGCCCCGGCGGATCGGCCTGCTGCTGGCCAAGCTGATGGTGACCGCGGGGTTCGCCCTCCTGCTGGCCGCCCTCACCGTCGCCTGCGGGGCGCAGAGCCTCCGCCTCTTCTACGGACCCGAGTTGCTCACCGTCCCCGCCAACGCCTTCGTGCTCGCCGCGAGTTGGGCGTGCCTGACGGTCGGCTGCGCCTGGGCCGGGCTGCTGGCGGCGGGGGTCTTCCGGGTGGCCGGGGCCGGGATCGCCGCCGTACTGGCCGTTCCGGTGCTGGTGGTTCCGCTGGTGCAGAAGGTGTTCGAGGCCCCGTCCGCGCGTTCGGTCACCGGGCTTCCGGCGAGGCTGCGCGAACTGGCCTGGTGGCAGCTGCCGCAGGAGGCGGACCGCTGGGTCCTGGCCGTGGCGCGCGTGGTGGCACAGCCCGTGGGCGCCGCGCTCACCCTGTCGTTGTCGGCCTTGATCTGTGCGTATCTGCTCACCAGCCTTCGCGGAAAGGTGCGTTGGTGATCACTCTGGTCCGGCGTGGAGGCGAGGAGCCCGTAACTCCCTAGAGAATGCCTGGTTCATGCGCATATGGCGTCAATTGCGGCGTGGGCGCCGATCACCCTTTCGTGTGCTTTTCACCAAAGACCTCAAGGGGTGGACGAGCCGCGCCGACAAAGGATGCGTGAGTACCCTTGCGCACACCATGATGACCGCCGCCCGCTCCGCCGATTCCGGCCTGGCCGGCCCGGGCGAACTCGATCGCTATCCCTATACGCAGGCGCCGGCCGGCGAGCGCGCCGCGGCGCGGCCCTGGGGCGGTTCCGATTCCGAGTTGGGGCGGGCGAGCCGACGGGGAGCGGCCAGCCGCGGTCGCGGCCTGCACGGTCAACTCGTCCAGCAGCTGGGCCAGATGATCGTCTCCGGCGACCTCGGCGCGGACCGCCCCCTCGTTCCCGAGGAGATCGGCCAGCGCTTCGAGGTCTCCCGCACCGTCGTACGCGAGTCGCTGCGCGTCCTGGAGGCCAAGGGGCTCGTCAGCGCGCGCCCCAATGTGGGTACGCGGGTCCGCCCGGTCAGCGACTGGAACCTGTTGGACCCCGACATCATCGAGTGGCGAGCCTTCGGCCCGCAGCGCGACGACCAGCGCCGTGAGCTGGCCGAGCTCCGCTGGACCATCGAACCCCTCGCCGCCCGCCTCGCCGCCGGCCACGGCCGGGAGGATCTTCAGCAGCGCCTCGGTGACATGGTGGAGATCATGGGTCACGCAATGGGGCAGGGGGACGCGATCACCTTCTCCCGCGCCGACGCCGAGTTCCACGCCCTGCTCATCCAGGCCGCGGGCAACCGGATGCTCGAGCACCTCTCCGGCATCGTCTCGGCCGCCCTTCACGTCTCCGGCGGCCCGGTCACCGGCTGTGACCGCCCGGGCGAGGCCTCGCTCGGCCACCACGCGCGCATCGTCGACGCCCTGGCGTCCGGCGACTCCACGGGGGCCGAGACGGCCATGCGCCAACTGCTCGTCGTCCACCCCGACGTGGAGCGTGTCGTTCCCGCGCCGCGCGAGCACTGACCGCCCCTCACGGCCGGGGTGGGCAGGCCCTGTGCCGCCGGACCGCACGGGTCCGGCGGCACAATTGTGAGGGGATGCCTGCCCTGGTGCGGTTCGTCGCGAATGAGGTGTGACTCGGGCCACGCGGATTGGGCGTAACACTCCTCGAAGCAGCGCGATGACTTAAGAGGTGACCGCCGCGGAAGGAATACAGCAGCCCTGGGGCGCGCTGTCCAGTTCCGAGGCCAAACCCGCGCCGTCGACGACATCCCCAGTCGGCGGTCGTCGGCTCCAGCCCTCTCCAGGGCAGGGCCGGAAGCCGTTTCCATCGTTCCGAGAGGTTGTTCGTGTCGGCCAGCACATCCCGTACGCTCCCGCCGGAGATCGCCGAGTCCGAGTCTGTGATGGCGCTCATCGAGCGGGGAAAGGCTGATGGGCAGATCGCCGGCGATGACGTGCGTCGGGCCTTCGAGGCTGACCAGATTCCGCCAACCCAGTGGAAGAATGTTCTGCGCAGCCTCAACCAGATCCTCGAGGAAGAGGGTGTGACGCTGATGGTCAGTGCCGCGGAGTCGCCGAAGCGCGCCCGCAAGAGCGTCGCAGCGAAGAGCCCGGTCAAGCGCACCGCCACCAAGACTGTCGCGGCGAAGACCACCGTGACGAGGACCGTCGCGGCCACCGCCGCCCCGGCGGCCGAGAGCGCGGACGCGGTGGCCGACGACGCCGTCGCGGCCGCCCCCGCGAAGAAGGCGGCAGCCAAGAAGACGGCTGCCAAGAAGACCGCCGTGAAGAAGACGGCGGCCAAGAAGACAGCGGCGAAGAAGTCCGGCAAGCAGGACGACGAGCTTCTCGACGGTGACGAGGCCGTCGAAGAGGTCAAGGCCGGCAAGGGCGAGGAAGAGGAGGGCGAGGGCGAGAACAAGGGCTTCGTCCTCTCCGACGACGACGAGGACGACGCGCCTGCCCAGCAGGTCGCCGTCGCCGGCGCCACCGCCGACCCGGTCAAGGACTACCTCAAGCAGATCGGCAAGGTCCCCCTCCTCAACGCCGAGCAGGAGGTGGAGCTCGCCAAGCGCATCGAGGCAGGTCTCTTCGCCGAGGACAAGCTGGCCAACGCCGACAAGCTCGCGCCGAAGCTCAAGCGCGAGCTGGAGATCATCGCCGAGGACGGCCGCCGCGCCAAGAACCACCTCCTGGAGGCCAACCTCCGCCTGGTGGTCTCCCTGGCCAAGCGCTACACCGGCCGCGGCATGCTCTTCCTGGACCTGATCCAGGAGGGCAACCTCGGTCTCATCCGCGCGGTCGAGAAGTTCGACTACACCAAGGGCTACAAGTTCTCCACGTACGCCACCTGGTGGATCCGTCAGGCGATCACCCGCGCCATGGCCGACCAGGCCCGCACCATCCGTATCCCGGTGCACATGGTCGAGGTCATCAACAAGCTCGCGCGGGTGCAGCGTCAGATGCTCCAGGACCTGGGCCGTGAGCCCACCCCGGAGGAGCTGGCCAAGGAGCTCGACATGACCCCCGAGAAGGTCATCGAGGTCCAGAAGTACGGCCGTGAGCCGATCTCGCTCCACACCCCGCTCGGTGAGGACGGGGACAGCGAGTTCGGTGACCTGATCGAGGACTCCGAGGCCGTCGTCCCGGCGGACGCGGTCAGCTTCACGCTCCTCCAGGAGCAGCTGCACTCGGTCCTGGACACGCTCTCCGAGCGTGAGGCCGGCGTGGTCTCGATGCGCTTCGGTCTCACCGACGGCCAGCCGAAGACGCTGGACGAGATCGGCAAGGTCTACGGCGTGACGCGTGAGCGCATCCGGCAGATCGAGTCGAAGACGATGTCGAAGCTCCGTCACCCGTCGCGTTCGCAGGTCCTGCGCGACTACCTGGACTAGAACACAGGGCGGAAGATTCACCGCCGGAGGGCCCGGATCCCCAGGGATCCGGGCCCTCCGGCGTGTCCGCGGGTGCGCGGGGGGACGGGCTGGATCACGCTGGGTGAAACGTTTCCACCTCAGTGTCAGGAGCCTTCATGCCCCGTCCCGTCGTCCGTGCCCTGACCGGGGTCCTCGCCCTGACGGCAGCCGCCGCGCTGCCGCTCGCCGCGCCGCTCCCGGCCGCCGCCGACAGCATCGTCGTCGGCGGGCAGGCCACCCCCGTGGCGGACAGCCCCTGGGCGGTGGCCCTGTCCAGTCGTGACCGGTTCGGCGGGGCGCGCGCCGGGCAGTTCTGCGGCGGTGTCGTCGTGGCGCCGACGAAGGTCCTGACGGTCGCCCACTGTCTGGGTGAAGAGGCGCTCGGCGGACCGGTGAGCCGGGTCAGGGACCTGCGCGTCATCGCCGGGAGGGACCGGTTGAGTGACGGGACCGGTCAGGAGATCCCGGTCCGGAGCGTCTGGGTCAACCCGGCGTACGACCCCGCCACCAACGCCGGGGACCTCGCGGTGCTGACCCTGGCCCGGGCCCTGCCGCAGGGCAGCGTCATCCCGATGGCCCGGGCCGGGGACGAGGCGTACCGGGCCGGGACGGCGGCGGCGGTCTACGGGTGGGGGGACACGACCGGCAGCGGTACGTACGCCTCCGTGCTGCGCTCCGCCCGGGTCCAGGTCCTGCCGGACAGCGACTGCGCCCGGGCCTACCCGGGCGGCCAGGAAGGCGCGTACGACGCCTCAGGGATGCTCTGTGCGGGCCACCCGGCCGGTGGGCGGGACGCGTGCCAGGGCGACAGCGGCGGGCCGCTGGTGGCCCGTGGGCGGCTCATCGGCCTGGTCTCCTGGGGGAGCGGCTGCGGGCGCGCGGGCAGTCCCGGGGTGTACACCCGGGTCTCGGCGGCCCTGAAGTGGGCCGAGGGCCGTATCTGAGCGGGCCCGCAGACCCGCCGACGTACGAGAACGGGCGGCGCCCCCTGGTGGGGGTGCCGCCCGTCGGCCGGTCCTGGACCGGCCCCTGGCTCGTCGTGGATGCGAGGTGTCAGTGTTGTTCCTCGTCGGCAGCAGTCGCCTGTACGGCGGTGAGCCGATCCGTCTCATCCTGTATTTCCGCGGCGATCTTCTTGAGTTCCGGCTCGAACTTGCGCCCGTGGTGGGCGCAGAAGAGCAGTTCACCGCCGCTGATCAGGACGACGCGCAGATAGGCCTGGGCGCCGCAACGGTCACAGCGGTCTGCTGCGGTCAGCGGGCTCGCGGGGGTCAGAACAGTAGTCACGTCGCCTCTTCTCTAGCTCGACGAGCTGTCGTACCAGGGTCAACATCCAACCAGGCCGAAAACGTTCCCGCTCGTGGCTTTTCTTCGAAACTTCTTCTCGGGATGGCTGTCAGTTGCCGGTTGGCGGCGAATGTGCCGTATGCGGAGCGCTACGGTTTCGCATTGCTTGTCTTGGGGGTGGGTCCCTCCGGCCGGCTTGCCGGTGTGTTCATGAGGACGTGCCCGGAGCCTAAATGGTTCATGCCTCGAAGGGAACGTGATGTGCACGTCACTCCGACGAATGATCGAACATCCATGCGAGCCCGGATGGGGCTCGTCTAGCATGAGGATTCCCCGAGGGTGGCGTTACAACCGCTCTACCAGGCCTCTGTAGGCTCTCAGCGGCAACCGAAGCCGACCGTGATACCCACCAAGGGCCCAGATGAAATTCAGCGAGGAGCGAACCGCGTGACCGCCGAAACGTCCGTGCCGTCCACCGAGATGCTGACCGCAGCAGGCGGCGACCGGGACAGCTCCAACTACACCGCGCGGCACCTCCTCGTCCTCGAAGGACTTGAGGCGGTCCGCAAGCGCCCCGGGATGTACATCGGGTCCACCGACAGCCGCGGGCTCATGCACTGCCTCTGGGAGATCATCGACAACTCCGTCGACGAGGCCCTGGGTGGCCACTGCGACCACATCGAGGTCATCCTCCACGACGACGCCTCCGTCGAGGTCCGGGACAACGGCCGCGGCATCCCCGTGGACGTGGAGCCCAAGACCGGTCTCTCCGGCATCGAGGTCGTCATGACCAAGCTGCACGCGGGCGGCAAGTTCGGCGGCGGCTCCTACGCGGCCTCCGGCGGCCTCCATGGCGTCGGCGCCTCCGTGGTCAACGCCCTCTCCGCCCGCCTCGACGTCGAGGTCGACCGCAACAGCGCGACCCACTCCATCAGCTTCCGCCGCGGCGTCCCCGGCATGTTCACCGAGCAGGGCCCCGACAGCCCCTTCGACCCGGCCAACGGCCTCCGTAAGGGGAAGCGGGTCCCCAAGACCCGTACCGGTACCCGGGTCAGGTACTGGGCGGACCGGCAGATCTTCCTCAAGGACGCCAAGCTCAACCTGGAGACCCTCTACCAGCGGGCCCGCCAGACCGCCTTCCTCGTCCCCGGCCTCACCATCGTCGTCCGCGACGAGCGCGGCCTCGACGGCGAGGGCAAGACCGAGGAGACGTTCCGCTTCGACGGCGGCATCAGCGAGTTCTGCGAGTACCTGGCGCAGGACAAGGCCGTCTGCGACGTCCAGCGGCTGACCGGCACCGGCACCTTCAAGGAGACCGTCCCGGTCCTCGACGACCGCGGCCACATGACCGCGACCGAGGTCACCCGCGAGCTCGGCGTCGACATCGCGCTGCGCTGGGGCACCGGCTACGACACCACCGTCCGGTCCTTCGTCAACATCATCGCGACCCCCAAGGGCGGCACCCACGTCAGCGGCTTCGAGCGCTCCCTCACCAAGACGGTGAACGAGGCGCTCCGCTCCGCGAAGATGCTGCGGGTCGCCGAGGACGACGTGGTGAAGGACGACGCCCTCGAAGGGCTCACCGCCGTCGTCACCGTACGGCTGGCGGAGCCGCAGTTCGAGGGGCAGACCAAGGAGGTGCTCGGCACCTCGGCGGCCAACCGGATCGTCGCGGCCGTGGTCGCCAAGGAGCTCAAGGCGTTCCTGACCTCCACCAAGCGGGACGCCAAGGCGCAGGCCCGGGCCGTCCTGGAGAAGGCTGTCGCCGCCGCCCGTACGCGGATCGCGGCCCGCCAGCACAAGGACGCCCAGCGCCGCAAGACCGCCCTGGAATCCTCCTCGCTCCCCGCGAAGCTCGCCGACTGCCGCAGCGACGACGTGGAGCGCAGCGAGCTCTTCATCGTCGAGGGCGACTCGGCGCTCGGCACCGCCAAGCTCGCCCGGAACAGCGAGTTCCAGGCGCTCCTGCCGATCCGCGGCAAGATCCTCAACGTCCAGAAGTCGTCCGTCTCGGACATGCTGAAGAACGCCGAGTGCGGCGCCATCATCCAGGTCATAGGAGCCGGGTCCGGCCGGACCTTCGACATCGACGCCGCCCGCTACGGCAAGGTCATCATGATGACCGACGCCGATGTGGACGGCTCCCACATCCGCACCCTGCTGCTGACCCTCTTCCAGCGCTACATGCGCCCGATGGTCGAGGCCGGACGCGTCTTCGCCGCAGTGCCCCCGCTGCACCGGATCGAGCTGGTCCAGCCCAAGAAGGGCCAGGACAAGTACGTGTACACGTACTCGGACAACGAGCTGCGCCAGACGCTGCTGGAGTTCCAGCGCAAGAACGTCCGGATCAAGGAGTCCATCCAGCGCTACAAGGGCCTGGGCGAGATGGACGCCGACCAGCTGGCCGAGACCACGATGGACCCGCGCCACCGCACGCTGCGCCGGATCAACATCGGGGACCTGGAATCCTCCGAGCAGGTCTTCGACCTCCTGATGGGCAACGAGGTCGCGCCCCGCAAGGAGTTCATCACCAGCTCGGCGGCGACCCTGGACCGCTCCCGCATCGACGCGTAGCACCGCCGTACCGACGCCTGAGGCCCCCGCCCTCCCGGACTGCCGGAAGGGCGGGGGCCGCTCGCGTTCGGGACTCCTGTCACCTGAAGAGGTGAATTCGGGCGAAGGACGCGTCCGGGACCTTCCCTTACCGCTCATGGTGGGCCACGCGGCCGAAAAGGTCCGTGGACAAGGGAGTTGCCCGGTGGAGAAGGAAGCAGGGCCGACGGCCGCGGGAGTGCGGCTCGACGACCCGTGGTACGAGGCGTCGGCCGCGGGCTGGGACGGGGCGGACGGCACGGGAGGCGAGGCGGCGGACGGCGCGCCCGGCCCCGGTGAGCCGCCGCCCGCGCCCAGCGCGGCCGAGATCTATCTGGAGGTGCACCGCAGCGAGGCCTTCCGCGAGGTCCGCCGCCGCTACCGCCGCTTCGTCGCACCCGCCGCCCTCGCCTTCCTCCTCTGGTATCTCGCGTACGTCGTCGCGGCCACCACCGCGCCCGCGCTGATGGCCCGCCCGGTCGCCGGCGCGGTCAACGTGGCGATGGTGGCGGGGCTCGGCCAGTTCCTCACCACCTTCCTCCTGACCTGGGCGTACGCACGCCACGCGCGGTTGCGCAGGGACCGGGCGGCCCTCGAACTGCGGTGGAACACCCAGGAGATGACACGGGGAGCCGCACAGCCGGTGACGGGAGGGCGGGGACGTTGAGAGGCGACCACCAGACACTCGCCCTGCTGCTGTTCTGCGCGTTCATCGCGGTGACCCTCTTCATCACCACCTGGGTCAGCCGCGACCGGCAGGGCTCCGCCGAGGAGTTCTACGCCGGAGGGCGCCTGTTCTCGCCCATGGAGAACGGATTCGCCATCGCCGGCGACTACATGTCGGCGGCCTCCTTCCTCGGTATCTCCGGGCTGATCGCCCTCTTCGGCTACGACGGCATGCTCTACTCGGTCGGCTTCCTGGTCGCCTGGCTGGTCGTCCTGCTGCTGGTGGCCGAACTCGTGCGCAACTGCGGCCGGTTCACCCTCGCCGACGTGGTCGCCGCCCGGATGGCCGAGCGCCCGGTCCGTACCGCCCTCGGCACCTCCTCGGTCACCGTCTCCGTGCTCTACCTCGTCGCCCAGATGGTCGGCGCGGGCTCCCTGGTGGCCCTCCTGCTCGGCGGGACGAGCGACGCGGCCCGGTCCTGGACCGTGGTCGGCGTCGGCGCCCTGATGGTCGTCTACGTCTCGTTCGGCGGGATGCGCGCCACCACCTGGATCCAGATCGTCAAGGCCGTGCTGCTGATGGGCGGGGCGGTCGCCCTCACCGTGCTCGTCCTCGTCCACTTCCGGGGGGACATCAACAGCCTGCTCAACACCGCCGCCGAACGCAGCGGCCACGGAAAGGACTTCCTCGCCCCCGGCCTGCGCTACGGCGGCGACTGGACCGCGCGCTTCGACTTCATCAGCCTGGGCGTCGCCCTCGTCCTCGGTACGGCGGGGCTGCCGCACATCCTGTCGCGCTTCTACACCGTGCCCACCGCCCGCGCGGCCCGCCGGTCCGTCGTCTGGTCCATCGGCCTCATCGGCAGCTTCTACCTGATGACGATCGTGCTCGGCTTCGGCGCGGCCGCCCTGGTCGGCTCCGCCGAGGTCCGCTCCTCGAACGCCGCCGGCAACACCGCAGTACCGCTGCTGGCCCTCGACCTCGGCGGCGGCGAGGGCTCCACCGGCGGAACGGTTCTCTTCGCCGTCGTCGCCGCGATCGCCTTCGCCACGATCCTGGCCGTCGTCGCGGGCATCACGCTCGCCTCCTCGGCCTCCGTCGCCCACGACCTGTACGCGTCGCTCCGCCGCCCGGGCCGCAGGCAGTACGGCGAGGTGGCCGTCGCCCGCGTCGCCGCAGCCGGGGTCGGGGCGGTCGCCATCGCGCTCGGCCTGCTCGCCCAGAACCTCAACGTGGCGTTCCTCGTCGGCCTCGCCTTCGCGGTGGCGGCTTCGGCGAACCTCCCGGCCCTGCTCTACTCGCTGTTCTGGCGGAACTTCACCACCCGGGGCGCGGTCTGGGCCGTGTACGGCGGCCTCGTCCCGGCCGTCGTCCTGGTCCTGGTCTCACCCGTCGTCTCGGGCAGCCCCGCATCGCTGTTCCCGGGCGTCGACTTCCAGCTCTTCCCGCTGGAGAACCCGGGGCTGGTCTCGATCCCGCTCGGCTTCCTGGCGGGGTGGCTCGGTACGGTCACCTCGCGCGAGAAGCCGGACGAGGCCAGGCACGCCGAGAGCGAGGTCCGGGCGCTGACGGGGGCGGGGGCGGCGTAGAACCCGCGCGCTCACGCCGAGGTCCAGGCGTACCGGTGTTCCGGCCGGCCCGTCTCCCCGTACCGCAGCGTCAGCCGGACCTTCCCCGTCCGCTCCAGCAGCTTCAGATAGCGCTGCGCCGTCTGCCGGCTCATCCCCGCGCGCTCCGCGATCTCCTGTGCGGAGAGCGGGCCGTCCGCGTCGCGCAGCGCCCGCCGGACCAGCTCGGCGGTGGTGGGGGAGTGGCCCTTGGGCAGCTCCGGCTCGCCCGCCGCCCACAGGGCGCCGAACAGCCGGTCCACCTCCGCCTGTTCGGCCTGGCCGCCGCCGTCGAGGGTGTGGCGCAGCGCCGCGTACGCCTCCAGCTTCGAGCGCAGACCGGCGTACGTGAACGGCTTGACCAGGTACTGGAGCGCGCCGTGCCGCATCGCGTCCTGCACGGTCGCCACGTCACGGGCGGCGGTCACCATGATCACGTCGACCTGGCGGCCCAGCCGGCGCAGCTCCCGTACGACGGCGAGGCCGTTGCGGTCCGGGAGGTAGTGGTCCAGCAGGATCAGGTCCACCGGTACCTCCTCGACCACGGCCAGGGCCCGCGCCGCCGAGTGGGCCTGCGCGGCCACCCGGAATCCGGCGACCTTGGCGACGTACGCGCCGTTGATCGCCGCCACCCGGACGTCGTCGTCCACGATCAGGACCTGGATCACCGTTCACCTCCCGTCAGGGCCTCGTCAGCCGGTTCCGGCGCGGCCAGCGCCTCCGGCAGGACGGCCGTGAACACCGCGCCCCCGCCGTCCGCCGCCGTGACCGACACGCTGCCGCCCTGGCGCTCCGCGAGCCGGCGGACCAGGGGGAGGCCGAGGCCCCGCTTGCCGTGTGCCGGGAGGTCCTTGGTGGACCAGCCCTCGGTGAAGATCGACGCGTGCCGCTCCGGGGCGATCCCGGGGCCGCTGTCCCGTACCCGCAGCTCCACCGTACGGCCCTCGGCCCGCAGCCCGACCTCGATCCGGGCGTCCGCCGACCCGGCCGCCGCGTCCATGGCGTTGTCGACGAGGTTGCCGACCACCGTGACCAGGCCGCGCGGGTCCACCACCCGGTCCGGCAGGAGCGTGCCGGGCGCCAGCCGCAGCGAGACACCGCGCTCGGCGGCCACCGTCGCCTTGCCGACCAGCAGCGCGGCCAGCAGCGGGTCCCGCACCTTCTCCGTGACCTGCTCCGCCGTCGCCCGGTGGACGCCCGCCACCTCCGTCACGAACTCCATGGCGTCCTCGTGCATCTCCAGCTCCAGCAGCCCCAGCAGGGTGTGCAGCCGGTTGGCGTGCTCGTGGTCCTGGGCGCGCAGCGCGTCGATCAGCCCGGTGGTGGAGTCGAGTTCACGGCCGAGGTGTTCGAGCTCGGTCCGGTCGCGCAGGGTGACCACGGCCCCGCCGTCGTCCGTCTCCATCCGGTTGGCCAGCAGCACCCGGTTGCCCTGGACGGCCAGCAGGTCGTCGCCCATCACCCGCCCCGCCAGCACGTCCACCGTCCGGCCGGGGTCCAGCACCTCCTCCAGCGGCCGTCCCGCCGCCCCGGGGCCGAGCCCCAGCAGCCGCTGCGCCTCGTCGTTCAGCAGCCGGATCCGGCCCGTCCCGTCGAGGGCGACGACCCCTTCGCGGATGGAGTGCAGCATCGCCTCGCGCTCGGTCAGCAGCGCGGAGATGTCGGAGAAGGCCAGGTCATGGGTCTGGCGTTGGAGCCGGCGGGAGATCAGATACGCGGCGAGCGCGCCGACGGCCAGGGCCGTTCCGGCGTACGCGAGAAGCCCCGGGATCGCGCCGAGGAGGCGGGCCCGGACGCTGTCGTACTCGATCCCGACCGAGACCGCGCCGACCACCTCGTCCCCGGGGCCGTGCAACGGCACCTTGCCCCGGGCCGAGCGGCCCAGCGTCCCGCTGTCGATCTCCATGACCTCCCGGCCCCGGAGCGCGTCCCCGGGGTCGGTGGAGACCACCTCGCCGATCCGGTCGGCCTCCGGGTGCGACCAGCGCACGCCCCGGCGGTCCATCACGACGACGTACTCCGCGCCGGTGGCCCGCCTGATCTCCTCGGCGGCGGTCTGTACGGGGCCGAGCGCGGACGGCTCCGTGGTGCGCAGATCCTCGGCGATGCCGGGCCGGGCGGCCGTGCTCTGGGCGATGGCCAGGGCGCGGCGCATCGCCTCGTCGTCCAACTGGGCGCTGAGGGGGGCCAGGAACAGGCCGGTGACCAGCACGGTGACGCCCGTGATGATGGCCAGCTGCACCAGCAGGACCTGCGAGAAGACCCGCTGCGGCCAGCCGAACCGGCGCGGTCCCCGGCCGGAGGTCGGTGGGGCGTTCATCGTAGAGACGGTAAAGGGCCCGGGGGCCCGGCGGAAATCCCGGGGTCCGGCGGAGATCGCCCCGAAACCCGGGCGGTCCACCCCTTGCCTGGCGGCGCGGGTTCTGTGAGCGTTCTCGTACGGGCGTTCTGGGGGCGTTGCGGGGAGTTCGTCAGGAGCGCAATCCACTTGCACTTCTTGCGCTAATCTTGCGCTCATGACGCGACGACTTGCTCAAGTGGCCCAGAAGGTGGGAGTCAGCGAGGCGACGGTCAGCCGGGTGCTGAACGGCAAGCCGGGCGTCTCCGACGCCACCAGGCAGGCCGTCCTCTCCGCGCTGGACGTCCTCGGCTACGAGCGGCCCACCCAGTTGCGGGGGGAGCGGGCCCGGCTGGTCGGGCTCGTCCTGCCCGAGCTGCAGAACCCGATCTTCCCGGCCTTCGCCGAAGTGGTCGGTGGCGCGCTCGCCCAGCAGGGGCTCACGCCGGTGCTCTGCACGCAGACCAAGGGCGGCGTCTCGGAGGCCGACTACGTCGAACTCCTTCTCCAGCAGCAGGTCTCCGGCGTGGTCTTCGCGGGCGGCCTCTACCACCAGGAGGACGCCCCGCACGACCACTACAAGGTGCTCGCCGACCGCAAGATCCCCGTCGTCCTGATCAACGCGGCCATCGACCGGCTCGGCTTCCCCGGTGTCTCCTGCGACGACTCGGTCGCCGTCGAACAGGCCTGGCGCCACCTCGTCTCGCTCGGCCACGAGCGCATCGGCCTCGTCCTCGGCCCCTCCGACCATGTGCCCTCGCAGCGCAAGCTCGCCGCTGCCCGGGTGCTCGCGGAGGAGACCGGCACATCCGTCCCCGACGAGTGGGTGGCGCGGGCGATGTTCTCGCTGGAGGGCGGGCAGGCCGCCGCCATGCGCCTGCTGGAGCGGGGCGTCACCGGCATCATCTGCGCCAGCGACCCACTGGCCCTGGGCGCGGTCCGGGCCGCCCGCCGCCGGGGGCTCTCGGTGCCCGGCGACGTCTCGGTCGTGGGGTACGACGACTCGGCGTTCATGAACTGCACCGAGCCCCCGCTGACCACCGTCCGCCAGCCCATCGAGGCCATGGGGCGCGCGGCCGTGGAGCTGCTCTCGGTGCAGATCGGCGGGCGGACCGTGCCCTCGGACGAGCTGCTCTTCGAGCCCGAACTGGTGGTGCGCGGCTCCACCGCCCAGCCGCCGCGCGAGAATTCCCTCTGATCCGTAGCTAATTTGCAATGGTCCAGACCTGGGCTCACGGTGTGGGCTGCGGCGGCCGGGGGCCGGTGTACTGCCCGCTCGGCCGGATCCGCAGCGGGCGCTCGCCGTACTCCTCCAGCGCGTGCGCGATCCAGCCCGCCGTTCGGGAGACCGCGAACACCGTCTCGCCCGCCTCCGCCGTCATCCCGCAGGCCACGGAGAGGACGGCGAGCGCCAGGTCGATGTTGGCGTGCAGCGGCGCGTGGCGGGCCGTCGTGGCGACCACCTCCCGGGCCGCCGCCAGCGCCCCGGCCGCCTGCGGTACGTCCTCCAGCAGGGCGAACAGGGCGCGGGCCCGGGGGTCCTCACCCCGGTAGAGCCGGTGACCGAGGCCCGGCACCCGGCCCCCGGTCCGCAGGTGGTCGGCGACCACGGGGACCGCGCTGCCCCGGTCCACGGCCTCCTGGAGCATGCGGTGGGCCGGCCCGCTGGCGGCGCCGTGCAGCGGGCCTTCCAGGACCCCGAGGCCGGCGGAGACCACGGCGTACGGATGGGCGTGCGCCGAGGCGGCGACCCGGGCGGCCAGGGTGGAGGCGGCCAGGTCGTGGTCGATCAGCAGGGTCAGCGCCGCGTCCAGGACGGCGAGGGCCCGGGCGTCCACCGGCCGCGCGGTCAGCCGGGGCCACAGCCGCAGGGCCAGGGGGCCCTCCTCGGTCTCCGGCGCGCCGCCGAGCACCGGCAGCGCCCTCACGAGCGTCGGGATCAGGCTCCGCGCACTGCTCAGCACCGCCCCGGGCGACAGGTCGAACCGCAGCGGATCCGTGGCGGCGGCAGCGGTCACCGCCACCCGCAGCCGGTCCGTCGACCCGCTGTGCGCGGGCAGCGCGCCGACCGCCCGGCGGGCGGCCGCCAGGGTCTCCGGGGGCGCCTCGAAGCGGACGCCCGGCCGCAGCTCACCGGTCCACAGCCACTCCGCGACCTCCTCGAAGCAGTGCCGCCGGGCCAGCTCCGTGGCGTCGACCCCGCGGAAGTAGCACCGGTCCTCCTCGATGAGCGTGATGCCGGTACGGAACACGAGATCGCCCCCGGCCGGTGACGGCTCGCGCCGCCCCGAGCGCCGGGCCAGTGCCCGCACCTCGTCGGGGTCGAAGGTGCTGCCCCGGCCGCCGGCCGCCCGCACGCTGCTGAGCTGGCCCCGGCTGACGTACGCGTACACCGTCTCGGGCTTCACCCCCAGCAGCTCCGCCGCCTCGCGGGTGGTCAGCCGCGGTGTGTCCGGTCGGCCGGGCTCTGGTTGATCCGTCATGGGTGCCACCGTATCCATCGCTCTTCATATTGATTCAGTCAACATTGACAGACTTATCGTCAAGCATGGACAGTCGAATCAATGTTGCATGCACGGAGGAGAGATCGGCCATGACCACCACCCCTGTCGTCCCCGCCGTCCCCCGCGGTCTCGCCGGCGTCGTCGTCACGGACACCGCCCTCGGCGATGTCCGCGGGCGTGAGGGCTTCTACCACTACCGTCAGTTCTCGGCGATCGAACTCGCGGAGACCCGCAGCTTCGAGGACGTCTGGTACCTGATGTTCCACGGCGAGCTGCCCGACCGGGCGGCGGCCGCCGACTTCACCGCCCGTACGGCGAAACTGCGCGCGCTCCCCGCCGAGGTACGCGAGGCCCTGCCCGCCGTCGCCCGCGCGGGCGCCGTCTCAGGACCGCTCGCCGGGCTCCGTACGGCTCTGTCGCTGCTCGGCGCCGCCGGCGGATACCGGCCCGTCTACGACCTGAACGCCGACCGCCGCCGCGCGGACGCGCTGGCCGCCTGCGCCGCCGTACCCACGATCCTCACCGCCCTGCACCGCCTCGGTGAGGGCCTCGAACCCGTCGAACCCCGCGCGGACCTGCCGTACGCGGCCAACTACCTCTACATGCTCACCGGTGCGGAGGCGGAGCCCGAGCGGGTGCGGGCCGTGGAGCGGTATCTGATCTCCACCGTCGACCACGGCTTCAACGCCTCCACCTTCACCGCCCGGGTCGTCGCCTCCACCGGCGCCGACGTCGCCGCCTGTCTGGTCGCCGCCGTGGGCGCGCTCTCCGGACCGCTGCACGGCGGAGCCCCCAGCCGGGCGCTGGACACCCTGGACGCCATCGGCACCCCGGACCGCATCGACGGCTGGATCCGCGAGCAGGTCCTCTCCGGCCGCCGCATCATGGGCTTCGGCCACCCCGTCTACCGCACCGAGGACCCGCGCTCCCGGATGCTCAAGTCGATCGCGCAGGGCTTCGGCGGACCGCTCGTCGACTTCGCCACCGAGGTCGAACAGCAGGTGGAGGCCATCCTCGCCGAGCTCAAGCCGGGGCGGGAGCTGCACACCAACGTGGAGTTCTACGCCGGGGTCGTCATGGAGCTCTGCGGGCTGCCGCGCGCCATGTTCACGCCCACCTTCTGTGCCGCGCGGGTGATCGGATGGAGCGCCAATATCCTGGAGCAGGCGGAGGACTCGAAGATCATCCGCCCGGCGGCCCGCTACATCGGCACACCCCCGCCGCAGCCGGTCCCCGCACCCTGACCGCCCATCCGAGGAAGGCCCCCGTTGACCCCGCCCCGTACCCAGCAGATCCCGGTCGTCGTCCTGGCGGGCTTTCTCGGATCAGGCAAGACCACACTCCTGAACCACCTCCTCCGCAACCGCGCGGGCACCCGGATCGGCGTGATCGTCAACGACTTCGGGGCCATCGAGATCGACGCCATGACCGTCGCGGGCCAGGTCGGGTCGACGGTCTCCCTGGGCAACGGCTGCCTGTGCTGCGCGGTCGACGCGAGCGAACTCGACACCTTCCTGGAGACGCTCTCCCGCCCCTCCGCCGGGCTGGACCTGATCGTCATCGAGGCGAGCGGTCTCGCCGAACCCCAGGAACTCGTACGGATGCTGCTGGCCAGCGAGAACCCGCACATCCTGTACGGGGGTCTGGTCGAGGTCGTCGACGCCGCAGAGTTCGACGGGACCCGGGAGCGCCATCCGGAGATCGACCGCCACCTCGCCGTCGCGGACCTCGTCGTCCTCAACAAGACCGACCGGGTGGGGGAGGCCGAGCAGGAGCGGCTGCGCGCGACGGTCGCGGAGCTGAGCGGGCCCGCCGCCGTGATCTCCGCCGTGCACGGCCGGATCGACCCCGAGCTGCTCTTCGATCCCGCGCTGCGGCCGGACGGTGAGGAGAAGGCCCGTCAGCTCACCTTCGAGGATCTGCTGCGGGAGGAGGGCGGCGGCGATCACGGGGACCATCTGCACGCGGCGTACGAGAGCGCCGACTTCACCTCGGACGTCCCCATGGACCCGCGCCGCTTCATCGCGTTCCTGGACTCCCGGCCCGAAGGCCTCTACCGGATCAAGGGGTTCGCGGACTTCGGCGCGGGGGACCGGGACAACAAGTACGCGCTGCACGCGGTCGGCCGGTTCCTGCGGTTCGTGCCGCAGCCGTGGGCGCGGGGCGAACAGCGGCTCACCCAGCTCGTGATGATCGGCGCCGGGATCGACACCGAGGCGCTGCGGGCCGGGCTGACCGGCTGCCGGGCCGAGCCGCTGGAGAATCCGGAGCCGTCGCGGACCTCCGCCGACGGCCTCGACACCCCGGAGGCCGAACGCGCCATGTGGGGTGTGCTCCGCTACGTACAACAGGCACCGGAACCCGAAGGCGTACCCATGGACGTGGAGGAAGCGGCCGCGGAGGCGTGATGCCCCCGGGCCGCTCCCGTACGGTCCGGGACCCGCCTACAGCGGCGGCCCCGCGATCACCGCCACCGGCTGGAGCAGCGGCGTGCCCGAACCGTCGCGGCGCGGGTCCGGCTCCGGCAGCTTCGCCGGGGTGCCGTTCTGCTGGGCGGCGCGGGCCGGGGTGGCGCCCGCCCAGGCGAAGACCAGGACGTCCTCACCCTTCAGGAACCGCTGGCAGCGCACTCCGCCGGTCGCCCGGCCCTTGCGCGGATACTGGTCGAACGGGGTGAGCTTCGACGTCAGCACCGAGTCGTCCAGCGTCCCGTGCGAACCGGCCACCGTGAACACGATCGCGTCCGCCGCCGGGTCCACCGCCGTGAACGACAGCACCTCGGCCCCCGCCCCCAGCTTGACGCCCGCCATGCCCCCGGCGGCCCGCCCCTGCGGACGCACCGACGCCGCCGGGTAGCGCAGCAGCTGGGCGTCGGAGGTGATGAAGACCAGGTCCTCCTCGCCCGTACGCAGCTCGGTCGCGCCCACGACGCGGTCACCGTCCTTGAGGGTGATGACCTCCAGCTCGTCCTTGTTGGCCGGATAGTCCGGCACGACCCGCTTCACCACACCCTGGAGCGTCCCGATCGCCAGCCCGGGCGAGCCCTCGTCCAGCGTCGTGAGGCAGATCAGCTCCTCGTCCGCCTCCAGGCTGAGGAACTCCGAAACCATCGCCCCGCCCGAGAGGTTGGGCTCGGCGTGCGTGTCCGGCAGCTGCGGCAGGTCGATCACCGCGAGCCGCAGCAGCCGACCGGTGGAGGTCACCGCCCCCACATCGCCGCGCGCCGTCGCCGCGACCGCCGAGAGGATCACATCGTGCTTGGTCCGCCGGGCGTCCTCGGAGATCTCCACCGGCTCCGCGCTGGCCGTACGGGCCAGCAGCCCCGTCGAGGAGAGCAGCACCCGGCACGGGTCGTCGGCGACCTCCAGCGGCACGGAGGCGATCTGCGAACCCGCCGACTCCAGCAGCACCGTACGCCGGTCCGTGCCGAACTTCTTCGCCACCGCGGCCAGCTCCGTGGAGACCAGCTTCCGCAGCTCCGCGTCCGACTCCAGGATCGCGGTCAGCGCCTCGATCTCGCCGTTGAGCTTGTCGCGCTCGCTCTCCAACTCGATCCGGTCGAAGCGGGTGAGCCGGCGCAGCGGGGTGTCCAGGATGTACTGCGTCTGGATCTCGCTCAGCGAGAAGTGCGCCATCAGGCGCTCCTTCGCCTGCGCCGAGTTGTCGCTGTCCCGGATGATCCGGATGACCTCGTCGATGTCGAGGAGGGCGACGATCAGCCCCTCGACCAGGTGCAATCGGTCGCGGCGCTTGGTGCGGCGGAACTCGCTGCGCCGGCGCACCACCTCGAAGCGGTGGTCGAGATAGACCTCCAGCAGCTCCTTGAGGCCGAGCGTGAGCGGCTGCCCGTCGACCAGTGCCACGTTGTTGATGCCGAAGGACTCCTCCATCGGCGTCAGCTTGTAGAGCTGCTCCAGCACCGCCTCGGGCACGAAGCCGTTCTTCACCTCGATGACCAGCCGCAGGCCGTGCGCCCGGTCGGTGAGGTCCTTGACGTCGGCGATGCCCTGGAGCTTCTTCGCCGAGACCAGGTCCTTGATCTTGGCGATCACCTTTTCCGGGCCGACGGTGAAGGGCAGTTCGGTGACGACGAGGCCCTTGCGGCGCGCCGTCACGTCCTCCACGGCGACGGTGGCGCGGATCTTGAACGTGCCGCGGCCTCCCGTGTACGCGTCCTTGATGCCGTTGAGGCCGACGATGCGGCCGCCGGTGGGCAGGTCGGGGCCGGGGACGAAACGCATCAGCGTCTCGACGTCGGCGCCCGGGTGCTTGATGAGGTGGCGGGCGGCGGCGATGACCTCGCCCAGGTTGTGCGGGGGCATGTTGGTCGCCATGCCGACCGCGATCCCCGAGACCCCGTTGACCAGGAGGTTGGGGTAGGCCGCCGGGAGGACGACCGGCTCGCGCTCCTGGCCGTCGTAGTTCGACTGGAAATCGACGGTGTCCTCGTCGATCGCCTCGGTCATCAGCGACGTGGCGTCGGCCATCCGGCACTCGGTGTACCGCATGGCGGCCGGCGGGTCGTCGTTGCCGAGGGAACCGAAGTTGCCGTGGCCGTCGACCAGGGGCAGCCGCATCGAGAAGGGCTGCGCCATCCGCACCAGCGCGTCGTAGATCGACGCGTCACCGTGGGGGTGCAGCTTGCCCATGACCTCGCCGACGACGCGCGCGCACTTCACATAGCCGCGGTCGGGGCGCAGTCCCATCTCGTTCATCTGGGACACGATCCGCCGGTGCACCGGCTTCATGCCGTCGCGGGCGTCGGGCAGGGCCCTGGAGTAGATCACCGAGTACGCGTACTCGAGGAAGGAGCCCTGCATTTCGTCGACGACGTCGATGTCGAGGATCTTCTCCTCGAAGTCGTCCGGCGGCGGGGTCTTCGTGCTACGGCGGGCCATCGCGGCTGCGACTCCTTCTCGGATTCAGGGATTCTGATCGGACAACCAGGGGTACTGATGCGGACCATTGTGGACCGCCGCACTGACAACGCGGACCTCGACCCGTCCGAAGCGGGTCCGGGGCGGCGCGGCCCGCGACACCATCGACGGAAACTTCCGTGGACGGGAACTTCGCCAGGTGCCGGTGCGCTTGCTTAGAGTGGCAGGTCTGGCAGGAAGTCCAGTATCGCGATCGAAGGGACGTACATGCCCATGGGTCACACGGCCACCGCACAGGCCGGCTCCGGCGGCTTGACAGCGACCGAGCACCGCCTGGCCAACGGCCTGCGTGTGGTGCTCTCCGAGGACCATCTGACCCCGGTCGCCGCGGTCTGCCTCTGGTACGACGTCGGTTCACGCCACGAGGTCAAGGGACGCACCGGTCTGGCTCACCTCTTCGAGCACCTGATGTTCCAGGGCTCCGGACAGGTCAAGGGGAACGGTCACTTCGAGCTCGTCCAGGGGGCCGGTGGCTCGCTCAACGGGACGACCAGCTTCGAGCGGACCAACTACTTCGAGACCATGCCCACCCATCAGGTGGAGCTGGCTCTCTGGCTGGAAGCCGACCGTATGGGCTCCCTTCTCGCCGCCCTCGACGAGGAGTCCATGGAGAACCAGCGCGACGTCGTCAAGAACGAACGGCGCCAGCGCTACGACAACGTGCCCTACGGCACCGCGTTCGAGAAGCTCACCGCCCTCGCCTACCCCGAGGGCCACCCGTACCACCACACCCCGATCGGCTCCATGGCCGACCTGGACGCGGCCACGCTGGAGGACGCCCGCGCGTTCTTCCGTACGTACTACGCGCCCAACAACGCGGTGCTCTCCATCGTCGGGGACATCGACCCCGAGCAGACCCTCGCCTGGGTCGAGAAGTATTTCGGCTCCATCCCCTCCCACGACGGCAAGCAGCCGCCGCGCGACGGCACCCTGCCCGAGATCATCGGCGAGCAGCTGCGCGAAGTGGTCCACGAGGAGGTCCCGGCGCGTGCGCTGATGGCCGCCTACCGCCTGCCGCACGACGGCACGCGCGCCTGTGACGCGGCCGACCTGGCGCTCACCGTGCTCGGCGGCGGTGAATCCTCCCGGCTGCACAACCGCCTGGTCCGCCGCGACCGTACGGCGGTGGCGGCGGGCTTCGGGCTGCTGCGGCTCGCCGGGGCGCCCTCGCTGGGCTGGCTGGACGTGAAGACCTCCGGCGGTGTCGAGGTGGAGACGATCGAGGCCGCCGTCGACGAGGAGCTGGCCCGGTTCGCCGAGGAAGGCCCCACGCCGGAGGAGATGGAGCGGGCCCAGGCGCAGTTGGAGCGCGAGTGGCTGGACCGGCTGGGGACGGTCGCGGGCCGCGCGGACGAACTGTGCCGCTACGCGGTCCTGTTCGGTGACCCGCAGCTCGCCCTGAGCGCCGTGGGACGCGTCCTGGACATCACCGCCGAGGAGGTGCGCGCGGCGGCCCGGGCGGCCCTGCGCCCCGACAACCGGGCGGTGCTGGTCTACGAGCCCATCGAGCCGGCCGAGGATGCCCAAGAGGCCACCGACGCGCCCGAGGGGGCGGACAAGTGAGCGACGCCGCCGTGACTGGAGTAGCCATGCAGTACCACCCGCAGCCGACCCCGGGCACCGCCCGGCCGTGGGCCTTCCCCGCGCCCGAGCGCGGCGCCCTGCCCAACGGGCTGACCGTGCTGCGCTGCCACCGCCCCGGCCAGCAGGTCGTGGCCGTGGAGATCTTCCTGGACGCGCCGCTGGACGCCGAGCCCGAGGGTCTGGACGGCGTGGCCACGATCATGTCGCGCGCGCTCTCCGAGGGCACCGACAAGCACACCGCCGAGGAGTTCGCCGCCGAGCTGGAGCGGTGCGGCGCCACTCTGGACGCGCACGCCGACCACCCCGGCGTCCGGGTCTCCCTGGAGGTCCCGGCCTCCCGGCTGGGCAAGGCGCTCGGCCTGGTCGCCGAGGCCCTGCGCGCCCCGGCCTTCGCCGAGAGCGAGATCGAGCGGCTCGTCGGCAACCGCCTCGACGAGATCCCGCACGAGCAGGCCAACCCGTCCCGGCGCGCCGCCAAGCAGCTCTCCAAGGAGCTCTTCCCGGCCACCGCCCGGATGTCCCGCCCGCGGCTCGGCACCGAGGAGACCGTGCGGCGGATCGACGCCGCCGCCGTACGCGCCTTCTTCGACGCCCACGTCCGCCCGGCCACCGCGACGGCGGTCATCGTCGGCGACCTGACCGGCATCGACCTGGACGCCCTGCTCGCCGACACCCTCGGCGACTGGTCGGGCAACACGGCCCAGGCCCGCCCGGTCCCGCCGATCACCGCCGACGACACCGGCCGCGTGGTCATCGTGGACCGCCCCGGCGCGGTCCAGACCCAGCTGCTGATCGGCCGCATCGGCGCCGACCGGCACGAGCGCGTGTGGCCGGCCCAGGTCCTCGGCAGCTACTGCCTGGGCGGCACGCTCACCTCCCGTCTCGACCGGGTGCTGCGCGAGGAGAAGGGCTACACCTACGGCGTCCGCGCCTTCGCCCAGGTCCTGCGCTCCACCGGCCCCGACTCGGGCGGCGCGGCGATGCTCGCGATCAGCGGCTCGGTGGACACCGAGTCCACCGGACCGGCGCTGGAGGACCTCTGGAAGGTCCTGCGGACGCTGGCGGCCGAGGGGCTGACCGACGCCGAGCGTGAGACGGCCGTGCAGAACCTGGTGGGCGTCGCCCCGCTGAAGTTCGAGACGGCCGCCTCGGTCGCCAGCACCCTGGCCGACCAGGTGGAGCAGCACCTCCCCGACGACTACCAGGCCCAGCTGTACGCCCGCCTCGCCGAGACGGGCACCGTGGAGGCGACCGCGGCCGTGGTCAACGCCTTCCCGGTGGACCGGCTGGTCACGGTCCTCGTGGGCGACGCGGCACAGATCGCGGAGCCGGTGAAGGCGCTCGGCATCGGAGAGGTGACCGTCGTCAGCGGCTGACGCCGCGTCGGCACACACCAGCACTGAGAGGACCCCGGCGGAGCGTCAGCCGCTGGGGTCCTCCTTTTTGTCCGTTAAGGGCTTTTCATGCCTCTTATTGGTTTCGGCTGCTCTATGTCCTGTGGGATGCGCGACAAATCCCCCTGCCCGTTTGGTGATGGGAAGTCGCCTTGTCTAGCGTCGGCCCGGCTGTCCGTCACCCGTATGCCGCACCCGCGGCGCCGGGCAGCCATCGCCGAGTCCCCGTCAGGCGCGAGCCTGGGGAGCCGGGGACCCACGCAGTCCCTGGGGTGAATCGGATCCCCGTGCCGTGACCCGGCACGGAGCTCCGTAGGAGACCTTCCTGCTCCGAACCCGTCAGCTAACCCGGTAGGCGAGAAGGAAGGAAAGGATCAGCCCCTCCATGGCGTTCACCCGTGCCACCGGGAAGCACCGTGCCCCGAGCCGCCTGACGCGCCGCAGCGCCCAGGTCGCCGGCGTCGCGGCCCTGGCCACCACCGGCGTCCTCGGCTCCCTGGCCTCCCCGGCAGCCGCAGCCGACTCCGAGGCCCCCAAGGCCGCCGAGACCGGACTCACCCAGGCCATCGCCCTCGACGCCACACTCGCCGAGCAGATCGACGCCCAGGCCCAGGCGCAGCACCAGCAGGCCCAGGCCGTCGCCGAGGCGAAGGCCAAGGCGGCCGCGGAAGCCAAGGCCAAGGCGGCGAAGGCCAAGGCGAAGGCGGAGGCCCGGCGCAAGGCCGAGGCCCGCGCCCAGGAGGTCCGCGAGGAGAAGGCCCGGGCCGCCCGCGCCGCCGAGCGCGCCCGCCTCAACGCCTTCCACCTCCCGGTCGCCGGCTCGTACGTCACCACCGGCTACAAGTCCGGCGGCGCCCTCTGGTCCTCCGGCAGCCACTCCGGCGTGGACTTCCGCGCCGCCTCCGGCAGCTCCGTCGTCGCGGTCGGCGCCGGTACGGTCGTCGAGGCCGGCTGGGGCGGCGCGTACGGCAACAACATCGTGCTCCGGATGACGGACGGCACGTACACCCAGTACGGCCACCTCTCCTCGATCGGCGTCTCCGTCGGCCAGAGCGTCACCTCCGGCCAGCAGATCGGCGTCTCCGGCTCCACCGGCAACTCCACCGGCCCGCACCTCCACTTCGAGGCCCGGACCACCCCGGAGTACGGCTCGGACATGGACCCGGTCGCCTACCTGCGCTCGCACGGCGTGAACGTCTGACCTCACCGCGCGCGACCCCTGACCGACGAAGGCCCCGGTTTCCCACCGGGGCCTTCGGCATGCGCCGGGAAAGCCTCGTACGGCGCCCCGCCACTCCCCGCCCCTGGCCAGAAGATATCCATCAATTCCGGCCTGCCATCGGAAATTCCGGCAGATTGCAATAGAGTCACGGAACAGGCGTCGGCCGGCCGCGTTTCGCGGGGATTAAGGCGGAGGTTCGGACATGCGCATTCCCGCGCATTCGGTATGCACGGCGATCCGTGACGACATCGTCTCCGGTGTCTACGAGCGCGGCAGCCGCCTCACCGAGGAGCTGCTGGCACGGCGGTACGGCGTCTCCCGCGTCCCGGTGCGCGAGGCGCTGCGCACCCTGGAGTCCGAGGGCTTCGTCGTCACCCGCAGGCACGCCGGGGCCTGTGTCGCCGAGCCCACCGAGCAGGAGGCCGCCGACCTGCTGGAGGTGCGGATGCTCCTGGAGCCGCTCGGCGCCGCCCGGGCCGCCCAGCGCCGTACGGAGGCCCACCTCAAGGTGCTCCGCGGGCTGGTCAGGCTGGGCCAGGAGCGGGCCCGGCGGGGCGAGGGGGAGGATCTGCGGTCGCTGGGCGGCTGGTTCCACGAGACCCTGGCCCAGGCCTCCGGCAGCCCCGGCCTCATCGCCCTGCTCACCCAGCTCAGACACAAGGTCGCCTGGATGTACGCCGTGGAGCAGCCGGCCCGCCCGGTCGACTCCTGGGCCGAGCACGGGGCCATCGTGGACGCGGTGGCGCGCGGCGACGCGGAACGGGCCAGGGCGCTCACCGCCCAGCATGCGGAACGGGCCGCCGGGGCGCACCGGCTGCGCCGCCCGGACCGCCCCGGTCGGCGCGCGGCGCCGCCGCCCCGGGTGAGTTCTTCGCAACACGGCGTAAACATCGCGGGTGTCCGCCATTAACAAGGACGCCGTATACAAAGAGAAGTAATTGCCGAGGGCTTTATTCGTGCTGCCCGAATTAAGTGGTCATCGGCCGTGCGGGTAAGTGGTGGCCGATCGGCGTATCGGCATCGTGAATAACGAAAGAGCCGTGGCCCCCCTCAGGGGAACCACGGCTCGAAGTCCGTCGCCGTTGAACGGCCCCGGGGATCGTCAGACGGTCTCGGGAAGCTCTTCCAGACCCTCGGCGACCAGCTTCGCCAGACGGTCCAGGGCGGCCTCGGCGCCGTCCGCGTCGGACGCGAGCACGATCTCCTCGCCACCCTGCGCGCCCAGACCCAGCACCGCGAGCATGGAGGCGGCGTTGACCGGGTTGCCGTCGGCCTTGGCGATCGTCACGGGGACGCCGGAAGCCGTGGCGGCACGGACGAAGATGGAAGCGGGGCGGGCGTGCAGGCCCTCGGCCCAACCGACGTTTACGCGGCGCTCAGCCATGGTTCTGCCCTTCACATATCAACGGTTGTCTAGACCAGTCTCTCATGCGGTGCGTACTGCCGTGCCCGGCCTCCCCTCCGACGAGCTCCTGTCCCGGCCGTCCTCAGACTGCCCCGGTACCGATCCCTCCGCGACCGGGATGTCAGCCGTAGGCTTTGTCCATGGAGCCCGAGCCGGAGCTGAGCCCGCATCACGCGTACCCCGACCACTGGGAAGCGGACGTGGTGCTCCGCGACGGTGGCACCGCGCGCATCAGGCCGATCACCACGGACGATGCCGAGCGGCTGGTCAGCTTCTACGAGCAGGTCTCCGACGAGTCGAAGTATTACCGGTTCTTCGCCCCGTACCCCCGCCTCTCCGACCGGGACGTGCACCGCTTCACCCATCACGACTACGTCGACCGGGTGGGGCTGGCCGTCACGATCGGCGGTGAGTTCATCGGCACCGTCCGCTTCGACCGCATCAACGGACAGGGCAGGCCCGCCTCCGCCCCCGCCGACGAGGCCGAGGTCGCCTTCCTCGTCCAGGACGCCCACCAGGGCCGTGGAGTCGCCTCGGCGCTGCTCGAACACATCGCCGCCGTCGCCCGCGAGCGGGGTATCCGGCGCTTCGCCGCCGAGGTGCTGCCCGCCAACAACAAGATGATCAAGGTGTTCCGGGACGCCGGCTACACCCAGCGGCGCAGCTTCGAGGACGGCTCCGTCCACCTCACCCTCGACCTCGAACCCACCGAGAAGTCCCTCGCCGTCCAGCGCGGCCGTGAGCAGCGCGCCGAGGCCCGCTCGGTCCAGCGCCTCCTCGCCCCCGGCTCCGTCGCGGTGATCGGTACCGGCCGCACACCCGGGGGAGTGGGCCGCACGGTCCTGCGCAACCTCCTCGCCGCAGGCTTCACCGGCCGCACCTACGCCGTGAACCGCGCCTTCGACGAGGGGCCGGCCACCCTCGACGGCGTCCCCGCCCACCGCTCGCTCGGCGAGATCGACGAGCGGGTCGACCTCGCCGTCATCGCGGTCCCCGCCCACCGGGTCCCCGAAGCCGTCGCCGACTGCGGCGAACACGGCGTCCAGGGCCTCGTCGTCCTCTCCGCCGGTTACGCCGAGCGGGGCTCGGCCGGCCGCGAGCTCCAGCGCGAACTGGTCCGCCAGGCCCGCTCGTACGGCATGCGGATCATCGGCCCCAACGCCTTCGGCATCATCAACACCGCCGAGTCCGTCCGGCTCAACGCCTCCCTCGCCCCCGAGTCGCCCGCCCGTGGCCGGATCGGCCTGTTCACCCAGTCCGGCGCGATCGGCATCGCCCTCCTCTCCGGACTCCACCGGCGCGGCGCGGGGCTCTCCTCGTTCATCTCTGCGGGCAACCGGGCCGATGTCTCCGGCAACGACTTCCTCCAGTACTCGTTCGAGGACCCGGACACCGACGTCGCCCTCCTCTACCTCGAATCACTCGGCAACCCCCGCAAGTTCACCCGCCTCGCCCGCCGCACCGCCGCCCTGAAGCCCGTCGTCGTGGTGAAGGGCGCCCGGCACAGCGGCACCAACCCGCCCGGCCACGCCGTCCCCGTCAGCCGCATCCCCGACGCCACCGTCTCCGCCCTGATGCGGCAGGCGGGCGTGATCCGGGTCGACACGGTGACCGAGATGGTGGACGCCGGGCTGCTCCTGGCCGGGCAGCCGCTCCCGGCCGGACCCCGGGTCGCGATCCTCGGCAACTCCGAGTCCCTCGGCCTCCTCACGTACGACGCCTGCCTCGCCGAGGGGCTCCGCCCGCGCCCGCCGATCGACCTCACCACGGCCGCCTCCCCACAGGACTTCAAGGACGCGCTGGCCGAGGCGCTCGCCGACGGGAGCTGCGACGCCGTGGTCGTCACCGCCATCCCGTGGGTGGGGGAGAACGGCGAGGCCGAGACCGGTGACGGCGAGGTGCTGGCCGCCGCCCTGCACGGCGCCGCGGCCGGAAGCCCCGCCAAGCCCGTCGCCGTCGTCCATGTGGAGATCGGCGGCCTCGCGGAGGCCCTGGCCGCCGCGAGCAGCACGGCCGCACCCCGCACCCGGCCCACGACGCTCGCCGCCCAGCCCTCCGGCGCGTCCGGAGCGCCCACCCCCACGGAGACCGCGCCCCAGGGAGCCGGAGAGGCCGAAGGAGGCGAGCCGCCGGTCCGCCCCGGCCGCATCCCCGCCTATCCCGCCGCCGAGCGGGCCGTACGGGCGATGTCCGAAGCGGTGAAGTACGCCCAGTGGCGGCGCCAGGCCGCCACGCCCGGCAAGGTGCCCGAGTTCCTGGACGAGACCACCGACGAGCCCGGCGCCGCCGCCCTGATCGACACCCTGCTCGGCCCCACCCCGACCCGCGCGGCCGCACCCTCGCCCACGACGAGGCCCGCGAGCTGCTCGGCCGCTACGGCATCCCGGTACGCCCCACGCTCCCCGCCCCGGACCCCGGGGCAGCCGTCGCCGCGGCCGCCCGCCTCGGTTACCCGGTGGCGCTGAAGACCACCGCACCCCACCTGCGCCACCGCGCCGACCTCGGCGGCGTACGGCTGGACCTCGCGGACGAGGACGCGCTGCGCCGGGCGTACGGAGAGTTCACCGAGCTCCTCGGCAAACCCGCCGAACTCCTCCCGGTCGTCCAGTCCATGGCCCCGCGCGGTGTGGACACGGTCGTACGGGCCTCCATCGACGCAGCCGCCGGGGCCGTCCTCTCCTTCGGTCTGGCGGGCGCCCCCTCCGAGCTGCTCGGCGACACCGGGCACCGGCTGGTCCCGGTCACCGACCGCGACGCCGCCGAGCTGATCCGGTCGATCAAGGCGGCCCCGGTCCTCTTCGGCTGGCGCGGCTCGGCCCCGGTCGACACCCCGGCGCTGGAGGAGCTGCTGCTGCGGCTCTCCCGGCTGGTCGACGACCACCCCGAAGTGGTCTCCGTGGCGCTGGAACCGGTCGTCGTGGCCCCCCACGGCCTCACCGTCCTCGGCGCGAGCGTCCGGCTGGCCCCGCCGCCCCCGCGCGGCGACCTGGGCCCGCGCCGCCTCCCGAACTACTGACAGGTCCCAGGCAGCCACCGGCCCCCCGTAGGATGGTGCACATGGCAAAGACCGGTACGACGACCCAGGGGCTGCGCGCGGCGATCGAGCGCAGCGGCTACTACCCGGCCCTCGTGGCCGAGGCGGTCGAGGCCGCCGTCGGCGGGGAGCCGGTCGCCTCGTACCTGGTCCATCAGGAGACCACGTTCGACTCCAACGAGGTCCGCCGCCATGCCACGGTCCTCGTGCTGACCGAGCACCGGTTCATCGTCAGCCACACCGACGAGCAGGCCGCCGACACCAGCTCCCCGACGCCGTACGCCACCACCTCCACGGAGTCGGTCAAGCTGGACCGGATCTCCTCCGTCGTGGTCAGCCGCGTGGTGGCCAACCCGGAGAAGTACGTCGCGGGCACGCTGCCCCGCGAGGTCGTCCTCACCATCGGCTGGGGCGCGGTCTCCCGGATCGACCTGGAGCCCGCCGCCTGCGGTGACGCCAACTGCGAGGCCGACCACGGCTACACGGGCAGCTCCACCGCCGACGACCTGAGCCTGCGCGTCAGCGAGGCCGGCGACGGCCCCGACGCCGTCCGCCAGACCCTCGCCTTCGCCCAGTCGCTCTCCGAGGCCACGGCCGCCACCGCGGCGACCGGCCGGTGATGGTCCAGCCCGCCTGGCCGGACCCGGTCCCGCTCGCTCTCGACACCGCCCCCGTCCCCGCGTACGGCAGCGGCTCGCTCGCCGACCTGCTGCCGACGCTCGCGGCCGGGCAGGGGGTGGCGGGCCTCACCGCCACCATCTCCGAACTGACGCCCGCCGACCGCAACTGCGTCTTCCTGATCGACGGCCTCGGCTGGGAGCAGATCAGCTCCCACCCGGACGAGGCGCCCTTCCTGCACTCCCTGCTGCCCACCTCGCGCGGCAACACCGGGCAGCCGATCACCGCGGGCTTCCCCTCCACCACCGCGACCTCGCTCGCCTCGGTCGGTACGGGGCTGCCGCCCGGCGAGCACGGTCTGCCCGGCTACACCGTGCGCAACCCGGAGACCGGCGCGCTGATGAACCAGCTCCGCTGGAAGCCGTTCACCGCGCCGAAGGTCTGGCAGCCCTACCCCACGGTCTTCCGGCTCGCCGACGCGGCGGGCGTGCACACCGCGCAGGTCTCCTCCCCGGACTTCGAGCAGACCCCGCTCACCAAGGTCGCGCTCAGCGGCGGATCCTTCCTCGGCCGGCTCTCCGGCGAGGACCGGATGGACGTCGCCGCCCAGCGCCTCGCCGCCGGTGACCGCTCGCTCGTCTACACGTACTACAGCGAGGTCGACGGCAAGGGCCACCGCTTCGGCGTCGACTCCGACGCCTGGCGCGGCCAGTTGATGTACGTCGACGGGCTCGCCCAGCGCCTCGCCGAGCAGCTGCCGCCGCGCTCCGCGCTCTACATCACCGCCGACCACGGCATGATCGACATCCCGTTCGACGAGCAGTCCCGGATCGACTTCGACGAGGACTGGGAGCTGCGCGCGGGCGTCGCCCTGCTCGGCGGCGAGGGCCGCGCCCGCCATGTCTACGCGGTGCCCGGGGCCCAGGGCGACGTCCTGGCCGTCTGGCGCGAGGTGCTCGGCGAGCAGTTCTGGGTGGCGAGCAGGGACGAGGCGATCGCGGCGGGCTGGTTCGGGCCCGTCATCGACGAGCGAGTGTACGGCCGGATCGGCGATGTGGTCGCCGCCGCCCACGACGACGTCGTCATCACGGCGTCCGTCAACGAGCCGCACGAGTCGGCGATGGTCGGCATGCACGGCTCCCTGACCCCCGTCGAACAGCTCGTCCCGCTGCTCGAAGTACGCTCGTAACCGCGTTTCCCCCTCCGCTGTTCTGAAAGGTGCTCGTCCCCTCATGCCCGAGCTGGTGTTCTTCTCCGGAACCATGGACTGCGGAAAGAGCACGCTGGCCCTGCAGATCGGTCACAACCGCTCCGCGCGGGGCCTCCAGGGCGTGATCTTCACTCGCGACGACCGGGCGGGCGAGGGCAAGCTCTCCTCCCGGCTCGGCCTGGTGACGGACGCCGTCGAGGCCGACGAGGGCATGGACGTCTACGCGCACATCGTCGACCGGGTCAGCCGCGGTGGCCGGGTCGACTACGTCATCGTGGACGAGGCGCAGTTCCTCGCCCCGGTCCAGATCGACCAGTTGGCCCGGGTCGTCGACGATCTGGGCCTGGACGTCTTCGCGTTCGGCATCACCACGGACTTCCGCACCAAGCTCTTCCCCGGCTCCCAGCGGCTGATCGAACTGGCCGACCGGATAGAGGCGCTCCAGGTCGAGGCGCTCTGCTGGTGCGGCGCCCGCGCCACCCACAACGCCCGTACGGTGGACGGCGAGATGGTCGTCGAGGGCGCCCAGGTCGTCGTCGGCGATGTCAACCGGCAGGCGGGCGAGGTCGGTTACGAGGTGCTGTGCCGCCGCCACCACCGCCGTCGGCTCACCGCGGAGACGGCCCGCGCCGGCACGCTCTCCCCGGACGTGCTCCCGGTCGCCGCCGAGAGCTAGCCGCCCCGAAGGGACTCCAGCCCTCGGACGACCGTACGAGAGCCGGCGGTTCAGCCCTTGGACGACTGTACGATCGTGAAGGCGGCGCCCTCCGGATCGGCCACCGTCGCCAGCCGGCCGCCGGCCCCCTCACGCGGCGGCTGGAGGACGTGCCCGCCCAGCTCCACCACCCGCGCCGCGGACTCGTCCACGTCGGCGACCTCGAAGTACGTCATCCAGTGCGGCCCCCGGTCGCGCGGCAGCGACTGGCCGGCCCCGTGCAGGGCGGCCACCGGGACGCCCGCCAGGTGCAGGGTCTGGTAGTCGAAGTCGGCGGAGACCACCGCCTCGGTCTCGTAACCGAAGACCGTCTGGTAGAACTTCGCGACCATCGAGGTCTCCCGCGTCACCAGCTCGTTCCAGACGGGGGTGCCGGGGACGCCCGCCTTCATCGTGCCGATGTGCTCCGAGCCCTGCCAGACGCCGAAGACCGCCCCGCCCGGGTCCGATGCGATGGCGAGCCGCCCCGCCTCACCCGCGTCGATCGGCCCGACCGCGACCGTGCCGCCGCAGGAGCGGATCGCCTCGGCCGTCAGGTCCGCGTCGTCCGTCGCCAGGTAGGTGGTCCAGGCGATCGGGAGGTGCCGGTCGGGCGGCAGCTGACCGATGCCCGCGACCTCCTTGCCGTCGAGGAGTCCGCGGACATAGGGGCCCAGCTGGTCGGGGCCCGGCCGGAACTCCCAGCCGAACAGGGCTCCGTAGAACTCCTGGGTCGCGCTCAGGCCGTGCACGATCAGACTCACCCAGCAAGGTGTTCCGGGCGTGCGCCGGGCAGCAGCCTCGGTCATCGTCTTGTCTCTCCTCGGACCGTTGTGGTGGCCGTACGGGGGGAACGGGGCGGTACGGCCGTCCCGGGTCAGGACGCGGTCCGCACACCCCGTGCAGATGCTCGCACCACCCGGCACCGGCACGGCCCCGGCCGCGCCGCGTTCTCCGGGTTCTCGGCGGGCGAAGACCGCTTTGGTGCGGTAGGTCCGCCCGTGCGCTGGTACGGGCGCCACGGCCTCTGCGCGAGGATGGCACCCATGAAGCCCATCATCACCGCAACCGCATACGCGAGCGAGTCGGCGGGACCGCGACCCCCGGTGCTCCTGGACGTCCGCTGGCAGCTGGGTGGTCCGCACGGCCGCCCCGACTACGAGGCCGGCCATCTGCCCGGCGCCGTCTTCGTCGACCTCGATACGGAACTGGCCGGACCGGCGGGCAGCGGCGGCCGCCACCCCCTCCCGGACCCGGAGGCCTTCGGCGCCGTGATGCGCCGCGCCGGGGTCGGCCAGGACACCCCGGTCGTGGTCTACGACGGCGGACAGGGCTGGGCCGCCGCACGCGCCTGGTGGCTGCTGCGCTGGACGGGTCACCCCGACGTACGGGTCCTGGACGGCGGCCTCGCCGCGTGGACCGGCGACCTCACCACCGAGATCCCGCGCCCGGCCGAGGGTGATTTCCGGCCGAAGCCCGGCGCCCTGCCCACCCTGGACGCGGACGCGGCCGCCGCGCTCGCCCGGACGGGGCTGCTCCTGGACGCACGGGCGGCCGAGCGCTACCGGGGCGATGTCGAGCCGATCGACCGCGTCGGCGGCCACATCCCCGGTGCCGTCTCCGCCCCGACCACGGCGAACGTCACCGAGGACGGCCGCTACCTTCCGGCCGGACAGCTCGCCGAGCGGTTCACCGCGCTCGGGGCGGGGAAGAGCGGCGGGGCCGTCGGCGTCTACTGCGGATCGGGGGTCTCCGGCGCCCATGAGGTGCTCGCCCTGGAGATCGCCGGCATCCCCGCCGCGCTCTACCCCGGCTCCTGGTCCGAGTGGTCCGCCGACCCCGCCCGCCCGGTCGCCACCGGCCCCGAGCCGGCCTGATAAGCGCGACGACGGAGAGGGGCCCGTACGCCATGGCGTACGGGCCCCTCTCCTGCCGACCGGCACTCCCGGTCAGTCCTGCTTCTTGCGGCGGGTGCCGAAGACGATCTCGTCCCAGCTCGGCACGGCCGCCCGGCGGCCCGGCCGGACCCCGTCCGCCTCCGCCTGACGGTCCGTCGTCCCGGTCAGCCGGTCGCGGTGACCGGCCACCGCCCGGGGCATCAGCACATCCGCGTACGCCGCACCGGCACCGGCCGAAGCGGCGGCCGCGGGCGGCTCGTCCGCCTCGGTCTCCTCCTCGGCGGCCGGTTCGAGCGCGGGTGGCTCGGGCTGCGTGGGCCGCTCCGGCACGACCATGTCGCCCCGGAAGCTCGGCACCGCCTCCAGCAGGCTGGTCAGCGAGTCCCGCTCACCGGCCGAGGCGCTGCTCACGTACTCCTCCGGCTCGGCGACCGGTGCGGGCCGTTCGATCTGCCGGTCGAGAGCGCGGTCCAGCGGCCGGTCGCGCGGCAGCCGGGCGATCCGGGGCACGAACGGGAAGCTCGGCTCGGGCGCCGCGCCGTCGCTCTCGCCGATCAGCGAGCGTGCCTCGTCGTCGACGGCCTGGACGAGCCGTCTGGGCGGGTCGTACGTCCAGCTCGCCGAGTGCGGTTCACCCGCGACCCGGTAGACGAGCAGGACCTCCCAGGTGCCGTCGTCACGGCGCCAGGAGTCCCACTGGACGGTTTCCTTGTCGGCGCCGCGCAGCAGGAGCCGCTCCTGCACCGCCTCGCCGAGCTGGGGGCCGGTGTTCTCGCCGGGACGGCGCACGGGAGTCTTCCGGGCCCGCTCGGCCATGAAGGCGCGCTCCGCGAGCACGGGGCCCTCGAAGCGGCGTACACGGTCGACCGGGATGCCGGCGAACTGGGCGACCTCCTCCGCGGAGGCACCGGCCCGTATGCGGGCCTGGATGTCGCGGGGGCGGAGGTGGCTCTCCACCTCGATCTCGATCTGGCCGAGCCGGGCGCGGTCGTTGCGCACGGCGGCGCGCAGCCGCTCGTCGATCGGAAGCGTGTATTCCGTGCTGTCCGCAGCCTTGAGCACCAGTCGTGTGCCGTCGTTGGAGACGGCCACGACACGCAGTTCGGGCATGGGGACCTCCCGGGTGGTGCCTGCCGACGTCACGTGCGTCGCTGCTTCCGCTAGTCGAGTGTGACCTGCCCGGGTGCAGCCTGCCACAACCTTGCCATGTTGCCCGGCGTGTCGGGCGCTCGTCCTGGAACGCCGCCATGACACGGTTGCCTCTTGCGCCCCAAAGTGACCGATTTGGCCGCTCTGTTCAGCAAGCACCCGTGCAATCGCTTGGCGCTGCCGGTTCGAGTGCCGCTGCCGGCCCCTCTCCCGTAGCTGCGGATCCCCATGTGGGAGTCCGCCCCAGGGCTCGTACGGTACTCCATTCGGGCCACTTGGGTGGACCGGCGCGCCGCCGAACTTCTCGGGTGGCACGGGAGTTGGCCTACCCGGTTCTCCGCGAAATGCCCCTGATGCGTGTTGTGCTTCACACAATCGCCGGAAACGGAACTATCCACTTCGCTCATTTGTCCCTTCCTGTTGCATGGTGGGAGAGATGTCAAGCAGGGGCTGGTAATGGTTCAGAAGCCGGAAAGTGACATAGAACCCAAGGAAAGGCGCATCGATCTGAGTCTGCCGCAGGTCGCCGGGAGCGCGGTGGCCGCGGTCGCGGCAGCCGTGGCGGCTTCGCAGCTGGGGGTCTACGGCACCATCGCCGGGGCGGGCGTGATGAGCGTCGTCGCCACCTGCGGGGGCTCCGTCTTCCAGCACTTCTTCCGCCGCACCGGCGAGCAGATCCGCGAGGTGACGGTCCAGGTGACCCACCCGGAGGGCCGCCAGGTGACGGTGCACACGAAGGAGACGACCCCCTCGGCGCACAGAGCCGCCGAGCGGCGTCCGCAACCGGAGCCTGCGGCGGCCGCGACGGACGACGCCACCACGGTGCTGCCCACGGTCGACCCGGGCGGGGTGCCGGAGGTGGTCCCGGAGGGGGCCTCCGACGCGGTCCCGGACGCGGAGAGCACGCAGTTGCTGCGGCCGGTCGCCGACCCGGAGCGCACCCAACTGCTGCGGCCCGACCCGGACCGTACGCAGATGCTCCCGCAGTTCGGAGACCGTACGCAGGTCCTGTCTCAGGCGGCGGAAGCACCGGCCGCGACCGACGACGCGTTCACCGAGGGCACCACCCACGGCACCCGGCTGCGCGGCTGGAAGCGCCCCGCGCTCGCGGCCGCCGCGGTCTTCGCCGTCTCCATGGCCGGGATCACCGTCTTCGAGATGATCTCGGGCAACGACCTGAGCGGCGGCAAGGGCACCACCCTCAGCTCCGTCGTACGCGGCGGCGGCGACCGCGACCCCGGCCCGGCCGATCCCACGCCCTCCGGCGACACCGGCCAGGACGGGGGAGGGGACGAGCAGCAGAAGACGCCGGGCAGCGGCACCGGATCCGCCCCCGCCACCGACCCGGGCGGCGACGGCAGCGGTACGAGCCCCGACCCCGGTACGGGAACGGGCGGCGACAACCCGGGCACCGGGACCACCACCCCCACGCCGGCCCCGTCCACCTCCGGCGACGGGCAGACCACGCCCGCCCCGACGCCGACCCCCTCCACCCCCGGCGGCGGGACCGGCGCACCGGATCCGACGACCGCCCCGGGCAACGGCGGCGCCGCGGGCCAGGGCGAGCAGGCCCCGCCCGCCGACGGCACCACCGAGTGACCGCCGTACCGCGGAAGCGCGTCGGCCCCCTTGCGACGGAAGACGCGAGGGGGCCGACGCCTTGCCAGGGGCTCAGTCGCCGAGGACGCGCCGCAGGTAGTCGTTGCCGAACATCCGGTCCGGGTCGAGTCGGTCGCGTACGGCGGTGAACTCGCCGAACCGCGGGTAGACCTCCGCCAGATAGGCCGCGTCCCGGGTGTGGATCTTGCCCCAGTGCGGGCGGCCGGAGTGCGCGGTCATGATCCGCTCCACCGCGGTGAAGTACGAGCGGTGCGGCGTCCCCTTGTAGAGGTGCACGGCGATGTACGCGCTGTCCCGGCCGGAAGCGGTCGAGAGGGCCATGTCGTCGGCGGGCGCGGTGCGCACCTCGACCGGGAAGCTGACCTTCAGCGGTGAGCGCTCCACCATCGCCTTCAGCTCCCGCAGCGCCGCCACGGCCCGCTCGCGCGGAACGGCGTACTCCATCTCCACGAACTTCACCCGGCGCGGGCTGGTGAACACCTTGTACGGGATGTCGGTGTAGGTCCGGGCCGAGAGCGCGCGGCTGGAGAGCTTGGCGATGGAGGGGATGGTCGCCGGGACCGCCCGCCCGAGGGAACAGGCCACCTGGAAGACCCCGTTGGAGAGCAGCTCGTCGTCGATCCAGCTGCTCACCCGGCCGGGCGGGGCGGCCGGACCCGCGCTGCGGTTGTTGCGCTTGGTGTTGCAGTTGCCGGTGTGTGGGAACCAGTAGAACTCGAAGTGCTCGTTCTCGGCGACCAGCTGGTCGAAGTCGCCCGTGACCCGGTCGAAGGTCATCGGCTCCTCACGGGCGGTCAGCAGGAAGACCGGCTCCACGGCGAGGGTGACCGCGGTGATCACCCCGAGGGCGCCGAGGCCGACCCGGGCGGCGGCGAACACCTCCGGGTTCTCCTGCTCCGAGCAGACCAGCACGGTGCCGTCGGCGGTGACCAGCTCCAGGGCGCGGATCTGGGCGGATATCGACGCCGAGTCGCGGCCGGTGCCGTGCGTCCCGGTGGAGGTCGCCCCGGCGATCGTCTGCTCCATGATGTCGCCCATGTTCGTGAGCGAGAGCCCCTCACGGGCGAGCGCGGTGTTGAGGCGCTTGAGCGGAGTGCCCGCCTCCACCGTGACGGTCATCGCCTTGCGGTCGATGTCCCGGATGCCGGTGAGCAGGTCCGGGCGTATCAGCACGCCGTCGGTGGCGGCGGTGGCCGTGAAGGAGTGGCCGGTGCCGACGGGCTTCACCGTGAGGCCGTCCGCGTGCGCCCGGCGGAGTACGTCGACGAGCTCGTCCACGGACGCGGGGGACTCGGTCCTGGCGGGCCGGGCGGTGACGGTCCCCGCCCAGTTACGCCACGCGTTCGTCGTCGTCCGTGCGTAGGTGTCGGTCATCTTCCCCGCGCCCTCCCGTAGGAGCCGGCTTGGCCAGCCGGCGATACCCCAGGACCGCCACCGCCGCCGCGAGCGCTCCCGCCACGGCGGGCACCGCGTACCCCGCCTTCGCTCCGGCGGCGTCGACCACCCAGCCGGCGGCCGAGGAGCCGAGCGCCACTCCGACCGCGAGCCCGGTACTGGTCCAGGTCATGCCCTCGGTCAGCTTGGTGCGCGGTACGTGCGCTTCGACGAGGGCCATGGTGGTGACCATCGTCGGTGCGATGGCGAGGCCCGCGACAAAGAGCGCCACGGCCAGCAACGTGAGGTTCCCGGCCAGTTGGAGGGGGATCATACTCACGGCCATCGCGCAGACACCCACCAGCCACCTTCTGGCGGGCTTCCCCTTCAGGTGCAGCAGCCCGAAGACGGCTCCCGCCAGGCACGAACCGAGCGCGTAGACGGCCAGCACGAGGGAGGCCGCGGCCTTGCGGCCGCTCTCCTCGGCGAAGGCCACGGTCACCACGTCGACGGCGCCGAAGATCGCGCCCGTCGCCACGAAGGTGATCACCAGGACCTGGAGGCCGGGCGAGCGCAGCGCCGAGCCGCCGGTGTGCTGGGACTTGGGGTGCGGGATCGGCTCGGTGGCGCGCTGGGCGGTCAGCCAGAAGACCCCGACCAGCAGGAAGGCGGCGGCGATCAGCGGACCGGCCTCCGGGAACCAGGCGGTGGAGAGCCCGATCGAGATGATCGGCCCGAAGATGAAGCACACCTCGTCGACGATCGACTCCCAGGAGTACGCCGTGTGCAGCTCTCGGCTGGAACCCCGGTAGATCGCCGCCCAGCGGGCCCGCACCATCGACCCCACGCTCGGCACACAGCCCGCACCCGCCGCGAAGACGAACAGCGTCCAGTCCGGCGCCCCCTGCTGGGCGCAGATCAGCAGCCCCGCCACCGCCGCCACCGAGGCCAGGGTGGTGGGGCGCAGCACCCTGCGCTGCCCGTACCGGTCGACCAGGCGCGAGATCTGCGGGCCGAAGACCGCGGCCGCCATGGCGAGGGTCGCGGTGAGCGCCCCGGCCAGCCCGTAGCGGCCGGTGAGCTGGGAGATCATGGTCACGACGCCGATGCCCATCATGGACAGCGGCATCCGGCCGAAGAAGCCTGCGGCGGAGAACCCCTTGGAGCCGGGGGCGGCGAAGATGGCGCGGTAGGGGCTGGGCAAGGGGGTACTCCGGTCGTGCCTGTCATGCGTGTAGCGGGCTGATACAGCTTACGGCCGGGCGGAGCCGCCGGACACCGGATCCGGGAGTGTCCGGGGGCGCGGAACGGGCGTACGTCCGTCAGGGGTTCCGGCTCTTGCCGACGGGGCGTCGGATGTCGGTTGCCGCGCTGTCGGTGGCGGGTGGCAGGATCGATGCCATGTCCGATCTGCGCGATCCCGCTCCCTACGACGCCCTGCTGCTGCTCTCCTTCGGCGGTCCCGAGGGCCCGGACGACGTGGTCCCGTTCCTCGCGAACGTGACCCGCGGCCGGGGCATCCCCGAGGAACGCCTCAAGGAGGTCGGGCAGCACTACTTCCTCTTCGGTGGGGTCAGCCCGATCAACGCCCAGAACCGCGCGCTGCTGGACGCCCTCCGCAAGGACCTCGCCGACCACGGCCTGGACCTGCCGGTCTACTGGGGCAACCGCAACTGGGCGCCGTACCTGACCGACACCCTGCGCGAGATGACCGCCGACGGGCACCGCCGGATCGCCGTCCTCGCCACCAGCGCGTACGCCTCGTACTCGGGCTGCCGCCAGTACCGCGAGAACCTCGCCGAGTCGCTGGCCGCGCTGGAGGCGGAGGGCCTCGACGTGCCGCGGGTGGACAAGCTGCGCCACTACTTCAACCACCCCGGCTTCGTGGAGCCGATGGTCGACGGGGTGCTCGCCTCGCTGGCCGACCTCCCCGAGGACGTGCGCGCGGGCGCCCACCTCGCCTTCACCACGCACTCCATCCCGACCTCGGCCGCCGACGCCTCGGGGCCCGTGGAGGCGCACGGCGAGGGCGGGGCGTACGTCGCCGAGCACCTGGACGTCGCCCGGCTGATCGTGGCGGCGGTGCGTGAGGCGACCGGCGTCGACCACCCCTGGCAGCTCGTCTACCAGTCCCGCAGCGGCGCCCCGCACATCCCGTGGCTGGAGCCCGACATCTGCGACCACCTGGAGACCCTGCACGGCGAGGGTGTCCCCGCGGTCGTGATGGCGCCGATCGGCTTCGTCTCCGACCACATGGAGGTCCTGTACGACCTCGACACCGAGGCCACCGCGAGCGCCGCCGAGCTGGGGCTGCCGGTCCGCCGGTCCGCGACGGTGGGCGACGACCCGCGCTTCGCCGCCGCCGTACGGGACCTGCTCCTGGAGCGCGCGGCGCATGAGCGGGGGCGTGAGGTGAAGCCCTGCGCGCTGGGATCCCTCGGTCCGTCCCACGACCTCTGCCCGGTCGGCTGCTGCCCGGCCAGGGCCCCCAAGCCCGCGGCGGCGGGCGCCGACAGCCCGTACGCGTAAAGCCGCTGCCGTACGCGCAGAACCCCTGCCCGTACGCGTAAAGCCCTGTTCTCGTCGAGTCCCCTGGGAGCCCCCGTGACCGACCCCGCCCTGTCCGAGCTGCTGGACCTCGCCCTGGAGGCCGCCCGGCGCGCCGGAGCCCTGCTGCGCGACGGCCGCCCCGCCGACCTGGGGGTGGCCGCGACCAAGTCCAGCCCCATCGATGTGGTCACCGAGATGGACATCGCCGCCGAGAAGCTGATCACCGGCTACCTCTCCGACTTCCGCCCCGACGACGGCTTCCTCGGCGAGGAGGGGGCCAGCTCTCCGGGCTCCACCGGCATCCGCTGGGTGATCGACCCGCTGGACGGCACCGTGAACTACCTCTACGGCCTGCCGACCTGGGCGGTCTCCATCGCGGCCGAGCGCGACGGCGAGCGGGTCGTGGGCGTCGTCGAGGCCCCCATGCGCCGGGAGACGTACCAGGCGGTCCTGGGCGGCGGTGCGTACGCGAACGGCACGGCGCTGCGCTGCCGCCCCGCGCCGCCGCTGGACCAGGCCCTCGTCTCGACCGGCTTCAACTACGTCAGCAAGGTCCGCAGCCACCAGGCGGACGTCGTCCAGCGGCTGATCCCCAGGCTCCGGGACATCCGGCGCAGCGGTTCGGCGGCCGTCGACCTCTGCGATGTGGCGGCGGGGCGGCTGGACGGCTACTACGAGCGCGGGCTGCACCCCTGGGACCTGGCCGCGGGCGACCTGATCGCCCGGGAGGCGGGCGCGCTGACCGGCGGCCGCCCCGGGCTGCCGGCCGACGGCGACCTCGCGGTGGCCGCGCCCCCCGGCGTCTTCGAGCCGCTGCAGGCCGCCCTCGACGAGCTGGGTGCCTGGCACGACTGACGCCGAAGGCCCTGGTGGGAGCTGTGGGGCCGCAGGACACAGCAGAGGGCCCCGGATGCCGGTGAGGCATCCGGGGCCCTCTGTCCTACGGCTCAGACGCTTGTGGCGCCGATTTCCACGCCGTGCTCGGCCGCGAGGCGGTGCAGGTCGTCCAGCTCGCCCTGCTCGACATCCGCCAGGAAGTCGTCTCCGTCCTCGCGAGCCCGCGTGAGGTCGGACTCGGTGCTCTTGATGCGTTGCAGCAGACCTGCGGTGAAAGCGTCCATGATGCGCCCCCTCATCGTGGGTCGGTGGCACGGGGGTGTGCCCGGGATTCCTCCGGCGGGGAGCCGGAGGGGCGGGTGATCTCGCCGCTTCTCCGGGGTGGACGGAGAGGGGCCGTGGAATGCCACGGGCCGGGCGTGATCGCGGGTGTGAACCCCTCATCCCCATGCGCAGTCTCAGAGAAACCTCAACTGACCGGTAATTCCGCCGCCTTCCCGGGGCCCGGTCACCCAGAGCGCCGTCTTACCGCCGGTTTATACGCGTTGCGGGCAGGATGGACGCACACAGTCGGCCTCCCCTGGGGGCCGTTCGCTGTGTGAACCCGTAGATGGACCTAGGGAAGGACTGCGCTGTGCGCGTACTCGTCGTCGAGGACGAGCAGCTGCTCGCCGATGCGGTGGCCACCGGACTGCGCCGGGAGGCCATGGCCGTCGACGTCGTCTACGACGGTGCCGCGGCGCTGGAGCGCATCGGGGTCAACGACTACGACGTCGTCGTGCTGGACCGGGACCTCCCGCTGGTGCACGGCGACGACGTCTGCCGCAAGATCGTGGAGCTCGGCATGCCTACCCGGGTGCTCATGCTCACCGCCTCCGGCGACGTCAGCGACCGCGTCGAGGGCCTGGAGCTGGGCGCCGACGACTACCTCCCCAAACCCTTCGCCTTCAGCGAGCTGACCGCCCGGGTCCGGGCGCTGGGCCGCCGTACGACGGTGGCGCTGCCGCCCGTCCTGGAACGGGCCGGCATCAAACTCGACCCGAACCGCCGTGAGGTCTTCCGGGACGAGGTGGAGATCCAGCTCGCCCCGAAGGAGTTCGCGGTGCTGGAGGTCCTCATGCGCAGCGAGGGCGCCGTCGTCTCGGCCGAACAGCTCCTGGAGAAGGCCTGGGACGAGAACACCGACCCCTTCACCAACGTGGTGCGGGTCACGGTCATGACGCTCCGCCGCAAGCTCGGCGAACCGCCCGTCATCGTCACCGTGCCGGGCTCCGGATACCGGATCTGAGGACCATGGCCGCCACCCCACCGCCCCCCACGGCACCTCCGAAGCCCACCTGGGAGCCCAAGCAGCAGGACCCCCCGTACCCCTGGCTGCGCCCGACCATCCGGATAAGGCTCACGCTGCTGTACGGCGGGATGTTCCTGATCGCGGGCATCCTGCTGCTCTCGATCATCTACATGCTGGCCGCGCAGGCCCTCGGCGTGGGCAGCAAGCTGCCCTTCGAGATCGTCAGCGGACGGGTCGCCAGCGAGATCTGCGACCTGCCGACGACGCCCTCCCCGGAGGCCTTCAACGCGGCGATGAACGCCTGCGTCAACAACCAGCGCAAGGAGGCGCTGGAGACGCTGCTCAACCGCTCCCTGCTGGCTCTGGTCGGGCTCAGCATCATCGCGTTCGCCTTCGGCTACGCCATGGCGGGGCGCGTCCTGTCCCCACTCGGCCGGATCACCCGGACCGCGCGCCGGGTCGCGGGCACGGACCTCACCCGGCGGATCGAGCTGGACGGCCCGGACGACGAGCTGAAGGAGCTGTCGGACACCTTCGACGACATGCTGGACCGGCTGGAGCTGGCGTTCACCGCGCAGCAGCGGTTCGTCGGCAACGCCTCGCACGAGCTGCGCACCCCGCTGGCGATCAACCGCACGCTGCTGGAGGTCCATCTCTCCGATCCACAGGCGCCACCGGAGCTCCAGCAGCTCGGCAAGACGCTGCTGGCCACCAACGAGCGCAGTGAGCAGCTGGTCGAGGGGCTGCTGCTGCTGGCCCGCAGCGACAACCAGATCGTGGAGCGCAAACCGGTCGACCTCGCCGAGGTCGCCGACCGCGCCATCGACCAGGCCCACGCGGAGGCGGTGGAGCGGAACGTGGAGATCCGCGGTGAGCGCGCCGGTGCCGTCGTCCAGGGCAACGGGGTCCTGCTGGAGCGGATCGCGCTGAACCTCGTACAGAACGCCGTGCGGTACAACGTGGCCGAGGACGGCTGGGTGGAGGTCACCACCTCCCTCCAGCCCGGCCAGGCCCTGCTGGTGGTCTCGAACACAGGTCCTGTGGTGCCGGCGTACGAGATCGACAACCTCTTCGAGCCGTTCCGGCGGCTGCGTACGGAGCGCACGGGCAGCGACAAGGGGGTCGGACTCGGCCTGTCGATCGCACGGTCCGTCGCGCGGGCCCACGGAGGCCGTATCATCGCGGAGCCCCGCGAAGGCGGCGGTCTCGTGATGCGCGTCACCCTGCCGGTCTGAGAGGCTGCGCGGTGTGACTCTGCACCGAATCTTCATGTTCGCTTTGGGCGGAATTTTCAGGACCCGTTCCCGGGCGAGTCGTGTGTGATCGATCACAGCGCCCGTTTTCGGGCCATCTACGCTCCGTGATCGCACGTCGTTCGGAAAGCCGGTAATCGTCCGGGTTTTCGGAGGGGGTTATCACGGGAAGTACACGGGGTGGCGCCTGTGAACTGCGCAGTCGGGACCGTGTACGGTCCCCATCGCCACCCAAGCCGAGCCTCGCCGAGGCGGCCGGTTGGGTGTCGATTGAGTAACAGACCTTGATGTGAGGCAAAATCTCCGCCTCAGGTCGGGCACAAGTCCGGCCTCTCACGCGTTACGTGCGCTGAGACACCCGCAGAAACCCAAGAGGGGGAGAGCGACATGGCAACGGATTACGACACCCCACGCAAGACCGACGACGACGTGGACCAGGACAGCCTCGAAGAGCTCAAGGCTCGTCGGAGCGACAAGACGGCCTCCGCGGTCGACGTCGACGAGTTCGACGCCGCCGAAGGCCTCGAACTGCCCGGCGCGGACCTCTCCAACGAGGAGTTGGCCGTCCGGGTCCTGCCCAAGCAGGCCGACGAGTTCACCTGCATGAGCTGCTTCCTGGTGCACCACCGCAGCCAGCTGGCCCGCGAGAAGAACGGCCAGCCCATCTGCCGCGACTGCGACTGAGGCCGGGTCGGCCGTGGCAGGCGACACACCGTTCCGGAAGCGGCGCCCCTGGCGTCGGCACGGACCGGAGGCGAACGAGGGCGGCACAGGCCCGGCGGCAGGCGTCAGCCCGTCTGCCGAGCGGTCCGCCGCTCTGCCGGACCCCTCCGGTGTTTCCGGCATCTCCGACGACGAGCGGGGCCGTCCGGCCTCGCTCGAAGTGGCGGGGGCGGCGGGTCCGCCGGACCGGAGCACGGAGCAGGACCAGGCGGAGCCCACGACCGGGGCAGGCCGCCTGCACGCAGTGAAACGGGGGGTGCGCAGGAGCGGGGAGAGCGCCCGTGCCCTGGCCGGCCAGCTGGCCGACCGGATCATCGAAACAGCTCCCGCGTCCCGGTGCGCGATCTCGCCACCCTGCGCGAGCAGTTCCCGGGCCTCGGTCCCGAGGAGCTCGCCGACAAGCTCGTGGCGGGCGCGAGCCGGGCCACCGCCACCGTCGGCGCGGGCATCGGAGCGGCCGCCATGCTGCCCGTACCGCCCGCCATGCTCGCCGAGCTGGCGGCCGAGGTCACCGGCGTCGCCGCGGTGGAGATGAAGCTCGTCGCCGAGCTCCACGAGGTCTACGGCCTCCGCCCGCCGGGCCATCTCGCCCAGCGCTCCACCGCGTATCTGACGTCGTGGACCGAGGAGCGCGGTATCGACGTCACCCGGCCCACCACGCTCAACGCGGCCCTGGGCGGCCAGATGAAGCGCGAGCTGCGCCAGCAGATCACCAAGCGCATGGCCCGCAATCTGCCCAACCTGATCCCGTTCATGATCGGCGCCGCCGTCGGCGCCACGATGAACCGCCGCGACACCCGCAAGCTCGCCGACCGCATCAGGAGCGACCTGCGCAAGCAGCAGATCCCCTGGGACCGCCTCGCCGAGCTGCCCCCGCTGGAGCGGCCCGCCGTACCGGTCGTGCTGCCCAAGGAGATCGAGGGCGCCTGAAGCCCCCGGCCGTCCCCTGCGGAGCGCCTCAGGCCGCCGGTACGGCCGTCAGCGCCGCCGCCAGCCCTTCGGGTCCCGGGTGGAGAGGAAGACGTACGGAGTCGGGTCCTCGGGGTCCGTGACCTCCACCCGCACCGCCGTCCCCACATAGCTGCGCAGCAGCATGAAGGCGCGCGCGTCCGCCTTGTGCGTGCGCCAGGCGCGCGCCTCCTCGACGTCCAGCACCTCGGGCTCCCCGAGCGCGGAGAGCGGGATGCGGGCGTCACCGGCCACCAGTGCCCCGGCCACCACCCGGATCCGGGCGGAGCCGTAACTGCTCACCGCGGCCGCGGCCGCCGCCGTACCGCCGACCAGCCCGGCGAGGAGCGGCAGGGTGCCGAGCGGCAGAAGCATCAGCGCACAGGCGACACCGACCCCGAAGGCGATGAACCACCAGGAACGGGGCGCGGTGAGACGTTCGTCGAAGGGCGGTGCGGAAGGCTGCATGGGGCCAAGCTTGGCACGGCGCGACCGCCACACCGCCGCGCGGGTAAGGTCAGCGCCTGTGAGTGGAACATCAGCAGCTCTGACACCCCCGGCCGACGCCGTCGCGCCGGTCCGGCACCCTGACGCCCCCGCCCCCGGGGAACTCCTCGGCGCACACTACGAGCACTGTTTCGGCTGCGGTGAGGGACAGCCCCACGGCCTGCACCTCCAGGCCCGGGCCGGTGAAGGCGTGAGTGTGACCGCCGAGTTCACCGTCAAGCCCGCCCACCAGGGCGCCCCCGGCCTCGCCCACGGCGGCGTGCTCGCCACCGCGCTGGACGAGACCCTCGGCTCGCTGAACTGGCTGCTGCGCACGATCGCGGTGACCGGCCGGCTGGAGACCGACTTCGTGCGCCCCGTGCCGGTGGACACCGTGCTGCACCTGGACGCCCGCATCACCGCCGTGCACGGCCGGAAGATCTACTCCACGGCCACCGGCCGGATCGGCGGCCCCGAGGGCCCCGTCGCGGTCCGGGCCGACGCCCTCTTCATCGAGGTCAAGGTGGACCACTTCATCGAGAACGGGCGGCCCGCCGAGATCCAGGCCGCCATGGCCGACCCGGACCAGGTCAAGCGTGCCCGAGCCTTCGAGGTGAACCCCTGATGCGCAGCCCCGTCGACGTACTGATCCGCCTCCTCGACCCGGACGTACCGATTCCGGCGTACGGACACCCGGGGGACGCCGGGGCCGACCTGGTGACCACCGAGGCCGCCGAACTCGCCCCCGGCGAGCGCGTGGTGCTCCCCACCGGCGTCTCGATCGCCCTGCCCGACGGGTACGCCGCCTTCGTGCACCCCCGCTCCGGCCTCGCGGCCCGCTGCGGAGTGGCCCTCGTGAATGCCCCAGGGACGGTGGATGCCGGGTACCGTGGGGAGATCAAGGTGATCGTGGTCAACCTCGATCCGCGCGAGAGCGTGCGATTCGAACGGTTCGACCGGATTGCCCAACTGGTCGTCCAGCAGGTCGAGAAGGTGCGCTTCCACGAGGTGGCGGAACTTCCCGGCTCGGCGCGGGCCGAAGGGGGCTTCGGGTCCACCGGCGGTCATGCGTCGGTGGACGTCGCCGAGGGCGGGATCACCCACGGTGGGAACAGCTACGCTTCGGTCGTATCCGACCGGGAAGGACAGTGACGTGTTCGGACGTCGCAAGAAGAGTGGTTCCGCCGAGGACGAGGCGGACGAGGTGCGCGAGACCGAGCAGGTCGCCGACGAGGGCACCGACGGGGCCGCCGCAGGCACCCGCCGGTCGAACCTTCCGCCGGCCCCCCGGCCCGACGGACCCTGGGACCTCACCGAGGTCTCCCAGCCCGGCGAGGGCCGGGTCGACCTGGGCGGCATCTTCGTGCCCGGGGTCGAGGGCATGGAGCTGCGCGTAGAGGTGGCCGGGGACGCGATCGTCGCCGCCACCGTCGTGCTCCGCGACAGCGCGGTCCAGCTGCAGGCCTTCGCGGCCCCCAAGCGGCAGGGCATCTGGGGCGAGGTCCGCGAGGAGATCGCCTCCGGCATCACCCAGCAGGGCGGCGTCATCGACGAGGTCGAGGGCCCGCTGGGCTGGGAGCTGCGCGCGCAGGTCCCCGTACAGCTCCCGGACGGCACCAACGGGGTGCAGCTCGTGCGCTTCGTCGGCGTCGACGGCCCCCGCTGGTTCCTGCGCGGGGTCATCTCCGGCCAGGGCGCGGTCCAGCCGGAGGCGGCGGGTCTGCTGGAGACGATCTTCCGGGACACCGTGGTGGTCCGCGGCGAGGGCCCGATGGCCCCCCGCGACCCGATCGTCCTCAAGCTCCCCAACGACGCCCAGATGGTGCCCGAGGGCATCCAGCAGGAGGAGCAGGAGGGCTCGAAGTTCTCCGGCGGCATGGGCCAGCTCCAGCGCGGACCGGAGATCACCGAGGTCCGCTAGGGCCGGTCGGCGAACTGCCGTCTGCCGACAGGCCCCAGGCCCGTCGGGCGGATCCTGACCGGATCCGCCGCGGTACGTCACCACAGCGTCACGGCCGGTGGGCCGCACCCCTTCCCGGGGTGCGGCCCACCGGCCTTTCCGCGTCCGCCGCCCGGGCCCGCCCGCCGAGGGCGCGTATGGGGCGCGTATCGGGCACGTACGAGGAACATCAAGAGCCGGGCCGCTGCCGTAAGGAGTCTGTCAACGCCGCTGGTGGGAGCCGTTCTCGACGGTTTGCTCGGGGGGTCCGAGAAACCGAACCTCCCTAGGAGCACACGATGGCCGATCTGGCCTTCGTCGCCACCACGATCGCGGTCTTCGCGCTGGTGGCCCTCATCGCCCGAGCGGTGGGCAGGCTGTGACCGCCGAGAACATCACCGGCCTGATCGTGGCCGTCGCCCTGCTGGGCTACCTCGTCCTCGCCCTCCTCCACCCGGAGAGGTTCTGAGCCCGAGATGAGCCCCTTCCTCGCCGGTCTGCTCCAGCTGCTCGCCCTCGTCGCGGCACTGGGTCTGGCCTACCGTCCCCTCGGCGACCACATGGCCCGGGTCTACACCTCCACCCGCCACCTGCGGGCCGAGAGGTGGATCTACCGGGCCATCGGCGCCGACCCGTCCGTCGAGATGCGCTGGCCCGCCTATCTGCGCGCGGTCCTCGCCTTCTCCTTCGTCGGCGTTCTGTTCCTCTACGCGCTCCAGCGGGCGCAGGGGGTCCTGCCCGGCTCCCTGGGCTTCGCCTCGATCGACCCCGACCAGGCGTTCAACACCGCCGCCTCCTTCGTCACCAACACCAACTGGCAGTCGTACGCCGGTGAACAGGCCATGGGCCACCTCGTGCAGACCGGCGGCCTGGCCGTGCAGAACTTCGTCTCCGCCGCCGTCGGCATGGCCGTCGCCGTGGCCCTTGTCCGCGGCTTCGCCCGGACCCGCACCGGGGAGCTCGGCAACTTCTGGACCGACCTGGTGCGCGGCACCGTGCGCGTCCTGCTGCCGATATCCGTGGCCGGCGCCCTGGTCCTGGTCGCCTGCGGGGTCATCCAGAACTTCTCCGGCATCCACGGCGTCGGCCAGTTCCTCGGTCCGCCCCAGCAGGGGAACGGCGGCGCGGTCGCCTCGCAGGAGGTCATCAAGGAGCTGGGCACCAACGGCGGCGGCTACTTCAACGCCAACTCCGCCCACCCCTTCGAGAACCCCACACCGCTCTCCAACCTGTTCCAGGTCTTCCTCATCCTGCTCATCCCGACCGCGCTGACCCGCACCTTCGGCCGGATGACGGGCTCGGTGAAGCAGGGGTACGCGCTCCTCGCCACGATGGCGGTCCTCTGGATCGGTTTCACGGCGCTGATGCTCTGGACCGAGTCCGCCCACCGGGGGCCGGCCTTCGAGATCGCGGGCGGCGCCATGGAGGGCAAGGAGACCCGCTTCGGGATCGCCGGCTCGGCGCTCTTCGCGGTCGCCACGACGCTGACCTCGACCGGAGCGGTGAACTCCTTCCACTCCTCGTACACCGGATTCGGCGGCGGCATCACGATGCTGGGCATGCAGCTCGGCGAGATCGCCCCCGGAGGGGTCGGCTCCGGTCTCTACGGCATCCTGATCATGGCGGTCATCGCGGTGTTCATCGCCGGACTCATGGTCGGCCGGACCCCGGAGTACCTGGGCAAGAAGATCGGCATCCGGGAGATCAAGCTCGCCGCCTGCTATCTGCTCGTCACCCCGGCGCTCGTCCTCGGCCTCACCGCCGCGGCCATGGCCCTGCCCACCCCGCGTGACTCGATGACGAACACGGGACCGCACGGCTTCTCCGAGATCCTCTACGCCTACACCTCGGCCGCCAACAACAACGGCTCCGCCTTCGCCGGGCTGGCCGCCGACACCCCGTGGTTCAACACCACCCTCGGCATCGCGATGCTGCTCGGCCGCTTCCTGCCGATCGTCCTCGTCCTGGCCCTGGCCGGCTCACTGGCCGAACAGAGGTCCGTCCCCGCCACCACCGGCACCCTCAGCACCCATAAGCCGCTCTTCAGCGGGGTGCTCCTCGCCACGATCCTCATCGTCACCGGACTCACCTACTTCCCGGCCCTGGCACTGGGCCCGCTGGCTGAAGGGCTCGCGTCATGAGCACGCTCACCGACCCCCGTGCGGCGCGACAGGCACCGCCGGCCGATCACGGGCCCGCCGGGACCCGCGTCGGCTCCGGGACCCTCGACGCCCGGCTTATGCTCCGGTCCCTGCCCGACGCGGTACGGAAACTGGACCCCCGGGTGATGGTGAAGTCCCCGGTGATGTTCGTCGTCCTGATCGGCTCGGTGCTCACCACCGTGCTCGCGGCGCTGGACCCGGACGACTGGTTCGGCTGGGCGATCACCGGCTGGCTCTGGCTCACCACGCTCTTCGCCAATCTGGCGGAGGCGGTCGCGGAGGGGCGGGGGAGGGCGCAGGCCGAGACCCTGCGCCGGGCCAGGACCGACACCGTCGCCCGCCGCGTCACCGGCACCCGTTCCGGTTCCGGCTCCGGCTCCGGCTCGGGTGAGGAACGGGTCGCCGGAACGGAGCTGCGCATCGGGGACCTGGTGGTCTGCGAGGCCGGGGACACCGTCCCCGGGGACGGCGACGTGGTCGAAGGCGTCGCCTCCGTCGACGAATCCGCCATCACCGGCGAATCGGCACCGGTCATCCGGGAGTCCGGCGGCGACCGCTCGGCCGTCACCGGCGGCACGAAGGTGCTCTCGGACCGCGTCGTCATCAAGATCACCACCAAGCCGGGGGAGACGTTCATCGACCGGATGATCGGCCTGGTGGAAGGCGCGGCACGGCAGCGGACGCCCAACGAGATCGCCCTGAACATCCTGCTGGCGTCCCTCTCGATCGTCTTCCTCCTGGCCGTCGTCTCGCTCCAGCCCTTCGCCGTGTACGCGGGCGCCGAGCAGTCGATGATCGTGCTGACGGCCCTGCTGGTCTGCCTGATCCCCACCACCATCGGCGCACTGCTCTCCGCCATCGGCATCGCGGGCATGGACCGACTCGTCCAGCGCAACGTGCTGGCCATGTCGGGCCGCGCGGTCGAGGCGGCGGGCGACGTGTCGACGCTGCTCCTCGACAAGACCGGCACCATCACCCTCGGCAACCGGCAGGCGGCCGCGTTCGTCCCGGTGGCGGGGGTGGGCGAGGAGGAGCTCGCCGGGGCCGCACGCCTGTCCTCGCTCGCCGACGAGACCCCGGAGGGCCGGTCGGTCGTCGCCCTCGCGGAGGCGCGCCACGGGCCGTACGGGCGGGAGGCGGCGGCCGACGGTGCGGAGTGGATCACCTTCACCGCGCGGACCCGGATGTCCGGGGTGGACCTGGACGGCCACCGGGTCCGCAAGGGCGCCGCCCGGTCCGTGACCGCCTGGGTACGGGAGCGGGGCGGCGAGGTGCCCGGTGACGCGGGCGAGATCGCGGACCGGATCGCGGCGGCGGGCGGTACGCCGCTGCTGGTGGCCGTCGAGGACGCGCGCGGGCCCCGGGTCCTGGGCGTCGTCCACCTCAAGGACGTGGTGAAGGAAGGGATGCCGGAACGGTTCGCCGAACTGCGCCGGATGGGCATCCGTACGGTCATGATCACCGGCGACAACCCGCTGACCGCGCGGGCCGTCGCCGATGAGGCGGGCGTCGACGACTTCCTGGCCGAGGCCACCCCCGAGGACAAGATGGCCCTCATCAAGCGGGAGCAGGCCGGCGGACGGCTGGTCGCCATGACCGGCGACGGCACCAACGACGCCCCCGCGCTCGCCCAGGCCGACGTCGGCGTCGCGATGAACACCGGCACCTCCGCCGCCAAGGAGGCCGGGAACATGGTCGACCTGGACTCCGACCCCACCAAGCTCATCGAGATCGTCCGGATCGGCAAGCAGCTCCTGATCACCCGGGGCGCCCTGACCACGTTCTCCATCGCCAACGACGTCGCGAAGTACTTCGCGATCATCCCGGCCATGTTCGCCGTGGCCTACCCCTCGCTGGACCGGCTCAACATCATGCGCCTGGCCTCTCCGGAGTCCGCGATCCTCTCGGCCGTCGTCTTCAACGCGCTGATCATCATGGTGCTCGTACCGCTGGCCCTGAAGGGCGTCCGTTACCGGCCCGCTTCCGCCGACACGATGCTGCGGCGCAACCTCGGCCTGTACGGGCTCGGCGGCCTGATCGCCCCGTTCATCGGCATCAAACTCCTCGACCTGCTCATCTCCCTCATCCCTGGAATCGGCTGATCCGCCATGACCCACACCCACGCCGGCACCACCACCCGGCTGCTCGGAGCCGGGCTGCGCGCCCTGCTCGTCCTCACCCTGGTCTGCGGCGCCCTCTACCCGCTGGCCGTCACCGGAGCGGCCCAGGCGCTCTTTCCCGGCCGGGCCAACGGCTCGGAGATCACCGCCGGCGGCCGGACCGTCGGCTCGGAGCTCATCGGCCGGCGCTACGACCTTCCGGCGGACAGGACCGGCGAGGCGCCCGCACCCGACCTGCGCTGGTTCCAGCCCCGCCCCTCCGCCGGGCTCGCCACCAACAGCGTCAACACCCGCTACGACCTCCTCGTCTCCGGGGCCACCAACCTCTCCGGCGACAACGAGGAGCTGATCGGCCGGGTGAAGGCCGCCAAGGAGGCCGTGGTCGCCGACAACTCCGTACCGGGCCACCGTGTCCGCCCCCAGGACGTCCCTCCGGACGCCGTCACCTCCTCCGGGTCCGGTCTCGACCCGCACATCTCCCCGGCCTACGCCGAGCTCCAGGTCCGCCGGGTCGCCGCACGCAACCACCTGGACCCCGACCAGGTGACCGAGCTGGTCGCGCACCACACCGAGGGGCGGACGCTGGGCTTCGTCGGAGAGCCCCGGGTGAACGTCCTGCGGCTCAACATCGCCCTGCGGGAGCTGACGGACGCCCGCTGATCCGGCCCCTGACGCGGACCTCCCCGAGAGGGGCAGGTCCGCGTCAGGGGCGCGTCGACGCCATCGGGGCTGCGCAACGCCGTCCGGGTTCCGTCAACGCCCTCAGCGTTGCGCCGACGCCATCAGGGTTGCGTCAATACGGCCCTCACCTGCGCTCCCAGGTGCCGGAGCCACGGATTCGCGGAGTAGCGTCGTGAGCGGCAGCCGCACCCGGCGCCATCGGCCACCGGCACGGACGGCCGCAGGAAGAAGACAATGGGGCCATGGGACGCGGCACACTCCGGATCTACCTCGGCGCGGCACCGGGCGTCGGCAAGACGTACGCGATGCTGGCCGAGGGCCACCGCAGGGTCGAGCGCGGCACCGATTGCGTGGTGGCCCTCGTGGAGCACCACGACCGGCCGCGCACCGAGGTGATGCTGCACGGCCTGGAGCAGATCCCGCGTTCGGAGATCGACTACCGCTCCGCCGTCTTCACCGAGATGGACGTCGACGCCGTCCTGGAGCGCGCGCCCGCCGTCGCCCTGGTGGACGAACTGGCCCACACCAACGTGCCCGGCTCCCGCAACGCCAAGCGCTGGCAGGACGTCGAGGAGCTGCTCAGGGCCGGGATCGACGTCATATCCACGGTCAACATCCAGCACCTGGAGTCGCTGGGCGACGTCGTGGAGTCGATCACCGGCGTACGCCAGCAGGAGACCGTCCCGGACGAGGTGGTGCGCCGGGCCGACCAGATCGAGCTGGTCGACATGTCGCCCCAGGCGCTGCGCCGCCGGATGGCGCACGGCAACATCTACCAGCCCGACAAGCTGGACGCCGCCCTCTCGAACTACTTCCGCCCCGGCAACCTGACCGCCCTGCGCGAGCTGGCCCTCCTGTGGACCGCCGACCGGGTCGACGAGTACCTCCAGCAGTACCGGGGCGAGCACAACATCCGCACCCCCTGGCAGGCCCGCGAACGTATCGTCGTCGGCCTCACCGGCGGCCCCGAGGGCCGCACGCTCATCCGCCGCGCCTCCCGGATGGCCGCCAAGGGCTCCGGCAGCGAGATCCTCGCCGTCTACATCGCGCGCAGCGACGGACTGACCTCCGCGTCGCCCAAGGAGCTCGCCGTCCAGCGCACCCTGGTCGAGGACGTCGGCGGAACGTTCCACCACGTCATCGGCGACGACATCCCCGCCGCCCTCCTGGAGTTCGCCCGCGGGGTCAACGCCACCCAGATCGTGCTGGGCTCCAGCCGCCGCAAGACCTGGCAGTACATCTACGGCCCCGGGGTCGGCGCCACCGTCGCCCGGGAGTCCGGACCCGACCTGGACGTCCACATCGTCACCCACGAGGAGGTCGCCAAGGGCCGCGGTCTGCCCATCGCGCGCGGCGCCCGGCTCGGGCGGGCCAGGATCATCTCGGGCTGGCTGGTCGGCGTCGCCGGTCCGCTCCTGCTCTCGCTCCTGCTGCGGAGCCTGGAGAACGGCCCCGGCCTCGCCAACGACGTCCTGCTCTTCCTCTTCCTGACCGTCGCCGCGGCCCTGCTCGGCGGGTTGCGGCCCGCCCTCGCCTCGGCCGCCGTCGGCGTGATGCTCCTGAACTACTGGTTCACCCCGCCGACCCAGACCCTCACCGTGCAGGACCCGGAGAACTTCGTCGCCATCGTGATCTTCTTCGCGGTGGCGGTGGCGGTCTCCTCGGTGGTGGACCTGGCGGCCCGCCGTACCCACCAGGCCGCCCGGCTGCGCGCCGAGTCGGAGATCCTCTCCTTCCTGGCGGGCAGCGTGCTGCGCGGGGAGACCGCCCTGGACGCGCTGCTGGAGCGGGTCCGCGAGACCTTCGCGATGGAGTCCGTCGCCCTGCTGGAGCGGGCCAGCGACGTCGACCCGTGGACCTGCGCCGGATTCGTCGGGCCCGCCCCGGTCGCCCGGCCCGACGACGCGGACGTGGACATGCCGGTCGGCGACAACATGGCGCTCGCGCTGTCGGGCCGGGTGCTGCCCGCCGAGGACCGCCGGGTGCTCGGCGCCTTCGCCGCCCAGGCGGCCGTCGTCCTGGACCGCCAGCGCCTGGTCTCGGAGGCCGACCGGGCCCGCAGGCTCGCCGAGGGCAACCGGATCAGGACCGCGCTGCTCGCCGCCGTCAGCCACGACCTGCGCACCCCGCTCGCCGGGATCAAGGCCGCCGTCAGCTCGCTGCGCTCCGACGACGTCGCCTGGTCGCCGGAGGACGAGGCCGAGCTCCTCGAAGGCATCGAGAACGGCGCCGACCGCCTCGACCACCTGGTGGGCAACCTGCTGGACATGTCCCGACTCCAGACCGGCACCGTGACGCCGCTGATCCGCGAGATCGACCTCGACGAGGTGGTGCCGATGGCGCTCGGCGGGGTCCCCGAGGGCAGCGTCGACCTGGACATCCCCGAGACGCTGCCCATGGTCGCCGTCGACCCGGGGCTGCTGGAGCGGGTCGTCGCCAACGTCGTCGAGAACGCCGTCAAGTACAGCCCCGGCAGTGAGCCCATCGCGGTGGCCGCCAGCGCGCACGGCGAACGCGTCGAGCTCCGGGTCGTCGACCGGGGACGCGGCGTCCCCGACGAGGCCAAGGAGCGGATCTTCGAGCCCTTCCAGCGGTACGGTGACGCCCCGCGCGGCGCCGGGGTGGGCCTCGGCCTCGCGGTCTCCCGGGGCTTCGCCGAGGCCATGGGCGGCACCCTGGACGCCGAGGACACGCCGGGCGGCGGGCTCACCATGGTCCTGACCCTGACGGCCGCACCGGGCCGGGAGCAGGCCCGGGACCGGACGGTGCTCCCGGCCGGGACCACCTCATGACGGACCCGCCGCGCACGACCCCGCCCCTCACGAGGGTCCCGCGCCCCCGGGGCGTCCCGCCCGTGTGAAGCCCGCCCCCCTCCCCGTACAGCCCCTCCCGCAGAAAGGCAGGTCCGCGATGACCCGGGTGCTTGTGGTCGACGACGAGCCGCAGATCGTACGCGCCCTCGTGATCAACCTGAAGGCCCGCAAGTACGAGGTCGACGCCGCCCCCGACGGGGCGACCGCCCTCCAGCTCGCCGCCGCCCGCCACCCCGACGTCGTGCTCCTGGACCTCGGGCTGCCCGACATGGACGGGGTCGAGGTGATCAAGGGCCTGCGCGGCTGGACCCGGGTCCCGATCCTCGTCCTCTCCGCGCGCCACACCTCCGACGAGAAGGTGGAGGCGCTGGACGCGGGAGCCGACGACTACGTCACCAAGCCGTTCGGCATGGACGAGCTGCTGGCCCGCCTGCGCGCCTCCGTACGCCGCTCGGAACCGGTCGGCCAGGACATCGGCGAGGACCTCGCGATCGTGGAGACGGCCGGCTTCACCGTCGACCTGGCGGCCAAGAAGGTGCACCGCGACGGCCGCGACGTACGGCTCACCCCCACCGAGTGGCACCTGCTGGAGGTCCTCGTCCGCAACGGCGGCCGCCTGGTCAGCCAGAAACAGCTCCTCCAGGAGGTCTGGGGGCCCTCCTACGGCACCGAGACCAACTATCTGCGGGTCTACATGGCCCAGCTCCGGCGCAAGCTGGAGGCGGACCCCTCACACCCCCGCCACTTCGTCACCGAGCCCGGGATGGGCTACCGCTTCGAGCGCGGCTGACCCCCGTGAACCCCTCGTACGCAGCCCGCCGGCTCACCCTTTCGAGTGGTCCGCCCACGGCTCCGTACGGAGCCCGCGGGACCGGTACCCTTCGGGTATGAGTGCTGTTCCCCGACACGAGAAGGCCGGCAGGGCGGAGAGGCCTTCCGGGCGCTTCCGCCGTATGCTCGACCGGCTCTCCAGCTCCCAGGAGGACCTGGAGTCCCAGGAGCTGCGGGAGGACACCCAGGCCACCGGATGCACGCGGATATCCGAGTGCTCCGACCGCCAGATAGTCAAGGTGGCTGGTACGTTGCGGACCGTCACCCTCCGTCCCCGGGCCGGAGTGCCCGCCCTGGAGGCGGAGCTCTTCGACGGCACCGAGCCGCTGGACGTGGTCTGGCTGGGCCGTCGCTCCATCGTCGGCATAGAGCCGGGCCGCAGGATCATCGCCTCGGGCCGGGTCGCCATGAGCCACGGGCGCCGGGTGCTGTTCAACCCCACATACGAACTCCGACCGCTCGGCAAGGAGTAGCCGGTGACGTCTCTCGACAAGCCGACGTCCGAAACGGACCAGCCCCACCCCACCGACCGGCAGAGCGCCGGCGGAAGGCACGCCGCCCAGCAGGACGCCGCGTCGAAGGCGGTCACCGAAGCCGCCCTCTTCGAGGCCTTCGGCGGTGTGCGCGGCATGGTGGAGACAGTCCTGCCCGGGCTGCTCTTCGTCACGATCTTCACCATCAACAAGAACCTGCACATCTCGGCCATCGCGGCCCTGGCGGTCTCCCTGGCCCTGGTCGCCGTACGGCTGATCCGCCGGGACACCGTGAAGCACGCCTTCAGCGGCGTCTTCGGGGTCGCCTTCGGTGTCGTCTTCGCGATGATGACGGGCAACGCCAAGGACTTCTACCTGCCGGGCATGCTCTACACCCTGGGGCTGGCCACGGCCTACCTCGTCACCGCCGCCGCGGGGGTGCCGCTGATCGGGCTGATCCTGGGCCCGGTCTTCAAGGAGAACCTCTCCTGGCGGACGCGTAACCCCGGCCGCAAGAAGGCGTACACCAAGGCGAGTTACGCCTGGGGCCTCATCCTCCTCGCCAAGTGCGCGATCCTCTTCCCGCTGTACTGGTGGGGCGACACCACCCAGTTCGGCTGGGTGCTGGTCGCGCTGAAGATCCCGCCGTTCCTGCTCGCGGTCTATCTGACCTGGGTCTTCCTCGCGAAGGCGCCGCCGCCCATCGACGTCTTCGCCGAGATGGAGGCCGAGGAGAAGGCCGCGGAGCAGGCCGAGAAGGACCGCAAGGCCGAGCAGGCCGCAGGAGCCCTCCGCAACCCGGAGGCGTAGGACACGTACAGGAAGGGCCCGTCGCCGCTGTCCCGCGGTGACGGGCCCTTCCTGTGTTCACGCGTCAGCTGTCGGGCCGTTTACGCGTCAGCTGTCGGACGACGGATCGCGGCGGACCGACAACAGGTCCTCCAACTGCTCCTCGCGCGCCTGGGCCGCCACGAACAGCAGCTCGTCACCGGCCTCCAGGGACTCCTCGGGGCTCGGCGTCAGCACCCGCGTCCCGCGGATGATGGTGACCAGCGAGGTGTCCTCGGGCCACGCCACATCACCGACCCGGGTGCCGGCCAGCGCCGACTCCGGCGGCAGCGTCAGCTCCACCAGGTTGGCGTCGCCGTGGCTGAAGCGCAGCAGCCGGACCAGATCGCCGACGCTCACCGCCTCCTCCACCAGGGCCGACATCAGCCGCGGGGTCGAGACCGCGACATCGACGCCCCAGGACTCGTTGAACAGCCACTCGTTCTTCGGGTGGTTGACCCGCGCCACCACCCGCGGCACGCCGTACTCGGTCTTCGCGAGCAGCGAGACGACCAGGTTCACCTTGTCGTCGCCCGTCGCCGCGATCACCACGTTGCAGCGCTGGAGCGCCGCCTCGTCCAGCGAGGTGATCTCGCAGGCGTCCGCGAGCAGCCACTCGGCCGACGGCACCCGCTCCACCGAGATGGCGCTGGGCGCCTTGTCGATGAGCAGCACCTCGTGCCCGTTCTCCAGCAGCTCGGCGGCGATGGAACGGCCCACCGCGCCGGCCCCGGCAATCGACACACGCATCAGTGACCGTCCTCCTCGGGACCCTCGGCGAAGGCCTCTTCGACCTTGGCGATCTCGTCCGTACGCATCATCACGTGGACCAGGTCGCCCTCCTGCAGGACGGTCTGCGACGTCGGCAGAATGGCCTCGCCCAACCGGGTGAGGAAGGCCACGCGCACGCCGGTCTGCTCCTGGAGCGTGCTGATCCGGTGGCCGATCCACGACGGTGTCGTGTGCACCTCGGCGAGCTGCACACCTCCGCTCGGATCGCGCCACAGCGGCTCCGCGCCCGAGGGCAGCAGCCGTCGCAGCATCTGGTCCGCCGTCCAGCGGACCGTGGCCACGGTGGGGATGCCGAGCCGCTGGTACACCTCGGCCCGCTTCGGGTCGTAGATACGGGCCGCGACGTTCTCGATGGAGAACATCTCGCGGGCCACCCGGGCCGCGATGATGTTGGAGTTGTCACCGCTGCTGACCGCGGCGAACGCCCCGGCCTCCTCGATGCCCGCCTCGCGGAGGGTGTCCTGGTCGAAGCCGACCCCGGTGACCCGGCGACCGCCGAACCCGGATCCGAGACGGCGGAAGGCCGTCGGGTCCTGGTCGATCACCGCGACCGTGTGGCCCTGCTGCTCCAGGGTCTGCGCGAGAGCGGCTCCGACGCGCCCGCAACCCATGATGACGATGTGCACCGCTCGCCTACCTCGCCGTCCTGGTCATCCGGCCGACCTGCGAAAACACGCTGCTCACACTTCTCTCTCAGCTTGCCGGGCAAACAACGGGGCAACGACTTCGGCGCTGCCCGGGGATGAGCTTATGCCGCTGGGGGACGGCTGTTTCCTCCGAGTGTGCGTTGCCCCGGACACATGGGCAAAGGGGGAGTAAAAGCGCTGCGCCAGTCGCAAGGATTGCGTTAAGGATTACGGTCGGGTTCTGCTCCTACCGCAGGAGAACAGGGGTGTCACGCCGATCAGGCGCGCGTGACCGGCACGGTGGCCGCTTACGATCCTCGACGTGTCCAAACTGACCGACGTGCCCAAAAGGATTCTGATCGGCCGGGCGCTGCGCAGCGACAAGCTGGGGGAGACGCTCCTCCCCAAGCGCATCGCGCTCCCCGTCTTCGCATCCGACCCGCTGTCCTCGGTGGCGTACGCACCAGGAGAAGTTCTCCTGGTGCTGTCCATCGCGGGCGTGTCGGCGTACCACTTCAGCCCGTGGATCGCGCTCGCCGTCGCCATCCTCATGTTCACGGTGGTCGCCTCCAACCGGCAGAACGTCCGCGCCTACCCGAGCGGTGGCGGTGACTACGAGGTCACGGCGACCAACCTCGGCCCCAAGGCCGGACTGACCGTCGCGAGCGCCCTGCTCGTCGACTACGTCCTCACCGTCGCCGTGTCGATCTCCTCGGGCATCGAGAACCTCGGCTCCGCGATCCCGTTCGTCATCGAGCACAAGATCCCCATGGCCATCGGCGCCATCGTCCTGCTCACCCTGATGAACCTGCGAGGAGTCAAGGAGTCCGGGAAGCTCTTCGCCATCCCCACCTACCTCTTCGTGGTGGGTGTCTTCCTGATGATCCTCTGGGGCGCGTTCCGCGGGCTGATCCTCGGCGACACCATGAACGCCCCCACCGCCGACCTCGAGATCAAGCCCGAGCACCCGGGCCTCGCCGGTTTCGCCCTCGTCTTCCTCCTGCTCCGCGCCTTCTCCTCCGGCTGCGCCGCCCTGACCGGTGTCGAGGCGATCAGCAACGGCGTGCCGGCCTTCCGGAAGCCGAAGAGTAAGAACGCCGCGACCACCCTCGCCCTGATGGGCCTCCTCGCGGTCACCATGTTCTGCGGGATCATCGGCCTGGCCATGGCCACCAACGTCAAGATGGCCGAGAACCCGGCCGTCGACCTGATCCGCGACGGCGTACCGGTCGGCCCGACCTACACCCAGGACCCGGTCATCGCCCAGGTCGCCGAGGCCGTCTTCGGCCACGGCTCGTTCCTCTTCATGATCCTCGCCGCGGCCACCGCGCTGGTCCTCTTCCTGGCCGCGAACACCGCGTACAACGGCTTCCCGCTGCTCGGATCGATCCTCGCCCAGGACCGCTTCCTGCCACGCCAGCTGCACACCCGCGGCGACCGCCTCGCCTTCTCCAACGGCATCCTGCTGCTGGCCGGAGCCGCCATCGCACTGGTCTGGGTCTACGACGCCGACTCCACCCACCTCATCCAGCTCTACATCGTCGGGGTGTTCGTCGCCTTCACCCTGAGCCAGATCGGCATGGTGCGGCACTGGAACCGCCTGCTCGCCGACGAGCGCGACCAGGCCAAACGCCGCCACATGTTCCGCTCCCGGGCCATCAACGCCTTCGGGGCCTTCTTCACCGGTCTGGTCCTGGTCGTGGTCCTGGCCACCAAGTTCACGCACGGCGCCTGGGTCGCGCTGCTCGGCATGGTGATCTTCTACGGCACGATGACCGCGATCCGGAAGCACTACGACCGGGTGGCCGCCGAGATCGCCGCGGACGACGCCGCCCCCGACGCGGCCATGCGCCCCTCCCGCGTCCACGCGATCGTCCTGGTCTCCAAGCTCCACCGCCCGACCCTGCGCGCCCTCGCCTACGCCAAGCTGATCCGCGCCGACCACCTGGAGGCGCTCTCCATCAGCGTCGACCCGGACGAGACGAAGGCGCTGCGCCAGGAGTGGGAGCGGCGCAACATCGACGTACCGCTCAAGATCCTGGACTCGCCCTACCGCGAGGTGACCCGCCCGGTCATCGAGTACGTGAAGGGCCTGCGCCGGCAGAGCCCACGCGATGTGGTCAGCGTCTACATCCCGGAGTACGTGGTCGGCCACTGGTACGAGCACCTGCTGCACAACCAGAGCGCCCTGCGCCTCAAGGGCCGCCTGCTCTTCACCCCGGGTGTCATGGTCACCTCGGTCCCGTACCAGCTCCAGTCCTCCGAGGCGGCGAAGAAGCGGGCGCGCAGGCGAGCGAACTGGAGCGCTCCGGGTTCGGTACGGCGGGGCCCGGTGGAACGCCGGCACCACAAGGAGCCGGGCCGGAAGGGCTGAGTGGGGCGGCGCGCCTCGCGTGGTAAGCACCCTGGCGGCACCCACGTAGACTGGTGGGCTGTTGTCCGGCCGCGCGAACCCGCCTTCCCCCTCCCCCTTCTGGAGCCTCTCCTCATGCAGAACGAACCCACGTCGTCGCTGGTCGGGGAGGAGTACGAGGTCGAGGTCGGGCCCGTCGCACACGGCGGCCACTGCATCGCCCGTACGGCCGAGAACCAGGTCCTCTTCGTCCGCCACACGCTCCCCGGCGAGAAGATCATCGCCAAGGTCACCGACGGCGACACGGACTCCCGCTTCCTGCGGGCCGACGCCGTACGCATCCTGGAGCCGTCCAAGGACCGCGTCGAGGCCCCGTGCCCGTACGCGGGCCCCGGCATGTGCGGCGGCTGCGACTGGCAGCACGCCAAGCCCGGCGCGCAGCGCCGCCTCAAGGGCGAGGTGATCGCCGAGCAGCTGAAGCGCCTGGCGGGCCTGACGCCCGAGGAGGCCGGCTGGGACGGCACGGTCATGCCCGCCGAGGGCGACAAGCTCCCGCCGGGCGAGGTCCCGGCCTGGCGCACCCGCGTCCAGTACACGGTGGACGCGGAGGGCCGGGCGGGCCTGCGCAAGCACCGCTCGCACGACGTCCAGCCGATCGACCGCTGCCTGATCGCCGCCCCCGGCGTCTCCGAACTCGGCGTCGAGAAGCGCGAATGGCCGCAGATCGCCGCGGTCGAGGCCATCACCGCCACCGGCTCCAACGACCGCCAGGTCATCCTCACCCCGAAGCCCGGCGGCCGGCTCCCCCTGGTGGAGCTGGACAAGCCGGTCTCCGTACTCCGCGTGGAGGAGCACGACGGCGGCGTCCACCGCGTCCACGGCCGCGCCTTCGTCCGCGAACGCGCCGACGACCGCACCTACCGGGTCGGTTCCGGCGGCTTCTGGCAGGTCCACCCGCAGGCGGCCAACACCCTGGTCCGCGCGGTCATGCAGGGCCTGCTGCCCCGCAAGAACGACACGGCCCTCGACCTCTACTGCGGCGTCGGCCTCTTCGCCGGCGCCATCGGCCAGCGCATCGGCGAGAAGGGCGCGGTGCTCGGCATCGAGTCCGGCAAGCGCGCGGTCGAGGACGCCCGCCACAACCTCAAGGACCTGGACCGCGTCCGCATCGAACAGGGCAAGGTCGACCAGGTCCTGCCCCGCACGGGCATCACGGAGTGCGACCTGATCGTCCTGGACCCCCCGCGCGCGGGCGCGGGCAAGCAGGTGGTCAAACACCTGTCGGGCCTGGGCGCCCGCAAGATCGCCTACGTGGCCTGCGACCCGGCGGCCCTGGCCCGGGACCTGGCGTACTTCGCGGAGGGCGGGTACAGGGTGCGGACGCTGCGGGCGTTCGATCTGTTTCCGATGACTTCGCACGTTGAGTGCGTGGCCATCTTGGAGCCCGTAGCAAAGGGTGCCTGACCTGCTGTTCTGTGGTCCGGGTAGGTTGCTCGACCTGTTTCCCTCCGTGCGGCGGGTCGAGGGGACGGATCGCCCTTCGTGCCCTCCTGACCCGCGAATTCATCAGAGAAGCGCTTGCGTCGGCGACGTCTTCAGGGTCTCGATCGGAGAGTCTTGACGCTCATATGACGCTCGTACACGAAGTCTTGACCGCCCGGAGCTTTCTCTGGCTGGGGTCCTGCGGACCGGACCATCGACAGGGGGCGAGGCCGCCCGGTGTGGGCGTCTCGCTGCACCGAAGCGTGCTGTGGAGAGGTGCAGCAGATCTTGGCGGAGGTGTCCACCTGTTCTGAGTCGTCGGGTGCATCGGCTGTCTGGGTGTGCTCCCTGGGAACGCGCGGTCGGCTGCGACTGTTCGGGGAACCGGCAGTCGGCCCAAGGGGATGCACGGAGGTCTCCATCCCGGCGCGGCCTGCTTCGCCTGCGTGAGTATGAAGGCCATGCCCCAGACGCCGAGGCAAACGAGCGTGGTTTTGGACTGGGCACCCCTTCGGCTGTGCGAGCGCGCGGGCCCGGGATCACCCTGAAAGATGGGTCGAAGACACCGACCCGTGGCCTGCGGCACATGATGGCCGCAGGCCACGGGCCTGTCGCTTGACGTCGCTCTGCGGGTGCCTGACTTGTCAGTTCAGAAGAGGTCGAGCTCTGCAGACTCGACTGCACCCAGTAGTCGGCATTCTCCGGTCTTCCCGTCAACGCGCAGGTAGCCCGTGCCGACCGCCATGTCCCGGGGATCTCCGTCACGGAGGTAGGCAGCTGACTGGCAGTCGAAATAGAAGTCGTTCCCCACTTGGGCGCGTTCCCCTTCGACAAGCGCGAAGGTCATGCCTTCGTGGCTGACCTGCTGGTCCAGAAAGCTCTGGGCCAGCACGGCAGCGTCCTCGATGTCCAGCATCAGTCTGTCCTCAGGAGAGAGAAGTTCCGCCACAGCGAGAGGCTGGCATGTCCCGACTGGCCGTCCAGGAACACGACCTCTCCCTTGACGTTTACCACGTTGAAGACATGGGCGCGTCTGCCCTTCTGACCCATGACGATACCTCTGGCGCCGTTCCCAGCGGTTTTGATCTCATTGACGATGCCGGAGATGGTTGACGACTTGAACTGTCTCCCTCCGTACAGGGCTTCGAGCGGCGCGGTCGAGCCGGCCTCCAGCTTGCCCGGAGCCGAGGAGGGAGCGCCGTCGGCGAGCAGACGATCGACTGCCACCGCGCAGGCACGGCAGTTCGTCTCGCCGCCCTGAGGATTGACCAACGCCTTGAGCTGCGGGGTGAGGGGAGTCTTGTAGGGAATGCCCCCATGCCCCAAGGTCACGCCGCCGCCGCCGGGGCCGAATCTCAGATTCCCCACCTTGAACGGGGTTGCCTCGGGAATGACGGCTGCTCGCCGCCACCCGGTCAGTCCGCCGAGTCCGGTGACGGCGAGCTGTTGGGTGAGTTCGTCGGCTGCTTCGGCGTAGAGGTCGGCGAGTGCGTCGCAGCCTTGTTGGCGGAGCATGTACTCGGCGCGGTAGAGGCGGTAGGCGGGTCGGACGGGGAGGTACTTGTCGAGGAAGGCGCCGGCGCCGCCGTTCTGGCCGGTGAAGGCGTCCTGTGCGTCCCCGAGGAACACGAACGGTGACTTGACGACGTCGACGAAGGCGTTCCCGAAGATGCCCAGCACGTCGCCGATGCTGTCGACGCTGTCGTTCGGGTCTTCGGGGGTTCGGCCGCTGGCGGATGGACCCGATAGGTGACGTTGCTCTGGCGGCCTGCGTACCGGCTGCCAGCAGTGACGCTTGTTTGACGCTCCAGGCGGCCCCACGCAGCCGCCGAGCCCAGAAAGGGTATCTGACCTGCTCATTTCCATCACATGCTCAGGCCGACATCTTTTCGATGACGCATCATGTGGAGTGCGTGGCGATTCTGGAGCCTGCTACAAGGGCGCCTGACCTGCGCCTTCGTTGTTCGAGTGGGTCGCTCGACCTGTTTGCTTTCATGCGGCGGGTCACGCGGACGACTTGCCCCTCGTAACCTTCTGAGCTGCGAATTCAGCAGGTAGGCGCTTGCGTCGGCGATGCCTTCAGAGTCTCGTTCGGAGATTCTTGACGCTCGTATGACGCTTGAATCGGGAGTCTCAACATCACGGACCTCTCCGGCTGGGCCGTGCGGACCGGGCCATTGGTACAGGGCAAGCAACTCCGGTAGGGGGTCCCGCTGCACTTCCCAGCGGCGGCGCGAGCTGCCATCTTGGCCCTACTTCATTGGCGGGCCTTGATCCCTGATGTTGAATCCACGAGAGCGGGCCTCCTCGCCAGGGTGCTTTCGGTGAGGCCCGCTGTGCGTGTTCGGGGCGGCTCCTGTTCAGAGTAGGTTGCGTTCCATGAAGGCGTCCGCCTCGTCCCAGTCGATGAATCGGCAGGATCCGGTGGTCAGGTCGACCGTGACCGGTAGGTTTCCGCCTAGCTGCATGTCCTCGCGTCCGTGGTCGAGGTAGTCGATGTGGTCGTAAGGAGCGATGAACTGCCCCCCGTCAGTGAAGCAGTACTCGGAGATGATCCGGACAGATGAGGACGGTCCCCAGGACCGGCTTTCGCCTGCGAGGAACTCCTCGGCTCTGCGCTCGGCCTGTTCCCTGTCAAGCATTTCAGTTGGTCCTCATGAGGTAGTAGTTGCGGTATCTATTCTCGGCTGGGTTGGCCTTGCCTGACTGGAAGTCGAGGAATACCACCTCGCCATCGTTATTGGCGACGTTGAAGTAGTGACCGATGCCCTTCTGTGGCCAGGCCCCCACGATTACACGAGCTCCCGGGCCCCAGCGCAGAGTCGGCATTCTCCGGTATTTCCGTCAACGCGCAGGTAGCCCGTACCTACAGCTATGTCCCGGGGATCTCCATCACGGAGGTGGGTAGCTGACTGGCAGTCGAAAGAGAAGTCGCCTCCCACTTGGGCGCGTTCCCCTTCGACGCGCGAGGGCCATGCCTTCGTGGCTGGCCTGCTGCTCCAGGAAGTTCTGGGTCAGCACGGCAGGGTCTTTGACGCTCAGCGTCAGTCTGTCCTCAGGGGAGAGAAGTTCCGGCATGGCGAGAGGCCGGCATGTCCGGTCTGACCGTCCAGGAACACGACGCCCGCACGTTCGAGCCGATGCTGGTAATAGATCATCTCATTTGGGTGACTCGGTATTCTGTGAGTCGTGGTGGGGATCGTTGAGCGGCTGGTGCCGGACGAGTTGTGGGAGTTGTTCGAGCGGGTGGTGCCGGAGGCGCCGTCGCGGCCGCAGGGTGGTCGGCGTCGGCACGGTGACCGGGAGGTGCTGGCCGCGATCGTGTTGGTGTCCACGTCGGTTGTACCTGGCAGTAGCTGCCTTCGGCGTCGTCGGCCCGTCCGGAGCGACTGCCCACCGGCGGTTCTCGGAGTGGCCGAAGGTCAGGGTGTGGGCCAAGCTCCACCGCCTGGTCCTCGACGAGTTCGGTGTCCGCGGTGAGCTGGACTGGTCGCGGTGCGCGATCGGCTCGGTGAACATGCGGGCTCTGAAAAGGGGGATCTGACAGGTCCGAATCCTGTCGACCGGGGCAAGTACGGCTCGGAGATGCACCTGATCACGGAACGGTCAGGTCTGCCCATATCCGTCGGGATCTCGGCTGCGAATCTGCACGACAGCCAGGCCCTGATCCCGCTCGTGAAGGGCATCCCGCCGATCCGCTCGTGCCGCGGCCGACGACGGCGTAAGCCCGGCAAACTCCACGCCGACAAAGGCTACGACTACGCCCACCTGCGACGATGGTTACGCGAACGCGGCATCACCCACCGCATCGCCCGCAAAGGAGTCGAGCCCTCGCAACGGCTGGGCCGCCGCCACCGCTGGACCGTCGAACGCGCCATGGCCTGGCTCGCCGGCTGCCGCCGCCTCCACCGACGCTACGAACGCGAAGCCGACCACTTCCTCGCCTTCACCAGCATCGCCTGCACCCTCATCTGCTACCGCAGACTCACCAAATGAGATGACTTCTCAGTAAAGCCCGCCCTCGTCGGAGGACCGGCCTGGAGGTTGGAAGCCCCTGTCGGGAGTCACGAGCAGACGTGAAGGAGATCGACGAGTTGCATCTCGGCGAGTCGGGGCTGGTGGTGTTCGACATCGTTGCGGCTGACGAGGAGACCGCTCACCAGGTGATGGCGGAGCTTGGCCGGCGCTGGGCAACGTCCGGGGGTGACGGCCCTGGGGCGTGATCCCGGCGCCCTCGGCGTTGAAGGACGCTTGTACGCGGAGACTCGACGGGCTGGTGCCGAGGAGGCAGACAGGTGGTCCGCTGGGCGGCGGCCGGCGATCCGGCCTGATCCGGCTGGGCTGTTCGGGAGGCGCCGGCCGACGGATTCCCCCGTCCTCCTGGGGGCCATGTTCAAGGCAGGCCGTCGGGGCTGAGGTCTGGTCTCAGCCGGTGCCATGAGGGGTGGCGGAGTCGTCCGGCTCGGGTCCGGGCGGCATCCGTCAGATCTTCCCGCCCCATGCGCACATCAACGACACGACTGCGAAGCAGTCACCTGACCGGCCGGACAAGTGCTGGTCGAGCGGCGGGCGGAGGAGCGCGCCCCGGCCGTCATTCCATGCCCTTCTTGCCCGGTGTCCAGAACGGCTTGGTCAGGACCGCGCGCCGGTCCCAGCCCGCTTCCCTGAGCACCTGCCGCACTGCTTGCACGTCTCGTGCCTCTCCGGCGACATAGGCGATCCCGCCGGGTGCGGGGGCGAGTCGTCGTACCGCGTCCGGCAGGGAGGTCTCGCCCCGGAGTATCCAGTCCAGTCGGTCGCCGCCCGGCAGGGGCAGCCGGTCCGTGGCTGTTGCTGTCTCGATGCACCCGGAGACCGCGGCGTCCCCGGGCAGTGCCGCGAGCATCGCACCGAACGCGACCGAGGCCGTCTCGTCGCCGACGAAGAAGTGGTGGGCAGCGTCGGGGCGCAGCGTGAAGGTCCCCTCGGGGCGCCGCAGCCGCACCTGTTCGCCCGGTGCGACGGTGTGGCCCCATCGGGCGCCCGGTCCACCCGCGGCGTGGTCCAGGACGCACAACTCGACGCCGCCGGACGGGTCGTAGTGCCAGATCGAGTACGTACGGAGGGTCAGTCCGCCGACCAGGACGCGCACCTGCTGGCCCGGCTGGACATCCAGGCCGGCCAGTTGTCCGCTCTCGATGCGCAGCCGACGTATCCGGGCGGTGAGCTGCTCGGCCTCGGTGACGGTGCCGCGTACGGTCAGAAGATCGAGGACGGGGTTCAGGACGGCGGGCATTGAGGCTCCTCAACGGGGCGTGGTGTCGTACTCGACGGGAGGCAGAACGCGATATTACGCGTCTGCGAGGGTTCGCGATAGTGCGCGTTGGGCTGCGTCCCTGTGATCGGTGAAACGCGGCCGGTGGCGCCACGGGCGGAGTGGCCCGCGCATGCCGGGGGTCCGGCCGGCGCGGGCGGGCGGGATGGAGTCGGCGGGCCACGGCGCCGAGGGCGGTGAGGGTGTCCAGGGTCGTGATGCCCGGGCCGGTGCCCAGGCCGCTTGGTGCGACGAGGGTGAGGGTGCCGCGCCGTTGGCGAATGTCGGCGCGGCCGGATGGGTGCCGACCAGGGCGGCCGGGAGTCGGCAGGCGTCCTTCCGGTGTGGGGTTCGCCCGGCATCGCATCACGGTTCGCCGGACGGTCGCCTGCCGCGCCGCACCGGCAGGCGGACGCTCAGGCGTTGACGGTCGCCAGAATCCCGGGGTCGTAGTTCTTGGCATACGCGTTCTCGACGCCTACGAGAATTTCGACGACCTCGAAGTAGTGGTCCCAGAACGGCGTCTCGCGCAACGCCTCGACGACCAACTGGAAGGACTGGTGGTCGCGTGCCTCCCAGACCCAGACGTCGGTGACGCGGGCCGTGTAGAACTCGGTGTCGAAGTAGCGCCAACGTACGTCCTGGGCCTTGTCCTTGACGGCGGGCAGAACGCTTTCCTGGAAGGCGGCGACGCGCTCCGGTACGGACAGCTCCAGCCAGGCTCGCTTGGTCTTGAGGAGGATGAACGCCGTTACGGCGGGCTCGAAGTCGGACATGGGCGATCTCCTCGCGGGGTGCAGGGTGGTGGTCACGATGAGTCCCGACCGGGCGGGGAAGGCCGGATGCCGGCTGGAGGGTCTGCGGGTGCCCGTTACCCCTGCGGCGGGGGTGGGTGTGGCCTTCGCCTACCGGTTTCGGTTCACCGTGTACCGAAACATTAAGGGTTTCGATGCACGGCGTCTAGTTATTTGGTGGGGCGCTGATCCCGACAGGTGGCCTCGCTACCATGGCGGGATGATCGAGACGAAACGCCGCGGTGGCCGACCCCGCAGCGAGCAGGCGCGCGAGGCCGTCCTGCATGCCGTCGACGATCTGCTGCTCGAGGTCGGCTACGCGGCGATGACCATGAAGGGCATCGCTGTACGGGCGGGCGTCGGGCGACAGACGGTCTACCGCTGGTGGTCGACGAAGGCGGAGATCCTCTTCGAGGCGTGTGTGGACGACGCCGAGGAGGAACTCGCCGTCGCGCCGGCGCGTACCCGGCTCGCCGAGGTCACGTCCTACCTCGACGCGCTGATGTCCTTCCTCGCCTACTCACCGGCTGGAGCCGGCTACCGCGCCCTGCTCGCGGCCGCGCAGCATGATCCGGCGGTGAAACGGTTGATCGCGACCAAGGACGTTCTCAGGGACAGCGCGAGGGCTGTCCTGCATCGCGTCGACCCGCACCGGCCGACCGACGATCATGCGATCGACCTGCTGATCGGGCCCACCTTCTTCTGGATCATGAGCGGGCGCGACCCGGCGCAACTCGACATCCACGAGCTGGCACGAAGCTTCTTCCACGGTTTCGGGTCTGAGGAGTCCTGAAGGTGAGCCCTCCGTGCCACCGGGGACGAGGCCGACCAGTAGCGGATCAGCACGGCCGTCGCCCGTGATGTCCGCCGCGAACCGCATGTCCTTGCCCGCCAGGCCTTCGCCGGGGTGCCCGAAGCCCTGGAGTCCCGCGCTCTGTCCCACCTCCACCAGGCCGTCGGAGGGGACGAGCACCCGGTCGGCGCGACCGTTCCCGGTCGGGTCAGGTCGGGGTGGCGGGGCGCCGTGGTGGTCTCCCCGCTGCCCGAGACAGGTGCCATGCCCCCCATCGAGGTAGCTGTCATGCCACCGGGAGGCCCGGGAGGCCCGGGAGGCCCGGGAAACCCTCATCCGTTCGAGGGCGTCTCTGATGTCGTCGAGGAGACCGGCGGACTTCCACTCCAGGCCGCCCGTTCCGCTCTCCGGTGCGTGGACGCCCATGGTGCCGAGGAAGAGGGCGGCTCCTGAGACGAGGGCGAGCCACGAACCCAGGGTGTTGTGCTGGACGGCGCCTTCGGCGATCTCCATCAGGCCGATCACCAGCCCCGCGCCGGCGGGCCGGAGCGCGTCCTGGAGTTCAGGCCGGCCGGAGGCGGTGGCCAGCCTGGTCACCCCAGGAACAGGGCGGTGAACCCGGTGGCCCAGGCGGTCCCGAGGAGCTTCTCCCCGCGCTGCCGGGTCGGGACCGCGCCTTGCGGGGAGCGATGGACCGCGCGGAGGTTCAGTACGAGCGACGCCGCCCGCCACCACGCCGCGGTACGGGAACTCGGCCGTCGACCCCGCCTCCGAGGACGCTGCCACGCCGCGCTTGCTGGTGGTCGCCGCGAGCTACCGTCGCCGGGCCGTCGAGCATCCCGAACTGTTCCAGCTGCTGTACGGGGCGCCGCCACGGCACTACGCGGTCCCCGCGGAGGGGCCGACCACCCAGACGGTCCGCCGGATCGGGGCGCTCTTCCAGGAGGCTCTGCTCCACGGGTACACGGCGGAGCACTTCGCCGCGGCGGATCTTCCCGAACCGTCCGACGGATTCAGCGAGTTCGGGCGGGGGTGGGCCCCGCAGGGACAGACCGGGCCGCCGGCGTCGGCGACCGCGCTGTTCATGGGAGCCTGGGGCCGCCTGCACGGGCTGGTCGCCCTGGAGGTGTTCGGACACACCTCGTTCATCGGCGTCCACCCGGGAGGAGGTCTTCCTGGTGGAGATGGACTGTCTCCACCAGGATCTCTCGCAGGCGACTCCTGTGCGTCGGCGCGTCAGCGGGCGGCGACCCTTTCCGCAGCCCCGGCACCCGGGGACGTCTCCTCCTCGGTGTGTACGGGGGCGGTGTTCTTCGGGCCGCGCACCGCGACGTGGACGAGCAGGAGGCCCATCACGGCGGCGCCGATCCACATGGCTTGCTGCCAGCCGTCGACGAAGGACTGCTGTGCGGCGTGGATGAGGTCATGGGCATGGCTGCCGGTTCGGGGCGCGACCTCGATGGCGTTGGCGATGCCTTCCCGCGCGGTGTCGGCGGCGTCCGTGGGGATGCCGTCGAGTCTGGCGTCGATGGCCCTGCGGTAGCCGCCGGCCAGGAGCGCGCCGAGCATCGCGACACCGAGAGCGGTGCCGAATTCGCGGGTGACGTCGTTCAGCGCGGAGGCAACGCCTTGCTTGGCGCGGGGCAGTGAGCTGGTGATGGCCTCGGTGGAGGGTGTCATCGACAGACCCATGCCGATGCCCATGGCGAGCATGCCGGCCAGGATGGACAGGTAGCCGCCGTCGACGGAGACGAACAGCGCCATGAGCGCCAGGCCGAGGGTGGCCAGGGCGACGCCGACGGTCATGGTGGAGCGGGCACCGACCTTGGCGGCCATCTTCGGGGCCAGGCCGGAGGCCATCATCATCATGACGGCCATCGGCATCATCGCCACTGTCGACAGCAGTCCCGACCAGCCGAGCACAGCCTGGAAGAACGGGAAGAGGACCACGGCGATACCGGCCTGGACGCCGAACACGACGAGCAAGGTGATCGAGCCGGAGGCCAGGCCCCGCTCACGGAAGAGGCGTACGTCAAGCAGTGAGGCGTCGCGGCGGTGCAGTTCCCAGGCCACGAAGGCGAGGGCCGCGACCACCCCGACGGCCAGGCTGACCAGGGTGACGGGGGCGGTCCAGCCGCGCTCGGGGCCTTCCTGAAGGACGAAGATGAGACCGATCACGGCGATGGTGGAGACCAGCGCGCCGATGGTGTCGAAGGAGTGGGCGGAGCGTTCGCGGGAGTTGGGCACCGACTTCACCGTCATCGCCAGCGCGACGACGACCAGGGCCACGGGCAGCACGAACAGCCAGCGCCAGTCGGCGACGTCGACCAGCAGGGCGGACAGGAACATGCCCAGGATGCCGCCGCCTCCGGCGACACCGGTCCACACGCCGATCGCCTTGCCCCGCTTCTCCTCGGGGAAGGTGGAAGTGATCACGGCCAGCGTGATCGGCATGATCATCGCGGCGCTGATGCCGGCGGCCACACGGGCGGCGATGATCACCCCGGCCGACGGGGCGAGCCCCGCGACCACACTGGCCGCGCCAAAGATCACCAGACCGGTGATGAGCATGGGCTTGCGGCCGAGCCGGTCACCCATCGCTCCGAGCGGCAGCAGCAGAGCGGCCAGGGTGAGGGTGTAGATGTTGATGATCCACAGGACGGTGGTCTGCGAGGCGCCGAACTCGACCGCCATGTGGGTCTGGGCGACGTTCAGCCCGGAGACGGAGGCGATGACGGCCATCAGCGCGATCGAGACGGTGATCAGGATCGCGCGCAGCTGACGCGCATCCGGCGCACCCCCGGTGCCGGCCGGCGCGGCCGTCGTCCGACGAGGCTGGTTGATACTCATGGTTTCCTTCCCGAAAGGGCATGCGGAATCAGCGCCGGGCCAGGACCGGTCGCCAGGTTGGTGAGACAGGGGACTTGCTCACCGCGCGGACCGCTGGATGGCGGTCCGCGCGGTTGTTCAGCGGCGGGGCTAGGGCGTCAGCCGGTGGAGCCGGCGAGCGCGGCGTCGGTGTCCGCGGCGGCCAGCACGGCGTTGATGTGGGCGCCGGCCAGGGCTCCGGCCGCGGCGGCGGCGCCGACCTGGGCGGTGAGGTCGGTGGCGTTGCCGGCCACCCATACGCCCGGGATCCCGGTGGCGCCGGCCATGGCGGAGGCGAAACGGCGGCCCATGTCGTCGGGCAGCTCCTCCATCGGCAGCAGCAGCCCGTCCAGGCCCTCGGTACGGGCTTCCATCCGCGTGGCGACTGCCAGGACCCGCCGCCCCACGACGGTGTCGTCGGTCAGGCGGACGCCGGCGAGGGTGTCGTCGTCGCCGTTGACGACTTCCTTGACGTCGGTCTCGATGACGCGGATGTCGCGGGCGGCGAAGCGGGCGCGGGTCTCGGAGTCCAGGCCGGTGCCGCGGGTGAAGTAGACGAGGTCATCAGTGAGTTGGCGGAACAGCCAGGCGTGGTGGATGGAGGCCGGGCCGGTGGCGAGAATGCCGATCGGCTCGTCGCGCACCTCGTAGCCGTGGCAGTACGGGCAGTGCACCACGCTGTGGCCCCAGTGCTCGGCCAGGCCGGGCACCTCGGGCAGCACGTCGCGCAGTCCGGTGGCCACCAGCACACGACGCGCCGTCAGCGTCCGGCCGTCGGCCAGGGTGACGGTGAACCGCAGGTCACCGTCTGCCAAAGGAGCGACGGGTTCGGCCGCGGCCACATCCCCGAAGACGATCCGGCCGCCGTACCGGCGTACCTGCTCGCGTCCGCGCCGGAGGATCTCGGGTGGCGGGGTGCCGTCGAGGACGATGAAGCCGTGCATGGCGGTTGCGGGGGCGTTGCGCGGGGTGCCGCTGTCGATGACGACGACCGAGCGGAGTGAGCGGGCCAGCATCAGCGCGCCGTTCAGGCCCGCGCTACCGCCGCCGATCACCACGACGTCCACGGCCTCGGTGGGCAGTGGGTCGCTCTCGTAGGGGGAAGTCGGTGCGGACATGTCGCGGCCTTTCGTCGTGCGTGGCTCCCGGTGCTGGGCCATCTGTCGTCGACGTTAAGCCCGCTTTGCATCAAGGGCATACCGAGTTGCCTATGACGCAAGAAGATGGTCAGCTGGACAGCCTCGTACGCAAACGGATCCGCGCCCTGCCCGTCGCGCAGGGCCGGTCCCTGGAGGAACTCGCCACCCGGGCCAACCTCGGCCAGTCCTCACGGAACCGCATCGAGAACGGTCGGCGCCGCCTCGCCCTGGACCAGCCCGTCACCCCCGCCCGCGCCCTGGACACCACGTCGGACCAGCTCGTGGAGAACGCCGCCGACGTCGTCAGCCCGATGACCGACGGCACACACGGTCTGACGCGCTGGTCACGCGTGTCGAAGGAAGACCCGCTTGAGCCAGGAACTCAAGGACAAGGCCGTCACCTATATCCCCGCACTGGAGAACCGCGACCGGCAGAGCGCCCGAACCCCGTGCGCCGAGACGGCCACCGTCTGGCACGACGAGGGCAAGGGGGAGCAGTCCACCGAGGAGAACATCGCCGGAGTGGAAGGGCAGAGCGCATCCATCGAATCGATGCGCTACGGCATCCTGCGCCGGCTCTCCCAGCCGGGCGAAGTCCTCCAGCAGCACGTGGGCCACGTCGCCACCGCCCACGGCGAGGTCCACGCCGCCGTCCACTTCGGCTCCGACGACGCCGGACAGATCGAACGCAGGGAGCAGTACGCCGACTTCGTCCCGGCCGGCGCCCAGGACAGCTGACGGCGACAGCCATCAGCACCCCCCGGCTGTCACGCCGCAAGCGGGAGGTGATGAGAGGCCCTGCCGCCCAGGCGAGCGTGCGGGGCACCAGGCCGTTCAGCGAAGCGTGTCTGTGCCCGGGCCCCATCAGAGTTCCGGCGTCGGGGCACAAATGGGTCCCGGAGCAGCCGCTGATCCAGGACGAGCCGGCCGGACTCGGCGCTCGGACAGGCGTGGGGCTGCCGGGGAAGTGCCGGGCCTCCCCGCCTTAGGTCGGCGCGGGCGGCGCCGGTCCCGTCCCTCAGGCTGCCCACGGCCGTCCGGATGCGCCCGGTCCGTGTTCCTCACCCCTTCAGCCGCACCGGCAACCTCCGCACGCTGTTCCCCACGAACGAGGCGTGGCGCGGCAGTTCCCGCTCCGGGACCGCGAGGTCCAAGGCGGGGAAGCGGGTGAAGAGCTGTTCCAGGGCTGTGGTGCTCTCCAGACGGGCCAGGGGAGCGCCCATGCAGTAGTGCGCGCCGTGGCCCAGGGAGAGGTGGCGGGACGTGGTGGCGCGGGTGATGTCGAAGCGGGTCGCGTCCGGGCCGTGGGCCTGGGGGTCGCGGCCGGCTGCCGAGTAGCCCGCGAGGACCGGGGTGCCCTGGGGGATCACGGTGCCGTCCAGGGTCAGGTCGCGGGTGGGGTAGCGGAAGGGGAAGTAGCTGACCGGGCTGTCCCAGCGCAGGGTCTCCTCCACCACGTCCGCCCAGCTCGCCCCGCCGGAGAGGACCAGGTCGAGCTGGTCCCGGTGGGTGCACAGGGCCCGTACGGCGTTCGTGATCAGGTTCAGCGTCGTCTCGTGGCCCGCGATGATGGTCAGCATCAGCGTGCCGATCAGCTCCTGCGGGCTGAACCGGTCGCCGCTCTCCTCACGGGCCGCGATCATCGCGCTGGTGAGGTCGTCGCCCGGGTCGGCCGTACGGGCGGCCGCGACCGCGCTCAGCACCTCCACCATCTCCCGGTTGGCCGCCATCGCCTCGGCCGGACCGATGTCCGTGGCCACGATCTTGTTGGAGAGGTCGTGCAGCCGGTCCTGGTGGGCCTCGTCCACGCCCAGCAGTTCGCAGATCACGCCCATCGGCAGCGGCAGCGCGAAGTGGGCGCGCAGATCGACGACGCCGTCCTCGGTGGCGGCCGCCTCCAGGCCGTTCAGCAGACGGGAGGTCAGCTCCACCACGGAGGGGCGGAGTTCCTCGACCCGGCGGGCCGTGAACGCCTTGCCCATCAGCGAACGCAGCCGCCGGTGGTCGTCGCCGTCCGCGGTCGTCATCCCCTGCACCGTGGCGAAGGTCTTCAGCGGCCAGCCGTCGGCGATCTCCCCGGCCTGGAGCGCCGTGAAGTGCCGCGCGTTCTTGGCGACATCGGGGTGTGCGAGGAACTCCTTCAGCGCGTCGTGGCCCAGCACGGCCATCCCCTGCACCTCGCCGGGGAGAACCACCGGGGTCACCGCCCCTTGAGCCAGCAGCCGGGCGTTGGCCGCGTGCGGGCAGCCCCCCGCCGGGTCCAGGCGGTGCGGGCTGTCGGCCGTGGGGTTCTGCGGTGACGTGTTCAACAGGGCTCCAGGTCTTCTGAGGAAGGGAGACAGGACGCGGGGGCGGACGGGATCCGACCGGAGGAGTGCCGATGGGCTTCGAACGGGTCAGCGGGGACCGGCTTGTGGCCGCGCCCCGTTGCGGTGCGGCCATGGGGTGGTGGGGGCCTCGGCTGCGTAGGAGGGCACCGGGCCCTGCGGCAACTGCGGCGAGGTGAAGCGCACGGGCAGTGTGCCCAGGCCCTTGCTCCACGGCGAGTTGACCCACTTCAACTCGTCTTCCGGGACCGCCAGATCCAGGTCGGGCAGGCGGTGCCGGATCGTGTCGACGGCGGTCCGGGTGATCAGTCTGGCCGGGTCCTGGGCGGGGCAGGTGTGCGGGCCCGCGCCGAATGCCAGATGGGAGCGGTTGCCGACCACGGGGGCGCCGTCGGGCGGCAGGATCGCCGGATCCGCGTTGGCCGCCGCCAGGCCGAGGATCAGCATGTCGCCCGCCCGGATGTCCTGGCCGCCGAACCTCATGTCGCGCGTGGCGTAGCGGGCCGGGAAGTTCTGGGTGGGCGGGAAGCGCCACAGGACCAGGTCGAGGGCGTCGTCGACGCTGAGGTGGCCGCCGCTCAGCGAGGAGCGCAGCGCGGGGTCGCAGAGCAGGATGCGCAGCGAGGTGGCGATCCAGTTCACCGTGGTCTGGTTGCCCGCGACGAACATCACCACGAGGTTGTGCAGCACCTCCTCGTCGGTGAGCCGCGCCGGGTGGTGCAGCAGCGCCGAGACGATGTCGTCGCCCCTCACCCGCCGCTTCTCCTCGATCAGTGACAGGAGGATCGCCCCCATCCGGCGACTGGCGTCCGCCGCCCCGCTGGTGCCGGACGCCAGGCCGCCCACCGCCTCCACCAGCTCCCGGCCGGTCCGGTCGTCCACCCCGAGCAGCCCGGCGATCACCCGCAGCGGCAGCATGCGTGCGTACGAGGCGACGAGATCGGCCTCGCCGTGGTCAGCGAATCCGGCGATCAGGGCCTCGGCGGTGGTGCGTACGCTGCGGCGCAGCTCGTGCCCGTTGATCCCGGCCAGCGCGTCGGAGACGGCGCCGCGCATCCTGCGGTGCTGCTGTCCGTCCGCGAAGAGCAGCGCGGGGCGCCAGCCGACCATCGGCAGGATCGGCGAGTCGGCCGGCACCCGGCCTTCGCGCAGCAGGCTCCACCGGCGCGGGTCGTGGGAGAAGTCCTGCTCCTCGCGGGTGAGCCGGAGCAGTTCGCGGTGGCCCAGGACCAGCCAGGCGTCGATGCCGGGGGCGAGGGCGACCGGTGCCACCGGGCCGTGCGTGCCGCGCAGTTCCTCGTACAGCGCGGGCATCGTATTGCCGTCGAGGCCGGGCCCGTACAGTGCGGCCGCCTTGGCGGGGGCGCCGGTCACGGGGCAGCTGACAGCCGGGCCGGCCGGGGGGTGCGGCGTGCTCATGAGGACTCCGTGGCGACGTGGATGAGGTGACGGACCAGGGCGATCAGCGCCCGGATCGATGAGGCCCGGTCCCGGGCGTCACAGATCACCAGCGGGGTGCCGGGCAGCAGGTCGAGGGCCGTACGGATGTCGTCGGCGTCGTACCGGGGGCCGGACGGGAAGACGTTGACGGCGACCGCGAAGGGGAGGTCCAGGTCCTCCAGATTGCCCAGTGCGTCGAAGGAGGCCGCCAGGTCCCGGGTGTCCACCAGTGCGAGCGCGCCCAGTGCCCCCTTGGCCAGGTCCTGCCAGGCCGGCAGGAACCGCTGCTGGCCGGGCGTGCCGAACAGGTACAGCACCAGGTCGCCGTCGATGGTCAGCCGGCCGAAGTCGAGGGCGACCGTGGTGGTCCTCTTGCCGCTGTCCACGTCCGCGTCGACCCGGACGCCCGCCTGGGTCATCGATGCCTCGGTGGAGAGCGGTTCGATCTCCGACACCGTGCCGATCAGCGTCGTCTTGCCCACCCCCAGTGGGCCGACGACCAGGATCTTCGCCGCGCCCGACACGTTCGAGTCGAGGTACTTCCCGTCGGTCGCGGCGGGCGGCGTGCCGGTCTCGGCCAGGGTTTCAGAGGCAGCTTTCGAGACCATGGAGGACCTTTCTGAGCATGGTCACATCGGCGCGTTCGGCCGGCGGGATGGGCGGCCGGGTCACGATCAGCCCCCATCGGAGGAGGTCGGAGAGCAGCACTTGCGCGACCGACGGCGGCTGGCCGAGGTGGGCGGCCACCTCCGCGACCGAGATGAGCCCCTCGCAGTGCTTCAGGATGGCGAAGTGCTCCGGCTGGAGGGTGGCGGGGAACGCCACCTCCGCCGTCATCACCAGGGACTCCCAGGACAGCGGTTCGCCCTCGGACTCCGTGCGGCCGCGTGTGATGACGTACGGTCGGATCGCCGATGCCCTCGGCACCTCGGGCCGCTCCGCCATCACGTCGCGGCGGCCTCGTCCCGGGGCAGACTGGTCAGGTGGGCGCCGATCTTCGCCACCAGCATCTGCATCTGCTGGGCCACCAGGCCCACGTCGGCGTCCAGATCGGTGGCGACCCCCAGGTGCGCGCCCACCCCGGCGTGGGTGAACAGCACGAACCCCTGGTCGGTCTCCAGCATCAACTGGCGTGTTGTGGCACCCCGTCCGAACAGCAGCGCGCTGGTGGACCGGCCCGTCATGGTCATCGCCGCGCAGGCCGCCGAGAGCGACTCCGCGTCGGCGACGCTCAGGGCGGCCACCGGACCCGAGAGGTTCTCGGCGGAGGCGTGCCCGAGACGCAGCCCGTCCTCCGACACCACCACGGCGTGCCGGACGCCGGGAATCTCGGTGAGGGGGCGGAGCATCCATCCCAGATCGGGGAGTCGGGTGATGGTTCCGGTCACGGTCGGCCTCCGGCTTGCTCGTGCGGGGTACTGGGCAGGGACTGTCCGCCGTACGGGGGCGACGTGGGCCCGGTGTCGCCGTCCGCGTCGACGGCCGCCCGGCCGCGCAGCGTCCCGGACACCACACTGGCGATCGAGGCGCGTGCCGCCTCCGGTGTCCAGGGTTCGGCGGGCGCGTTGCCGGGCAGCGGGTCGGGCGCCGAGTGCCGTGCGGGGGCCGTGGACGGGGCGGCACCGCGCCGGCTGCGCCGCCGCGGCAGGCCGGCCGGCTCGGGGGCGTCGTCGCGTACGGCTGCCGGGGGCACGGCGGGTGCGGCGTGCTCGGCCGGTTCGATCGACGGGCGGCGGTGTGCGGCGGGCCTCGGCAGCGGGTCGGTGAGCAGCCGGAACGGTACGAACATCACCGCCCGGGTGCCGCCGTACGCCGAAGACCCGCTCAGCTCCACGTTGAAGCCCAGCTCCCGGCTCCAGCGCCCGACACACGCCAGGCCGAGCCGCGGCACCGCGCCCAGGCGGGTCAGGTCCAGGTCGTCACGGAGGTGGCCGAGGGCCTGGTGCATCACGTCCGGCGGCATCCCGAGCCCGGCGTCGTCGATCTCGATGACCGCACCGGAGCCCACCTCCCGCACGCTGACGACCACGGGGGAGCTGGACGGTGAGAACACCGTCGCGTTCTCCAGCAGTTCGGCGATGGAGTGCATCAGCCCCTCGGCGGCCGGGGGCACCGCGTACAGGGTCTGTCCGCCGTGCACCTCGATCCGCCCGAACTCCACGATCCGGGACTGGGCGCCCCGTACGCAGTCGTAGAGCGAGACCGGCCTGGTCTCCCGGCGGGCGGGCCAGATGCCGCACATCACCAGAAGTGTCTGCGCCTTGCGGGTCATCTGCGAGGCCGCGTGGTCGGCCTTCATCACGTTCGCCATCAGGAGCGGGTCTTCGATGGAGCGCTCGACCTCGTCCAGGACCTGCTGCTGCACGGTCGCCATCACGTGCATGGTGCGCGCCACGGATTCGAAGGCGGCCTGCACCGAGTCGCGCAGGGTGCGCTCGCGGTGTACGGCGGTGTCCGAGCCGAGCGCGACGACGACCGAGTCCAGTGCCCGGGCGAACTCCTCACCGGTCTGCTCGGGCGGCGCCATCGGCCCCGGCACGCCGTCCAGCCGCTGTCCGGTGTGCAGTCGTTCGGCGATGGCCGGGACGCGTACGGCGGCCAGATGCACCACTTCGGCGCCCCGGGCGGCGGCCACCTCGGCCTCCTGGGCGCGGTGTGCGCGTTCGGCGGAGAGCCGCCGGAAGAGGAACAGCACCCAGGCGATCAGCAGGACGACGGCCGCGGCACCGGCTCCCGCGAGGACCTGGTGCCACCCGGCGTCCGCGATGACGGCGGCCCACCCCGCACCGGCGGCCGCCAAGAGGGTGATGACCCATCCGGCGACGGCCGCGCTGGGACCGGGGGCGCGTCCTGGCTGCTTCAACGGCCGACTCACCGCAGGGGCCCCGACCTGACGACCCTGCGGACACCGTTGTCAGCCACGAGAAGCGAAACCTTTCACGACACGTCGAATCCCCGTTCGGGGGGTGGGAGCATGCAAAGCCTAGGCCAAGTGGCTCGAATTGTTGAGGTGTTGATCCGTTTCGGTCACACCGGGTGGCTGGGAATGGCGTGTTGACGCCCCTGTGCCGCCCGTTCCGGTGTGCCGCCGGCCCGCACGTGCCGCGCATGTACACGCCACGGCCCCATCCCGCGCGGCGCTCGGTTTCGGCCCCGGCCCCGCGCGGCGCTCAGTTCGCGGGCGGTGGCGCCGTGCTCTTGCGTACGACCAGGGTCGTCGCCAGCTCCAGCCGGGTGGAGACCGGTTCCTGGGCCCGCAGCCGCATCAGCATCTGCGTGGCCTCCTCCGCCATCTGGCGCAGCGGCTGGTGGACCGTGGTCAGTGCCGGGCTCGCCCAGCGGGCGATGGACACGTCGTCGTAGCCGACCACCGAGAGATCGTGGGGGACGCGCAGTCCGTGCACCCGGGCGGCCTCCAGCACGCCGAGTGCCTGGAGGTCGCTGCCCGCGAAGATCGCCGTGGGGCGCTCGGGGTGGGACAGCATCTCGGTGGCGCGGTCGTAGCCGCCCTCCACATGGAAGTCGCCGAACAGGACGAGTCCCGGGTCCACCTCCAGCCCCGCCATGGTCATCGCCGACCGGTAGCCGTCGAGCCGGGCGCGGGAGCAGAGCATGTCCTCGGGGCCGGTGATGACCCCGATGCGCCGGTGCCCGCACTCGATGAGGTGGCGGGTGGCGGCCAGGCCGCCGTTCCAGTTGGCCGAGCCGACCGAGGGGACGTCCGGGTCGGGGTCGCCCGCCGGGTCCACGATGACGAACGGGATCGAACGCGCCCTGAGCTGCTGTTTCACCTCGCCGGGCAAGGTGGAGAAGACCAGCACGACACCGAGCGGCCGGCGCTGGAGCATCGCCTCCATCCACTCCGGTCCGGGCGCGTGGCGGGTTCCGCTCTCGGTGAGGACGACCCCCGCGTTGTGGGCCTTGGCGATGTTCTCCACCCCCCGGATCAGCTCCATCGCCCAGATGCTCTCCAGCTCGTGGAACACGATCTCGATGAGTGGCGCCTCGCCCGCCGACCGTGTGGTGCGCCGGTAGGCGTGGGCCTCCAGCAGGCGCTCCACCTTGACCCTCGTGGGGGCTGCCACGTCCTGCCGTCCGTTGAGGACCTTCGAAACTGTCGAAATCGAGACGCCGGCCTGCTGGGCCACCTGGGCCAGCGTGATCCGGCCCATCTCCTGGTCATCGCGCATGTCGAGGAGCTTAGAGCACGGCCCGGCCCCCACCGAGACGTAACGCTTTGATTACGCAGTGACCGAGGGTTGACCCCTCAGAGGGGGAGTCCTAGCGTCCCGACTCAGAAGTTTCGGCAATTATTCCGAAACAGTTTCGAGAGGCGAGTCGATGAAACAACGCGCACGGTTCTCGCGGACCGCTGTCGTCGGTGGTGCGGCGCTGGCCCTGGTGCTGTCCCTGTCCGGGTGCGGAGGGGGCTCCGACGCGGCCGACGGCGACACCATCCACGTCCTGGTCTACGGGGACGCGGCGAACAAGGTGGAGAAGGAGCTCGTCGCCACCTTCAACAAGACGTCGAAGGTGAAGGCCGTCCTGGATACGATCCCGGGCGCCGACTACCAGGCGAAGCTACAGACGATCATCAACAGCAAGCAGGCGCCGGACGTCTTCTTCAACTGGGGCGGCGGCAGCATCAAGCCGTTCGTCGACGCCGGGCTGCTGCTCCCGCTGGACCCCTTCATCGACAAGGACCCGGACCTCAAGGCGAAGTTCCTGCCCTCCGTGTTCAACAGCGCGGCGGTGGACGGCACGTCCTACGGAATCCCCATGCGCGGCACCCAGCCCGTGCTGCTCTTCAACAACGGCAAGGTCCTCAAGAAGGCGGGCGTCGAACCCCCGCAGACCTGGGACGACCTGCTGGCGGCGGTCAAGGCGCTCAAGGCCGACGGCGTCACCCCGATCGCGCTGGGCGGCGGCGACCGGTGGCCGACACTGATGTGGTTCGAGTACCTCTACGACCGAATCGCCGGGCCCGAGCTCTTCCAGAAGGCGCTGGACGGCGACAAGGACGCCTGGGCGAGCCCCGACAGCCGGCAGGCGCTGGGCAAGATCAGGGAGCTGGTGGACGCCGGTGCCTTCGGCACCAACTACGACTCGGTGAAGTTCACCGACCAGGGTTCCCCCACGCTCCTGGCGACCGGCCGGGCCGGCTTCGAGCTGATGGGCTCGTGGGAGTACTCGACCCAGCAGGACGCGCACCCGGAGTTCGCCGAGAGCGACCTCGGCTACAGCGCCTTCCCCTCCGTCGAGGGAGGCAAGGGCGACCGGGCGAACCTCGTCGGCAACACCAACAACTTCTACTCCGTGCTGAAGAAGACGAAGCGCCCGGAGGCCGTCGCCGAGTTCCTGAAGCTCATGTACTCGGACCAGTTCGTCAAGGCGCAGCTCTCCATCGGTAACCTGCCGACCACGACCAACACGGAAGGGCTCCTGGACACCGCCGCCAGCCCCGAGTTCGCGAAGTTCCAGTACGACATGGTCAAGGAGGCCCCGGCGTTCCAGCTCTCCTGGGACCAGGCGTACCCGCAGTCCGCGGCCACCGCGATGTACCAGGCCCTCCAGCAGTTCTTCAACGGCTCGATGGACGAGGACGCCTTCATCAAGGCCATGCAGGCGCTGCCGACCTCGTGAGCTCACCGACATCCGGACCCGGAACTCAGGACATGACCGGAACGCATGACATGAACCGAACTTCCGCCATCGCCAAGAGCTCCAAGGGCTCAAAGGGTTCAAAGGGCTCCAAGGACTCCGAGGGCAGGGAGGCGGTGAGGAAGCCCGGCCCGGCCGGCATCGCGGTGGGCCGCCCGGGGTTCCTCTGGGCGGCCCCCGCCGCCCTCTTCTTCGGCCTCTTCGCCATCGTCCCGCTGATCATGGTCGCCGTACTCTCCTTCGCCAGCTGGGACGGTCTGAGCGATCCGGAGTTCGCCGGCCTCGCCAACTGGAAGAAGCTCCTCGACGACCCCGTCATGATCAAGAGCCTCTGGCTGAGCGTCCTGCTCACCGCGCTCGGGGTTCTCGTCCAGACCCCGCTGAGCATCCTGCTCGGGGTCTGGGCGGCGGGGCACCAGCGCAACCGGGCCGTCCTCTCCGCCATCTACTTCGTCCCGATGCTGCTCTCCATCGCCGCCGTCTCCGTGCTGTGGCGGGCCCTCCTCGACCCCAACCTCGGGGTCCCCGCGCAGGCCACCTGGCTGTTCGGCGACGGCAACCTCTTCGGGATGCAGGCCAGTGCGATCGGGGTCCTGGTCTTCGTCAGCACCTGGCAGTTCACCCCCCTGCACACGCTGATCTACCAGGGCGCGGCGCGCGCGGTGCCACCGGTCCTCTACCAGGCGGCGCAGATCGACGGCGCGGGCCGGGTGCGGCAGTTCTTCCACATCACGCTGCCGCAGCTGCGCAACGCGATCATCACCTCGATGATCCTGATGGTGGTCGGTGGGCTCACGACCTTCGACACCGTGCTCATCCTGACCCAGGGCGGGCCGGGCAGCGACACCACCATCAGCGCGTTCTACATGTACCAGAAGGCGTTCAAGAGCTTCGACTACGGATCGGCGTCCGCCATCGCCCTCCTCCTGGTCCTCGTCTCCACGCTCATCTCGCTGATCGTGGTGCGGCTCTCGGGCTACGACAAGATGCGCAGCACCATGGAGGGACTGTGAGCAAGAGCCGCCCCAACCTCCTCGCCGGTTTCGGCTCGGTGGTCTGGCTCCTCGTGGTGGGGCTGCCGCTGTACGTGATGCTCATCGCCACGTTCCAGTCGCGCCCCGACTACGCGGCGAACGGCCCGCTGGCCTTCCCCGCGCACTTCACACTCGACAACTACATCAAGGACCTCAACAGCGGCTTCGCACAGTATTTCCTCAACACGGTCATCGTCACCGTGTGCGTGGTGGGCATCGTCGTCCTCCTCGTCCCGCCGCTGGCGTACACCATCGTCAGGAGCCGGGGCCGGGCCACCACCACGGTCTTCCGGCTGTTCCTCCTGGGGCTGGCCATCCCCTCGCAGGCGGTCATCGTCCCGATGTTCTTCGTCATCAGCCAGGCCGGCCTCTACGACAACCTCATCGGCGTCATCCTGCCGACGGCGGCCTTCGCCATGCCGGTGTGCGCCCTGATCCTCACCGGCGTGATGCGGGACATCACCCCCGATCTCTACGAGGCGATGACGATGGACGGTGCCTCGTCCCGGCGCGTCTTCTTCCAGCTGGTGCTGCCGCTGTCCAGGAGCGGGGTCGCGACGATCATCGTCTTCTCCGCCCTCCAGGCGTGGAACGGCTTCCTCTTCCCCCTCGTCCTGACGCAGTCCGCGGAGACCAAGGTCATCACCCTGGGCCTCTACGAATTCCAGACGGAGCACGGTGTCGACACCCCGGGGCTGCTCGCCGCCGTCGTCCTGTCCATGCTCCCCATCCTGATCGTCTACCTGTTCGCTCGTCGTGCCCTGGTACAGGGGCTGATGGGGGTCGGAGGAAAGTGACCACCAACATCGACAACGCCGGCGCGCCGACGGCCGCCGGGACCACCGATTCCGTGGTGCCGGTCTCCGGCGCCACGGACCACCGCACCGGGCCCTGGCACGACCCCGCCCTCACCCCCGAGGCCAGGGCCGACGCCCTGATCGCCGCCATGACCCTCCAGGAGAAGACCGCCCAGCTCGTCGGCGTCTGGGTGGGCGCATCCGACGAGGGAGGCGAAGTCGCCCCGTTCCAGCACGACATGGAGGAGGCCGTCGCCCTCGACGACCTTCTTCCCCACGGCCTCGGCCAGCTGACCCGCCCGTTCGGGACGGCTCCCGTCGACCCGGCCGTGGGCGCCCTCTCGCTGGCGCGCACCCAGGAGCGGATCGCCGGAGCCAATCGGTTCGGCATCCCGGCGCTCGCCCACGAGGAGTGCCTCGCAGGCTTCGCCACCTGGGGCGCCACCGCCTATCCGGTGCCGCTGTCCTGGGGCGCCACCTTCCATCCGGAGCTGGTACGTGAGATGGCCGCCGCGATCGGCCGCGACATGCGCTCCGTCGGCGTGCACCAGGGGCTCGCCCCGGTACTCGATGTCGTACGCGACGCACGCTGGGGCCGCGTCGAGGAGACGATCGGCGAGGACCCGTACCTGGTGGGTACGGTCGCCACCGCCTACGTACGGGGACTGGAGTCGGCCGGAGTCGTCGCCACGCTCAAGCACTTCGCCGGGTACTCCGCCTCACGGGCGGGACGCAACCTCGCACCCGTCGGCATGGGTGCGCGGGAGCGGGCCGACATCATCCTGCCCCCGTTCGAGATGGCCGTACGCGAAAGCGGCGTGCGGTCGGTCATGCACGCCTACACCGACACCGACGGCATCCCCTCCGCCGCCGACGGACAGCTGCTGACCGGTCTGCTCCGCGACACCTGGGGCTTCGCAGGGACCGTGGTCGCCGACTACTTCGGTATCGCGTTCCTGAAGACGCTGCACGGTGTGGCGGGAACCTTCGGGGAAGCGGCCGGTGCGGCACTCTGGGCGGGGGTGGACGTGGAGCTGCCGACCGTCAAGACGTTCGGCGGCCCGCTGGCCGAGGCGATCGCCGAGGGGCGCGTACCCGAGGCGCTGGTGGATCGCGCGGTACGCCGAGTCCTCGTCCAGAAAGCCCAGTTGGGGCTGTTGGACGCGGGGTGGAGGCCAAAGCCGCTGGTGCTGGACGGAGTTGCGGACGGCTCCACGGGCGCAGACTCGGAGGCGCTGCGCGGCACCGTCCGTCTCGACACCGAGGAGAACCGCGCGCTCGCCCGCCGCGTCGCCGAACAGGCCGTCGTACTCCTGCGCAACGACGGCACCCTGCCCCTCGCGGCGGGCGCCGGAGCCCCGGCCCGTATCGCACTCGTCGGACCCAACGCCGACACCCCGACGGCCGTCCTCGGCTGCTACGCCTTCCCCGTCCACGTCGGGGGGCAGCATCCCGACACCCCGCTCGGCATCGAACTGCCCACCCTCCGCGAGGCCTGTGCGGCGGAGTTCCCGCACAGCGAGATCGTCACCGCGCGGGGTGCGGACATCGACGGCCCGGAGACCGGCGGCTTCGGTGAGGCCGTCGATCTGGCCCGAGGCGCCGACCTCGTGATCCTCGCCCTCGGCGACCGGGCCGGCCTCTTCGGGCGCGGTACGAGCGGGGAGGGCTGCGACGCGGAGAGCCTGGCGCTCCCCGGTGTCCAGCAGCAGCTCCTCGACGCCCTCCTCGACACGGGTACCCCCGTCGTCGTCACCCTGCTCGCCGGACGCCCCTACGCCCTCGGGCGTGCGGTGGACGAGGCGGCCGCGATCGTGCAGTCGTTCTTCCCCGGCGAGGAGGGGACGACGGCCATCGCCTCGGTGCTCAGCGGACGCACCGCACCCTCCGGCCGGCTGCCGGTCGGCGTGCCGCGCCACCCGGGCTCCCAGCCCGCCACCTACCTGGCGGCGCGGCTGGGGCACTCCAGCGATGTGTCCAGCGTGGATCCGACCCCGGCGTACGGATTCGGCCACGGTCTGACGTACACCGCCTTCGAGTGGAGCGATCTCGTCGTGGAGGGCGGACGCGCTTCTACGGAAGGGGAGTTCACGCTCTCCTGCACCGTCCGCAACACGGGTGCGCGGGAGGGGACCGAGGTGGTCCAGGTGTATCTGCACGACCCGGTCGCCTCGGTGGTCCAGCCGGTGCAGCGCCTCATCGGGTACGTACGCCTCGGGCTGGATCCCGGACGGACGGCCAGGGTACGGATGACGGTCCCGGCGGACCTCGCCTCCTTCACGGGGCGCGAGGGCCACCGGATCGTCGAGCCGGGCGATCTCGAACTCCGGCTGAGCGCGTCGAGTACCGACACGCGCCTCACGGCCCGGGTCACGCTGACCGGCCCCGTACGCACGGTCGACCACACCCGTCGGCTGCACATGGGCATCGCGACCGAGATCCTCACGGACGCGCCGTAGCCCGGCGGGAGGGGCCTTCGCGGGTGGGACGTCCAGCCGCGAAGGCCCTTTCCCCGCTCCGGCGAAGGGGCCGGGGCGGGTCTCAGCCGAGGACGAGGGGCAGGGCGGCCAGGCCCCGGGTGAGACGGGTCCGGCGCCAGGTCAGGGACTCTGCCGGGACGGCCAGGCGCAGGCCCGGGAAGCGGGCCAGCAGGGTGCGCAGGGCGATCTCCGCCTCGGCCCGGGCCAGCGGGGCGCCCGGGCAGCGGTGGATGCCGTGGCCGAAGGAGAGGTGGCCGGTGGCATCGCGGTCGAGGTCCAGGCGGTCCGGGTGCGGGAACCGCCCCGGGTCGCGGTTGGCGGCCCCGGGGGCGATGAGCACCGGGAAGCCCGCCGGGATGTCGACCCCGCCGACGCTGAGCTCCTGAGTGCTGTGGCGGAAGGTGGCCACGCTCACCGGGCAGTCGTGGCGGAGCAGTTCGTCGAGGGCGCCGGGGATCAGGTCCGGGTCCCGGCGGAGCCGGTCGAACGCCTCCGGGTGCCGGAGCAGGGCCAGGACGGCGTTGCCGATGAAGTGGGTGGTGGTCTCGTGCCCGGCGACCAGGAGGAGGGCGGCCAGGGAGACGGCCTCGTCCCGGTCGAGGCCGCCCTCCTCGCAGTCGCGCAGGAGGGAGTGGAGCGGGCCGTCGCCAGGGGTCTCACGGGCCGTGTCGACGAGGTGGGTCAGGTAGCCGCCGATCCGGTGCGACGATGCGTCGACGAGGTCGGTGTCCTTCGCGTCGAAGAGGTCGTGGGACCAGCCGGCGAGTGTGGCGCGGTCGGCTTCCGGCACCCCCAGCAGCTCGCAGACCACGGTGACCGGCAGCGGAATCGCCAGCTCCGCCACCAGGTCGACCTCCGTGCCCGGGCGCCACGCGGCCATGAGGCCGTCGACGACGCGGGTGATGAACGGGCGCAGTTCCCGGACGCGTCCGGTGGTGAACAGCGGTGTCGCCACCCGCCGGTGGCGGGTGTGCACGGGCGGATCGCTCGCCAGCATGTGGCGGGAGATCGCCGGGTGCAGGTCGCGGTCGGAGGGCCGGCCGGCGAAGAAGCGCGCGGTGTCCTTGGACAGCCGGGGATCGGTGAACGCCGTACGGGCCTCGGCATGGCCGGTGATCAGATAGGCCTGGTGCCCGCCGGAGCCGGTGGGGACGCGCTGGACCGGGCAGCGCTCGCGCAGCCGGTCGTAGGTGGGATACGGGTCGGCGAAGAAGCGCGGGTCGCGCAAGGGGTCCTGCCCGGGGGAGGTCACGAGGCCGCTCCCACCTTCTCGGGCGCCGGGCGCCGCGCGTGGGCCCGCGCCACGAGCAGCAGCCAGGCGGTCTCCGCCGGGAGGTCGCCCCGGCGGGAGCCGGTGCCGGCGGCGGGCGGGGCCTCGTCGCCTTCGAGGGGGCGTCCGGTGCGCTTCGCCTCGACGGCCGCGGCGATGACCGCCGCCTCCACCTCGGCCTCGCCCTCGGGGGTTTCGGCCGCGCCCCGGCGCGCGACCTCGGCCGCGGCGGCGTCTCCCACCGACGCCGGACGGTACGGGCGCAGGGCCAGCACGCAGTCGTTGATCTCGATGACCCGGCGGTGCAGGTGGAAGTCGAGGTCGTGGGCGTCGACCTCGGTGCCGCCCGGGTCGAGTACGACCTCGGGGACCGCCGAGGTGACCTCCCGCCACAGGGGTTCCAGCGCGGTGAACGACTCCCGTTCCCAGCGCCGGCGGCGCAGCCGGCTGAGCGGCCACAGCAGGGCGGGGAGGGTGAGCCCGGCGGTGATGAGGAGGACGGCGACGGCGGGCGCGGTCACGCTGAACGCGCAGCGGAAGGGGGTCAGCGGGCCGGAGCACCGGGCATGGTCGGGAACGAGCCCCAGGCCGAGGCCGATGGAGATCAGGGCGAACAGCTTGTACGCGGCGTACAGGAGGGCGAAGCCACAGCCGACCGAGGTCGTACGCAGGCCCCAGCGCTGGCTGCGGCGGGTCGACCGCTTGGACTGGGCCCAGGTCTGCAGCAGGAAGTCCTTGGCCGTGTACCCCAGGTAGGAGATGTAGACGAGGACGTAGCACGCGTACAACACCGGGTTACGTCCGGTGAGCTGCTCGGCGACGAAGAAGGAGGTCATACCGGTGACGGCGATCGCGAGCGCGATGACGCGCAGCCGGATCTGCCGGTCGGCCCGTTCGCGGTCCAGATTGAGCTGGAAGAGGAAGGCGAGGATCGAGGTGGCCGCCGCCAGGGTGAAGGTGTTGCTGAGGAGCCGGGCGACGTGGGGGACCACCGATTCGACCGCGCGCTCCACGGCGGGGGCGTAGGAGGCGAAGGCCAGGGCGAACGAGGTCAGCAGCGCCACCATCGCCCAGGTGCCCGTGGGGCGGTGTCCGCCGCGCCCTCGTACCCAGTAGGCGGCGAAGCACAGCAGCACGACGGCCGTGCCCGTGAACACGATGTTGATCATTTCCGGTGGCGTTTCTTCCTGTGTGGCTCGGCGAACAGCGCGTCCCAGCTCTCGGCCCCGCTGGCGGGCCGGTGCGACGGGCCTTCGCGTCCCCGGTACATGAGCTGCCGGATCACGCTGGCCATCACCTCGGCCTCGCGCTCGTCCTCGCTCGTGTAGCTGGTCCGGCCGGACATGCGCTGTACCAGGGTGGGGTCGAACCCGATCGCGCGCAGGGTGTCCAGGTCGAGTTCGAGGCTGCCGGGGTGGTCGCAGATGATGTGGCTGATCTCGTGGGCGAGAATGTGGTTCTGGTGGAGGGGGGAGGTGGCCTCCTCGTAGAACAACAGGTCGGCGTCCGGGGTCTCCAGGCGGATGCCGCACGGGGCGTCCGTGGCGCCCAGGGTGCTCAGGGGGCGCAGGATGACGGGGCGTCCGCGCTGTCGGGCCACGGCGTCGCGGAGGTCGCGGGTGGTGAAGCGGTGCGGGAGCCCAAGAGCCTCGACGCGTGCCTCACACGCGGCGCGAAGCTGCTCAAGGTCCATGTCCTCACTCTGGTGACGCCGGTCGGAGCTGGTCGGCCGGGGCGAATCTCCCCCTGGAGGCCCGCTGCGAGCGCCTCAATGCTGACATGTTCGCGCCCCTGCTCCGAAGGCGGGGTGCGGCCGCGGGGGTGTCGTCTGGGGGGTCCCCACCCGGCGCCCGGCACCCGGCGCGCGGTTCAGTCGTCCAGGTTCAGATCCTGCGCGCTGTCGTCGGTGGTGAGCCCTTCGAGCCTCCGGGCCTGTTCGATCACGGTGGAGAGCATCTTCAGGCTGTCGACGCTCAGGCCGTTGGCGCGCAGGGCGACCTTGCGGACGTCCTGGTCACGCATGGCGGCGATGAGGCCTATCTCCGCCTTGGTGCGCTCGGCCGCCGCGCTGTCGACGAAGTAGCCCGCCGGTACGCCGAAGAAGTCGGCCAGGGCCTTGATGGTGTGCCGCGTGGGGTTCCGCTTGGCACCGGTGCGCAGCTGCTGGATGGCGCTCGCCGTCACCCCGCGCCCCTCGCCGGTCGAAGCCTTACGGATTCCCTCGGCGACCTCCGCGTAGGTGTAGGGCCCCCGGGAAGGGGGGTGCACCTCGCGGAAGAGGTGGTCCAGGAGCTGGGCGAAGCTGGGTGACTGGTCATCCTCCACGTACACGACCTCCTTGGTGTGATGCCGAGCCTTCGCCCACCACAGTGTTTCCCGAAGCTCATCGGGTCGGCCCCGGCAGCACTTTGGTTGACGAGGGGCGGCCACTCTGGTGTACGTTACCAATGCTTCGTCGCCACTGAAGTGTTGAGGGTGGGGCATGGTGGCAGCCGGGCCGGGGGTCGAACTTCACGGGGGTGAGCTCGGCCTCCGGCCCGGGGCACCGTCGCCGCGCCAGCTGTGGAAATCCGCACGCGGTCGCCCGGCCGCACGAGCCCGCCGCTGTCGATCACCATGTGGCCGAAGGCCGCTCCCGGCACGACCGGCTCCCGGAGAGGGCGCGAGCCCCGGCCGCCCGCCCGGACCGAGCACAGGGCCGACCGTCGAAGAGGGGCCGAAGCCGAGGCGGACGGTCCGGCCACGGGCGAACTCGATGGTTGTCCGCTCCGTCCCCGGTCAACAGCGGGTCAGGTCGACCAGACCACCCTGCCGTTGTGCACGATGACCACCTTGGCGTCGGGACGCAGGACCAGCTGGGCGCCGCCGAAGTCGTGGGTCTTGGAGGCCCAGATCGGGCGGTCGTCGCCGTTGTGGATGACCAGGTTGCCATCGGGCTGGAAGATCGCCCGGTGGTTCGCGCCGAAGGTCATCGCGGCCCAGATGGGCTTGTTCTGCTCGTTGTAGACGACGAGGTTGCCGTCCTGCTGCATGGTCATGCGGATGCGGTTGGTGGCCCAGGACTGACCCACCCCGATGGAACTGGTCGCGCTGACCCTCTGGGTGCCCCAGTTCGGCTTCGGGGCCGCCTTGGGCTTGGCCTTCGGCTTCGGTGTGGGTGAGGCCTTCGGCTTCTCGGCGGGGGCGCTCGTCCTGGGCTCGGGCGCGGGTGCCACGGGGACGGGGGCGGCCTTCGGAGGGGCGATCTTCTTCTGCTCGGTCGGGGACGGTGTGGGCTTCACCGCCACGTAGTCGTCCAGGGCGGCCGGAGCCGATTCCGGGTTGAGGACCGTGTCGGCGCTGCCCGCGACCGGAGCCGTGTTGGTGTTACGGGGCTCCTCGTCGTTCGCACTGCCCATCAGGAGCACGGGTATCGCGACCAGGGCGGCGCCGACGAACACAGCTCCCGCCAGGACCGGTGTGCGGGGGCGGCCCTTGTCAGCCGCGGTGACGGTCTTGGTGGCCGGCTTCGCTGCGACGGCCGTTGCCAGTGCGATGCCCTCCGTGCGGCCATGGGGTGTCTCTTCGTCGGTCTTCGCCGTGGAGGTGGGCTCGGAGGGGGCGGCGGCCGTCGGGGGTTCCCCGGTGCCGGGGGTGGGCTCGGCCGATGTCCGGGTCTCCCCGGTGCCGGGGGTGGGCCGCGCCGAAGCCTGGGGCTCCTCCGCCCCGGTCGTGGCCTCGCCCGGAGCCCGGGGCTCGCCGGTGTCGGCCGTCGCGGCGGGACCGGCCGGGGGTTCCCCGGCGCCGGCCGTCGCGGCTGGGGCGGCCGGAGTCCGGGACTCGTCCGTCCCGGCCGCTGAGCCGGGGCCGGTTCCGGACTCCTGTGCCTCGGCCGGTTCGGCGGGCTGCGAAGGTGTGGGGCCGGGCTTCTCGGCGGCGGCCGCGGAGTTGGTGCCGGGGCGGGGGCTCGGGGGACATGCGCTGACTCCTCCTCGGGGGCGTGCCCAACGTAGCCCGTCGGGGGAGCGATGGAGACGTCTCACCGGGATACGCCTCCGTCGCTTTGTCACCCCACGCCTCACTGCTCCCGGAAAGTTCCCCGCTCGGGCAGCGAACGGGCACGTGGAGGGCCGATACGGGCACCTCGCCGTGCCCCGTGAACAGAGCTCGTATGACATCCTGTTGACTTCCCGATCTGATCACTGCCGACGGTGGGCCTAGGCCGTCCGGCATTCAAAACTCGTACGGAGCCAAGAGTTCAGGTGGAGATACCGCTCGGAGAGCGGCAGCAGGATGGACAGAGCGTCCCGTTGGCCCTTCCGGATGCCTCCCTGGTGCCGGAAGCCGTGAAGGACGCTGCCCGTCGTGCGCCGGGCCACTGGATCGGGATCGTCGATCCGGAGTGGACGCAGGCGCTGACGCCGCCGGAGTGGGCCGTGCTGGGGAGTGGCAGTCGGACGCGAGCGGGGGCGTGGGCGAGTACCGCGCCAACCCCGGCTACCGTCCCTCCGCCCGTGCCCTCGGCTGGCCCGAGCCCACCGATCCGGTGGACGCGGCGGCCCAGCGGGCCGCCACCGGATACGGCACGGTGGACGAGGCGCTGGCCGCGCTCGCGGAGGCTGACGTCACCGTCGTACGCGCGCCGGACGGCGGGCCGCTCATGGCCGCGGGGCGGGACGGGGCGCCGGTGGTGCTCCTGTTCACCTCGCCCACACACGCATTCATGTCCGCGGCACTTCACCATGACACCGTGTCCGCCAGGGAGCTGGCCGATTCGGTGGCGACCGCCGGCGCCCTGCTGTCGGTCAACTCCGGTGCTGCGGCTCCCCTGCTCGTCCCCGCCGACAGCCTTCCGGGCCCGACAGCACGCCGGACGGCCCCGACTCGACCGAACCCTGGCCCCACACCACAGGGAGGATCCCGTGACGCGTTCGTCGTCCCAGCAGACCCCCGCCTCCCCGGAGGCTCACACGGAGTCCGCCACCGAGAGCGAGGAGGCGGCCGTGAACGCTCCAGCGGCCGCCGCCCCCGTCGCTCCCGGCGAGCCCGACGCCCCGGACGCGGCTGCCGCGCCCGACTCCGCACCCGTACTGACGAAGACCGAAGCCGCGACCGCCGAAGCCCCGCAGACCGGGATGCCGGAGAAGCCCGGGGCGGCCGCGAAGCCCGAGAAGTCCGAGGAGGCCGAGAAGGCAGCGGAGTCCGGGAAGGCGGTGAAGGGCGAGAGCCCCGACACCCCGGCCCCCGGCACCGAGGCCGGAACCCCCGACACCGCCTCCGAAGCCGATCCCGACCCCAGCGCCGCCGCCGCTGCCCAGAGCAGGCTCCCCGCCCTCGTACGGACCATGTCCGCCACCGCCATCGGCCAGCCGCAGGCGGAAGGCGGTCCCGTGGGACGGCCCGGCAAGGCCGCCCTCGCCGGGGCGGCGGTCGCGGGGGCGCTGCTCGTGTCGGTGCCCTTCCTCGTCCTCGCCGGGAACAACGACGACGGGCCCCAGCAGACCAACGTCGCGGCGGCCGGGACCGTCCTCGACGGGAGCGGGCCGGAGGCGCCGGGCGAGTTCGCCGTCACCGCGCCCGAGACCAGCGCGCCCGCCGAGGAGAAGAAGGTCGAGGAGAAGGTCCGCAACCCCGTGCCGGCCCCGCCTCCGCCGGCGCCCTCCGCCACGGAGGAGGTGAAGAAGGACGACACCCCCAAGGACCCGCCCAAGAAGGCCGATCCGCCCAAGGCACAGCCCAAGAAGGAGAGCGCCGCCAAGAACCAGCCCGCCCAGGCCAAGTCCGCCGTCACCTTCAGCGGGTCCGTCTCCTTCCGCAGCCACCTGTCCGGCCGCTGCCTCGACGTGCCCGGCCACAACTTCAACGACGGCCAGCCGCTGTTCATGTGGGACTGCAACGGCGCCGACGCCCAGAAGTGGCGCTTCGGCTCCGACGGCACCATCCGGGCCAGGGACAAGTGCCTGGACGTGGCCAACGCGGTGTTCCGCAACGGCACCCCCATCCAGCTCGCCTGGTGCAACGGCTCCGCCGCCCAGAAGTTCACCCTGAACGGCGCCCATGACCTGGTCAACACGGTCGTCGGCATGTGCGTGGACATCCCGAACCACAGCAAGAGCAGGGGCCCGTCCACGTACCTGGTCCTCTGGCAGTGCACGGGCAACGACAACCAGAAGTGGAGCACCTGACCCGAGGGCCCGGAGGCCGGGAGTCCCGCTCCCGGCCTCCGTACGCCACCCCGGGCCAGGCATGATGGCATCGCCGGGGACGCCCAACCGCGTCCCGGGCGAAGAGGGGCGTCCGGACAGGACGCCGCCGTAGCGAGGAGGTTGGTGCGTGTCGCGCCAGGTACTGTCGGTCGGCCCCGGGGACCGCTTTTCGACGATCGGCGAGGCGCTCGCCGCCGCCCGCACCGGTGCGCTCATCAGCGTCCGGCCCGGAACGTACGCCGAGAACCTGGTGATCCACACCCGGGTCACCCTCACCGCCGCCGAGGGGCGGGGCACGGTGGAGATCCGGCCGCGCACGGGCAGCGTGCTCGCGCTGCGCGCCGACGCCGTGATGCTCTCCGAACTCACGCTGCGCGGCGGTGACGCCGAGCTGCCGGCCGTCGACGTCCGGCGCGGCCAGGCCGCGTTCGACGGCTGCGAGATCATCGGCGCCGCCTGGACCGCGATGCTGGCCGGCGGGACCGGCTCCCTCGCGCTGCGGAACTGCCGGGTGAGCAACCCGCAGGGCGCGGGTGTCGTCGTGACCTCGACCACGCCCACCACCGTGGAGTCCTGCACCCTCGAACACCTCGGCACCAGCGGCATCGTCCTCGCCGAGCAGGGCGAGGCCCGTGTCCGCGACTGCACGGTACGCGGGGCCCGCGGCAACGGCCTCCTCGCCAACGGCGAGACCCGCGGCACCGTCGAGGACTGCGACATCTCCTCCACCGACAAGCCCTCCATCGCCCTGGAGGAGAACTCCGCGCTCTCCGTCGTCCGCACCGTCGTGCACGACACCAGCACCGGTGTGCACCTGAGCACCGCGGGCCGCACCACCCTGGAGGACGTCCGCGTCACCGGCGCCTCCGGCAACGGCATCGTCCTGGCCGCGGGCACCGACCCCGTACTGCGCCGCTGCCGGGTCTCGCGCGCCCGCGGACACGGGCTGTTCGTCACCGACCGGGCGCGCGGCACCTTCGAGGACTGCTGGGTCGACGGCGCCCAGGGCGCGGCCCTGCGGGTCGCCGGGGCGTCCTCCCCGGCGCTGACCGGGCTGACCGTCCGCGACTGCGAGGGGATCGGGCTGCTCCTGGAGGAGGACTCGGCCCCGGAGCTGGACCGCCTGGAGGTGATCGGCTCCTCGCCCGCCGTCGCCTTCCAGGGCGGTGCCAACCCGCTGCTGCGCCGGGCCCGGCTGGTGGAGCCCGCCGGTGACGGCATCGCGGCCACCAAGGAGGCCCGGGGCCGGGTCGAGGACTGCGAGATCGTCCGGCCGAAGGGCGCCGGTGTCCGGGTGGCCTCCGGCTCCACCCTCTACCTGGCCGGTGGCGGGGTCTCCGACACCGACACCAGCGGCCTGGTCGTGGAGGACGGCGGCAACGTCACCGTCCGCGACTTCCGCGTCGAGATCTCCGGCGAGGAGGGGTGGTCGTCGCCGCGGGCGGTGAACTGACCGCCAACCGCACCACCGTCCACGCCCCCAAGGGCCACGGCTTCCTGCTCCGCGAGGGCGCGCTCGCCTCGCTCAGCGGCTGCGAGGCCAACGGTGGTGCCCAGGACGGGTTCCGGGTGGAGTCCACCGCCCCCGTCTCGCTCGTCAACTGCACCGCCCGGGAGAACGAGGGCGGCGGCCTGGTGCAGACCGCGCCCGGCGAACGCCTCGCCGTGGACGGCCTGAACAGCGTCTCCAACGGCAAGCGCGACGCCTGGGGCAGCGGCAGCGCCGAGAACACCGACCCGGCGGGGTCCGGCGCCGCCGACGCGCCCCCGCCGGACCGCGCGGACGGCCCGCTCGGCGCCCTCAACGCGCTGATCGGCCTGGAGAACGTCAAGCAGCAGGTGCGTACGCTGGTCAACCTCACCCAGCTCGCCCAGCGCCGCGAGCAACTCGGCATGCCCGCGCCGCCGATGAGCAGGCACCTGATCTTCGCGGGCCCGCCCGGCACCGGCAAGACCACCGTCGCCCGCCTCTACGGGGCGATCCTGGCCGAGCTGGGTTCGCTGCGCAGCGGCCACCTGGTCGAGGTCTCCCGCGCCGATCTGGTCGCCCAGGTCGTCGGCGGCACCGCGATCAAGACCTCCGAGACCTTCCAGCGGGCCCTCGGCGGAGTCCTGTTCATCGACGAGGCGTACACGCTCACCGCCGACAGCGGCAACGGCGGCGCCGACTTCGGCCGCGAGGCCGTGGACACGCTGCTCAAGCTCATGGAGGACCACCGCGACGACGTGGTGGTGGTCGCGGCCGGGTACTCCCGCGAGATGGAGTCCTTCCTCAGCTCCAACCCGGGCCTGGCGTCCAGGTTCTCGCGGACCGTCGAGTTCGAGAACTACGCCGTCGACGACCTGGTCGCCATCATGGAGAGCATGTGCGCCCAGCACCAGTACGAGCTGGGGGAGGGGACCGCGGAGGCGCTCGCCGCCCACTTCGGTGCGATGGACCGGGACGCCGGATTCGGCAACGGCCGTGCCGCGCGCGGGGTGTTCGAGGAGATGGTCGACCGGCAGGCGATCCGGCTCTCCTCCCAGGCCCAGGTCAGCGAGCACGATCTGCGGCTGCTGCTCCCCGATGACGTCTCCGCCACCGCCGCCGCCTCGGCGTCCGAGACCGCCGCACCGGCGGACGACCCGCTCACCCGCCTCGGCGACATGATCGGGCTGGCCGACGTGAAGCGTGAGGTCGCCGACCTGGTCAACCTCATCACCACCGCCCGCCACCGCGCAGCCGCCGGGCTGCCCGTCCCCTCGCTCTCCAACCACCTGGTCTTCACCGGCCCGCCCGGCACCGGCAAGACCACCGTCGCCCGTCTCTACGGCGAGGTGCTCACCCAGCTCGGCGTCCTGGAGCGCGGCCAGCTGATCGAGGCGGCCCGTGCCGACCTCGTCGGCCGGTACATCGGCCACACCGCCCAGTTGACCCGCGAGGTCTTCGAGAAGGCCCGTGGCGGTGTGCTGTTCATCGACGAGGCCTACACCCTCACCCCGCGCGGCGGCGGCGCCGACTTCGGCCAGGAGGCGGTGGACACCCTGCTGAAGCTGATGGAGGACCACCGCGACGAAGTGGTCGTCATCGTGGCCGGATACACCGACGAGATGGAACGCTTCCTCGCCTCCAACCCCGGCCTCTCCTCCCGCTTCCCGCGCCGGATCTCCTTCGCCGACTACTCCTCCGAGGAGCTGGTCACCATCGTCCGCGCCCAGGCCTCCGCCATGGGGTACGAATGCGGGCCCGGCACCGGACCGCTGCTCAAGGAGTACTTCGACGCGGTGCCCCGCGACCGCTCCTTCGGCAACGCCCGCCTCGCCCGCCAGGTGGTCGAGTCGATGGTCACCCGCCAGGCGGGCAGGCTCAGTTCGCTGGCCGCGCCCACCCTGGACGACCTGCGCATCCTCCTCCCGGCCGATGTCACGGCCGCAGCCCCGAAGGTGGTCCCGCAGTGAGGCCGACCCGTCTGCTGTGCGGGGCCTCCCTCGCCGCCGCCCTGGTGGTGCCCGTGGCCGCCGCCCCGGCTCAGGCCGGGTCCCTCTCCCGTACACCGGCGGCCTTCCCCGCCGCCGACGGGGCGAAGGGCCAGGAACTGCCCGGGATGCCCACCGCACTCGACCCCCGGGCCGAGGCCGTCACCTGCACCCCCGCCTCCAAGGAGCGGGCGAAGAAGCAGGACTGGTCGCGCCAGCGCCTCGACCTGGACCGGCTGCACCGGCACACCACCGGGGCGGGCGTGACCGTCGCGCTGATCTCCACCGGCGTCGACCCCGGGGCCGAAGGGCTCGACGGGCGCGTCACGGCCGACGGCGAGGCGGCGGACGACTGTGTCGGGCAGGGCACGTTCCTGGCCGGGCTGATCGGCGGGACCGGCGGCTCCACCTCCCGTCTGGCCGGAGTCGTCCCGGACGCCAAGATCCTCGCCCTGCGCGGCACCGACCGGCGCGGGCAGCCGGACGCGGCGCTCGTCGCGGCGGCGGTACGGGCCGCGACCACCGCCAAGGCCGACGTGATCGCCGTCACGGTGGCGCTCCCGCGCAAGGACACCGAGCTCACCAAGGCCGTCGCCGAGGCCCGCAAGGCCGGAGCGGTGGTGGTCGCGGCGGCGACCCCGGAGCCCCCGTCGCGGGGCTCGGCCGACGAGATCCCCACCCGTACCTACTGGCCCGCCGGTGAGCCCGGGGTCCTCGCGGTCGCCGACATGCTGCCCTCCGGAGCCCGCCCGGACGGTGCCCTGTCCACAGGTGACGTCGATCTGGCCGCCCCGGGCGCCGGGGTGGTCTCCGGCGGGCCGCGCGGCAAGGGGCACTACCTGGGCGGCGGCGTGGCGGTGGCCACCGCCTACGCGGCCGGGGCGGCGGCGGCCGTCCGCGCCACCCACCCCGACGACAAGGCCGCCGCGGTCACCCGGCGGCTCACCGCCACCGCGTACCCGGCCGACATGCCCCAGCTGGACGCCTACGCCGCCGTCACCACGGTCCTCGGCGACGCCGCCGCGCCGCCCGCCGCAGGTGCGCAGCGGGCCGCCGAGCCCGTGGCCGTACGCGACACCTCCGACACCGACCGCGCCACCGGCCGGGCCACCCTCTTCGTCCTCCTCGGGGCGGCCGGCGTCGGCTCCCTCCTTTGGGCCGGCTTCGCGCTCACCCGGGCCCGAGCCCGGGGCTGGCGCCCGGCCGGGGCCGGCACGTCCGACAAGGGCTGAACGCGAGAGGCGCCCTCCCCCGTCGGGGGAGGGCGCCTCAGCGCCGTGACTCCGCGTCGTCCTACTCCACCAGCGCCGTCTGCACCAGTCGCGGCTTGCGGCGCTGGATGTGCAGGGCCCGGCCCGGCGGCAGGTTGAGCGGCTTCGCGTTGCCGAAGAGGCGGCCCTCCGTGGGCGGGCAGGAGAGCAGGACCGCCGGGTTGTTGGCCTCGTCCAGGCGGCGGATCAGCCCGTCGCTCAGCCCGCGTCCCGCCCCCATGGCGCTGCGGGCGACGACCAGGTGCAGGCCCATCTCGAAGCCCAGGGTCAGATTCTCGAAGACCGGCTCGAAGGGGCTCTGGAAGGAGTTGCCGGAGACCATGTCGTAGTCGTCGACCAGGACGAACAGGCGCGGGCCCGTCCACCAGTCGCACCTACGCATCCGGGCGGGCGAGATGTCCGCCCCGGGCACGCGGGTCTTCATCGCGCGGGCCGCGCCCTCGATGGTCTCGTTGAGGTTGTCCAGGGAGATGACGTGCCCGATGCGGTACTCCTCCGGGATGGCGTCGACCAGGGTACGGCGGTAGTCCACCGCGATGATCTTCGCCTCCGAGGGGGCGTACCGGGTGGTGATGCCCTTGGTGATCAGCCGCAGCAGGTTCGTCTTGCCGCTCTCGGTGTCGCCGACCGCGATCAGGTGCGGCGTCCGGCTGAAGTCGTGCCAGACCGGCTCCAGCGCGTCCTGGTCGAGGCCGAGCGCGATGCGCATACCGCCGCCCTCGGTGGCCTCGGGCGCCGGGAGCTCGGAGAGCGGAAGGCGGTGCGGGAGCATCCGTACCTGCGGTGCGGACGGTCCGTACCAGTGCCGGCCGATCTCCGCCACCAGGTGCGCGACGCCCTCGCCGAGATCCTCCAGGGAGCCGCTGCCGTCCAGGCGGGGCAGGCCCGCGAGGAAGTGCATCTTGCTGTCGGCGGTGATGCCCCGGCCGCCGGTGCGCGGCACCGAACGGGCCTTACGGGTGTCGATCTCGGAGTCCATCGGGTCACCCATCCGCAGCTCAAGCCGGGTGGCGGCCTGGTCGCGGACCTGTGCGGACAGCTCCACCCAGCGGGTGGTGGTGATGATCAGGTGGATGCCGTAGTTGAGCCCCCGGGCGGCCAGTTCGTTGAACTTGGGGATCAGGTCGTCGTAGTCCTGGCGGACGGTGGACCAGCCGTCGACCACCATGAACACATCGCCGAACGGCTCGTCGGGGAACTCCCCGGCGGCCCGGCGGCGCCGGTAGGACTGCATGGAGTCCAGCGTGTGGTCCACGAAGAACTGCTCACGGCGGGCGAGCAGCGCCATCACCTCGGCGACCGCCCGGTTGACCCGCTCCGGGTTGAGCCGGGCCGCGACCCCGCCGACATGGGGGAGCGCCGCCAGCTGGGAGAGGCCGCCGCCACCGAAGTCCAGGCAGTAGAACTGCACCTCGGCCGGGGTGTGGGTGAGCGCCAGGGCGGCGATCAGCGTCCGGGCCAGCGTCGACTTGCCGCTCTGCGAACCACCCGCGACGGCGACGTGGCCGCCCGCCCCGGACAGGTCCACGACCAGCGGGTCGCGGCGCTGCTCGAACGGCTTGTCCACCAGACCGACCGGGACCCGCAGCTTCCCGGTCCCCGGCCAGCTCGTGGCGGTCAGGCCGCGCACCTTGTCCGGCGCGATCCCGGGCAGCAGCGCGTCCAGCGGGGACGGCTCGTCCAGCGGCGGCAGCCACACCTGGTGGGCGTCGGGACCGGAGCCCTGGAGCCGCTCCAGCGCCACATCGAGCAACGCCTCCTCGTCCTCGGCCTCCTCCGTCTCCGGCTCCGGTTCGGGCGCCGCCTCCAGCGTGCGCGGCACCACCCAGCCGCTGGTCCACGGCACCACCTGGCTCGCCACCCGGGCCTGCACCACCGCACCGGTCCGACGCCGGTACGTCCCCGAGGAGTACGCGGCACGGAACCGGGTCAGGGCCTCCACCCCGGACTTCAGGAACCCGCTGCCGGGCGCGGCCGGAAGCTCGTAGGCATCGGGCACGCCGAGCACACCCCGGCTCTCCATCGCGGAGAAGGTGCGCAGGCCTATCCGGTACGAGAGGTGGCTCTCCAGCTGGTGCATGCGCCCCTCGTCCAGGCGCTGCGAGGCGAGCAGCAGATGAACGCCGAGCGAACGGCCCAGACGCCCGATCATCACGAAGAGTTCCATGAACTCGCGGTGAGTGGAGAGCAGTTCGCTGAACTCGTCGACCACCACGAAGAGGCTGGGCAGCGGCGCGAGGTCGGTCCCGGCGGCGCGGGCCCGCTCGTACTCCAGGGCCGAGGTGTAGTTGCCCGCCGACCGCAGCAGCTCCTGGCGGCGGATGAGTTCGCCGTGCAGGGCGTCCTGCATACGTTCCACCAGGGCGACCTCGTCGGCCAGGTTGGTGATGACGGCGGAGGTGTGCGGCAGCTCCTCCAGGCCGAGGAAGGTGGCGCCGCCCTTGAAGTCGACCAGGACGAAGTTGAGGGTCTCGGAGGAGTTGGTCAGTGCGAGGCCCAGGACCAGGGTGCGCAGCAGCTCGCTCTTGCCGGAGCCGGTGGCGCCGATGAGCATGCCGTGCGGGCCCATGCCGCCCTGCGCGGACTCCTTGATGTCCAGCTCCACCGGACGGCCGTCCACGCCGACCGCGATCGGCACCCGCAGCCGGCCGGAACCGGAGTGCCGGTCGAACAGGGTCTGCGGGTCGTGCCGGTGCAGGTCGGGGATGCCGAGCAGGGTGGTCAACTCGACGTCGGTGTCCAGAGGCTGCGCGATGTCGGTGCCCAGGCTCATCCGGCGCGGGGTGAGCAGCCGGGCCAGCGACTCCGCGCTGAGCGGGCCGAGCCGGTCGGGGCGGCCCAGCGGCACCGAGCGCTCCTTGCGGCTGCGGTCGGTGCGGACCAGGTTCACCTGGTCGGGGCCGACCGTCAGCCGCAGCGTGTTGCGGCCGGGCCGCCAGCGCAGCGCTCCCGACACATCGAGGATCAGGGCGTTGCGGTAGCCGTGGCCCTCCCAGCGGTGGCCCTCGGGGACGTTGACGCCGTCCAGCACGATCACCGTGTACGGCTCGTCACGCCCGGGGCGGGCGTCCGGGTCGAAGCCGGGGCGCTCGGCGAACTCGGCGCCCAGCAGATCGTCCAGCTCGGTCAGGTCGGCGGTGATCCGGCGGGCCTGGCCCGCGCCGTCCTCCTCGTGCGGGTCCAGCACGTGCGGCAGCCACTTGACCCACTCCCAGTCGGGCCGCCGCTCGTCACTGACGCAGAGGGCGATCCACAGCTCCTCGGGCGCGTGGAACACGGCCAGCTGCCCGAGCATCGCCCGCACCAGGGCGCGTACGTCGTCCTGCTCCGGGGCCTGCGTCTCGGCCGCCTCCCCCTCGGGCGCCTCCTCCGGGCGCAGCAGGATCCGGGCCGAGGAGCGCAGATAGAGACCCAGCGGCTGCTCGGGGATGGTGGAGTAGGCGCGGATGAAGCGGCGCAGGGCGTGCGCGCAGAGGGGTTCGAGGTCCTCGACCGGGCGGGTGGAGACCGGGTTCAGGGTGAGGGCGAGCTGCTGTTCACCGACGGCCAGCCGGACCTCGCCGAAGTCCTCGTCGGCCGGGCGCCGTTCCCACAGCCGCGAGGTGCGGGCCAGCGAGCGGAGCGACGCCGGCTCGGGGTGGCGCCAGGCCAGTGCCCGCTGCTGCTCCGCGATGGTGGTCCGCACCCGCTTCCGGGTCTGCGCCAGATAGCGCAGATAGTCCCGGCGCTCCCCCTTCAGCCGCTGCTTGCGCTCGCTGGAGCGGCGCATCAGCTGCCCCAGCAGCATGGCACCGGCGGAGAGCGCCATCACGCCCATCGCCAGGTACATGAAGACGCCGTTCCCGCCGCCGGGGCGTAGGAACATCAGCATCATCGACACCGACATCAGCGCCATCGGCAGATAGGTCCACACCGCCGAGGTGTCGGGCACCGACTCGGCGAGGACCGGCGGCTCCTGGAGGGTCAACTGCCCCTCGGGCATCTCCGGCCCGCGCCTGCGGGCCGGGCGGCGAAACAGCACGACACTCAAGGAAGAGAACCTCCGGTTCACTGACTTTCCGACCGCTCCGAATACTGGCGCACCCGGAAAGACCGCCCGACGGATTCCTCGGGCGCGAGTGCACTCGACGAACGCCGGGTGAATGTTTCGAGCAGATAGCGGGGGCGGCCGACTTCTGCGAAGACCGGTGCCCTTTGCCGGATTCCTCACCCCGGCCCGCAGTACGGCCGGTGGCCGCAGGCAGTAGTCTGCATTCACGGAACGCGCCCTGTCCACGCGGGAGTCGTGGTCGCCAGGTGCGCGGGCACAATTCTCCTGCCCGGCACCCCGGTTCACAGGCACGCGGACTTATCCGTACTGTTCGCACATTCCCTCTCGCGGGGAAGCCTCCTGTCAGAGCCTGCACGGAAGACGAGAGTTCTGCTGATGACCGACAGTGCGGTGGCCGAATCGTGCCGCCTGACCGTACGTGCGCCGAGCGTCACCATCGATCTGGCCGTGCCCGCCGACGTACCGGTCGCCGACCTCCTCCCCACCCTCCTGCGGTACGTCGGCGAGGAGGCCGAGGAGGCCGGACTCGACCACGCCGGCTGGGTGCTCCAGCGGCTCGGCGACGCCCCCCTCGACGAGGAGACCACCCTGGCCCAGGCAGGTCTCGCCGACGGTGCCGTCCTCCATCTGCGCCCGCACACCGAGGCGCTGCCCGAGGCCCGGCTGGACGACCTGGTCGACGGGATCGCCGAGACGGTGGGCCGCCGGCTGCACACCTGGCACGCCGGGGCGGCCCGGAGCCTGCTGGTGGGCACCGCCGTGGCGACCGTGGCAGCCGCCCTGGTGCTGGTGTTCCGGCCCGGAGTGGCCGAATCCACCGCCGTCCGGGCCGCCTGCGCCGCCGTGGCCGGGGTGCTGCTCCTCGCGGGCGCCGGCTCCGCCAGCCGCGCGGTCGGCGACCGGCTCTCCGCGACCGCGCTCGGCCTGCTGGTCGCCCCCTGCTTCGCCCTGGTCGGCTGGGTGCTGCCCGGCGGCGACCTGTCCGGCCCCGACGCGACCCAGGTGGCGGGCGCCCGGCTGCTCGCGGCAGGCGCGGCGGCGGCGGGCGGTGCGGTCCTCGCCCTCGCCGCGACCGCCGTCGGCGCCCCCGCCCTGCTCGCCACCGCCGTGGTCGCGGTCGCCACCGCGATCTCCGGGGCGCTGATGGGCTACAGCGGCCTGGACGCGTCCGCCGCCGTGGCGCTGGTGGCCACCGTGGTCGCGCTCGCCGCCGGTGCGGTGGCCCCCTTCGCCTTCAAACTGGCCGGGATGCGGATGCCCTCCCTGCCTTCCTCCGCGGGGCAGCTCCAGGAGGGCATCGACCCGTACGCGGGCGACGAGGTCGCCGAACGCACCGAACTCGCCGGACGCTGGGTCACCGCCCTCTTCGCCGCCACCGGCACCGTCGCCGCCGCCGCTCTGACCGTCCTCACCCACACCCCGGACCTCCCCGAGACGCTCACCGCGCTCGCCCTCTCCCTCCTGCTGCTCCTGCACTCCCGGGGCCTGGTCCACATCGGCCAGCGGCTCACCCTGGCGGTGCCCGGGATCTGGGGGCTGCTGCTGCTCGCCCGCGCCTGGGCGGTGGACAGCGACGCCGACGGCCGCGTGGTCGTCTTCGCGGTGCTGCTCGCCGTCGCGGCCGGCCTGGTGACCGCGTCCTGGATCGTCCCCGGCCGCCGGGTGCTGCCGTACTGGGGCCGGGCGGCCGAGCTGGCCCACACCGGCCTCGCGGTCGCGCTGCTGCCGTTCACCCTGTGGGTGGCGGGCCTCTTCGGCTGGCTGCGCGGCCTGTTCGGCTGAGTCCCCCCGTACGCCGTTCCGTCGAAGAAGAGTTGAGGAGAGGCCGTGCAGTCCAAGCGCGACCAGGTGCAGGCCCACGGATTCATGATGGGCAGGCTCAGCTCGGGCCTGCTGACGGCCGACCCCGACGCCCCGGAGAGCCCGCTGGGCCGGACGACCCGGGGCGTCGTCTTCGGCATCCTGGTGACCGTCCTGATCGGGGCAGGCACCACCGTCTACGGGCTGCTGCGCCCCGGTGGCAACGAGACCTGGCGCAAGGGCGAGAACCTGGTGGTCAACCGCGAGACCGGCGCCCGCTATCTGTGGACCGGCACCGACGGTGTACTCCACCCGGTCCGCAACTACACCTCGGCCCGGCTGATCGGAGGCGCGCAGCTCAAGGCCGTGGACGTCTCCACCGCCTCGCTGCGGGACGTCCCCGTCGGCTCCCCGGCCGGCATCCCCGGCGCCCCCGACACCCTTCCCGGCCCCGCCCAGCTCGACCCCGGTGCCTGGCACATGTGCGTCACCGGACCGGACGGCGCGCTGCCCAGCACCTCCGGCGGCATCACGGGCGTCGGGGTCGACCAGGCGGGGGCCACCACCCTGGTCGCCGGCGCGCCGCTGGAGACCCAGGACGTCGGCGCCGACCGAGGAGTGCTCGTACGCGGCCCCGACCGCACCGAGTATCTGGTGTGGCGGGGCAGCCGGCTGCCCCTGGACCGGCCGTCCGACGCCCGTAACGCCCTCGGTTACGGCTCCGAGCGGGCCATGCCCGTCTCCGCCGCCTTCCTCGACGCCCTGGCCCCCGGCCCCGCCCTGAAGCCGCCGGAGGTCACGGGGCGAGGGGAGAAGGGACCGGTCCTCGGTGGCGAGGAGAGCAGGGTGGGCCAGCTGTTCGAGGTGAGCGTGCCCGGCGGCGGCAGCACGTACCACCTGCTGCGCAAGGACGGCCTGGTGCCGCTGTCCCGGCTGGAGGCCGCCCTCGTCCTGGGCGACCCGGCCACGCAGAAGGACGCCTACGAGGGCCGCTCGCCGGAGGCCCGCGCGGTCGGCGCCGACGCGCTCCGTACGCACCGGGCCAAGGAGACGGCCGCCGCGGGATCAGCGGGCGCCGAGTTGCCCCGTACGCCGCCGATCCCGCACTCCGCACCCCGCGGCACCGCGCTCTGCGCCCAGGTGGACGGCGGCAGCGGCGGCGCCCGGATCCGGTCGGTGCTGGTCCCGCTGACCGAGCTCACCCCGGTCGCGTTCTCGCAGGGCGCCGCCCAGCCGGTGGCCGAGGCCTGCGCCCGGACGGACGCCACCGTCGTACGCCCGGGACGTGGCGCCCTGGTCCGGGCCCTGCACGCCAGCGGTGCGGCCCACGCCGGGACGACCTACCTGGTGGCCGAGAACGGCGTGAAGTACCGCGTCCCGGCCAAGGAGTCCCTGGGCGCCCTCGGCTACGGGGAGGGGGACATCGGCTCGGTACCCGCACCGCTGCTCGCGGCCCTGCCGACCGGCGCCGACCTGGACCCGGCCGCCGCCTCCGGCATCGCGGAGCCCAAGGTCACGGCACCCAGGTGCGCCTCCGACAAGGGCGGGGAGACGGGCCGGGCGGCGGCTGCGGCCGACGCCGGGAAGGCCGGCGGCGCGGCCGCCTCCGCAGCCGACTCCCGGCCATGATCCAGACAAACGCCCCCAATGGTGCCTAACAAAAGAAAACGGGGAGCGGGGGCGTACTCGGCCTTCGGCGCGTCCCCGGGTCGGGGAGATTTCGTGTGGACGTGCACGGGAGAAGCCTCAGATAAAGCTCAGAAAATGAGGCCCCTCGATGACCGTTCAGATTCCATCGCTGCCCGTTTCTTGTCCGTATCCCGCTGTGTGGGCGTCCGGCGGCGGTGTGTGTTCATTTCCCGGAAACCTTCGGTAACTCCCTTGCCCCGCAAGGAATCCCCGCAACTGGCCTATGCTCAAATCTTCCTTGCATACGTTGCGCCGGACGAGGAGTTCTCCATAACCTCAGCGGGCAACGGTGCGTGCAGAGTTGCCTCGACGAAGGGAGCGTGACATGGCGGACAGTGGCCAGAGGAGGGCGGATTATGCCAAGGGCTTGGGAGGTGTCTCCTCACTTGAGTCGGCCCGTGCCTCGGTAGAGAAGACGCAGAACAACGTCGCCGAGATCGCCGCGCGTTCGGGCGTGGGCGGTGACGAGGGCCAGGCCCTGCTGAAGCTCTTCCGCAGCTGGAACGGCGAGGCCCAGAAGGTCGTCGTCCAGATCAGCAAGATGATCGACGCGCTCCAGGAGAACGTCACGTCGGCCAACCGGCTGGCCAAGGAGAACCAGGACCTCACCGAGGTGCTGAACAGCAAGACCAGCCAGGGCGTCTTCGAAGCGCTGCGCTGACCCCACCCTCGCTCCACCGGCCCCCGTGCGGAGGCCGGACCATGAGCACCCCCGGGCCTTGGCGCCCGGCCACCGAGAGGAGATGTCATGGCCGACGGCATCATCGATGTGCAGTACTCCACGGTCCGCAACGCGATCGAGGAGCTGAAGCAGCAGACCCAGCAGATCATCACCACCCTCAACAACCTGGAGGACGAGCTGAAGCCGCTCATCACCTCCTGGGAGGGTGACGACCAGGCGATGTACCGCGGGGTCCAGGCCGAGTGGGACCAGGCGACCAAGAACATGGCCCTGCTCCTGGGCGACAGCGGTGACCTGGTCCAGAGCATCCACGACAACCACTCCCGTGACGAGCGCCGCAGCGCCGACAACTGGGGTGGCGTGCGGGCTCGCTAGTCCCCGCCGGGGTTCCCCTCCAGCCGTACGGTACGGAGGGCGGACCCCGGCGTTCGCGTGTGCGCCCGACCGGGGGGATGCCGATCCGGTCCCCCCGGGCCCCAGTCCCGTAACCCTGTTCCGCTCCGATCGCAGGAGGAAGCCCCATGGCCGGTGAGAAGGCCGACGTCAAGCACTTCGACCTCAAGCAGATGGAGAACTTCCGGGACAACGAGGTGCACCCGGTCTACACGAAGGCGAAGCAGCACCGGGAGGAGGGCAGCGGAGACATCCGGCCCCTCGGCGAGCTGATCGACGGCCACACCACGGCGGACAACCTCGACCAGGACCGCCAGCTCCTGCGCATCGGGCTGATGAACAAGGAGAAGCTGGTCTCCGGCCCCGCGCTCGTCGAGAGCGTCAAGACGGTGGCGGGCTCCGTCGACAAGCTGCTCGGTGACCAGATGGAGCTCTTCAAGGAGCTCAAGGAGGCCCTCACCGACACCATCGAGGAAGCCAACAAGACCAAGAACAAGAATCTGGACGCGATCGACGCCCAGACGCTGCTCCAGACCTTCGACGAGGTCGACACGCTCACCAGCGGATCCTCGGGCACGGAAGAGAACTAACCCCCCCCGCACCGGCGTGGGCGGCGACAGAGAGGAAAGGGTGCCCGGTGGCCGATCAGTACGACAAGGACTCGGTGTCCAACGTCGACGAGTACAGGAAGACGGACGCTGCGTCCTCCGACAACTGGGCCCAGCTGGTCACCCATATCACCGGCTACCCGGTGCCCGACCGTGCCAAGGTCTTCGACACCCTCCGCTCCGACCACGGCGGCAAGCTGTTCCGGATGGACATCAAGGAGCGCAGCCTCAGCGTCCTGGTCAAGGACTCCGGCTTCCTGCAGAGCACGGGCCAGGACTACGACATCTGGTTCTTCAACAGCGGCAAGAAGAGCTCCATCATGCAGGCCCGGATCGTCTTCGAGGGGCGGGTCAAGTCCGGTGACGAGATCATCTTCGCTGGCACCGACTCCACCGACGTGGAGAACGTGAACGTCCGTGAGGGCAACGAGTTCACGGACTACAACAAGGACAAGATGAGCACCATCCCGCTGGCCCAGTACATGAACGGGCCCCGGGCTGCTCTCCTCGCCCTGCTCAAGGGCAACAGCGGCGACGGCCGCTTCAGCGGCCTCGTCGCCAAGGAGGCCGATGTCGTCGACCTCAGCTCCTTCACCGAGACGGGCCAGTCCTTCGACTACGCGGCCAAGTTCTTCAAGGACCACGCACCCCTCCTGAAGGACTGGGAGGACCGCTTCGGCCGGGAGGACGCGAGCTGGAAGGGCGAGGCGGCGGACGTGTTCCGCAGCCTCATCAAGAAGATCCGCGAGAACTACGACAGCTACGTGGAGACCTTCAACAGCACGGCGGGCAGCGGCGACGCGACCGGCACCGGCAACACCGTGTACTCCCGCGCCCTGTCGCTGGGCCGCTCCCACCTGGAGCAGGCGGCCCGGGACCTGCTGGGGCACTGGCTGAAGTGGGCCCAGTCGGACTACTACGACCCGCTCCGGGTGCTCCGCTACGTCCTGGACGACCTCGCCCAGTGGGTCGACGCCAACAACGTGGCCAAGACGGACATCACCTCCACCACGACCCGTTACGGCTCGACCGTCAGGCACAGCCCGAAGGGCGACTTCTCCCAGGTCCACCCCGACTACGGAGACCTCACCGACATCGCCAACTGGGCGAAGGTCGGCGACAAGGCGGTCGACATCTGGGGCCGGGCCGTCGACGAGATGCTGGTGAAGCCCGCCCGCGAGGTGCAGTCCAGGCTCAACAACCAGTTCCTGGACCTCTCCAAGGACTTCTCCGAGAACGTACCCAAGCCCAAGTCGACCAGCACGGCCGGCGAGGAGTACGAGAAGAACAAGCTCAAGGAGGAGCAGGACAAGATCAAGGAGGAGAACGAGAAGAACCGCCTGCTCCAGGAGGAGATGAGGGAGGAGCAGCGCAAGCAGCGCGAGGAGGACAAGAAGCTCCAGGAGGATCTGCGCAAGGAGCAGGAGAAGCAGCGCGAGGAGGACAAGGAGTACCAGGACGAGCTGCGGGAGGAGCAGCGCCTCCAGCGTGAGGAGGACAAGAAGCTCCAGGACGAGCTGCGGGAGGAGCAGCGCCTCCAGCGCGAGGAGGACAAGAAGTACCAGGACGAGCTCCGCGAGGAGCAGCGTCGTGAGCAGGAAGAGGCCAAGCGGGAGGCCGAGGAGCAGGCCAAGCAGATGGAGGAGAGCCTCGGCAACATCAACGGGCCGGGTGGCGGCAACGGGGGGAACAACCCTGGCAACCTGGACGATCTGCTGAACCTCAAGGCGGACATCCCGGTCACCGAGAGCATCGGCGACCTCGGTGGCATCAACAACCCCGGAGGCCCCGGCGGCGGGACGAACGCCCCGAGCCTCGACGATGTCAGCGGCGTGGTCACCGAGAAACTCGGCAACCTCGGCGACGTCAACAACCCCGGCGGCGGCCCGCTCCCCGTGGCTCCGAACCTCAACAACCTCGGCGCGAACATCAACGGCCCTGTCACCAGCCGGAACCCCAACGACGCGGCCAACCAGGCGATCACCGAGAACCTGGGCAACCTCGGCGGGCTCAACAAGGACGGGGGCGGCACCCTCGGTACCCCGACCGGCGGCAGCACCCAGCTCGACGGCAACCAGCTCACCACCGGCTTCCCGGACGGCAGCAGCAGTTCCTTCGACAAGGACACCGGGGTGCTCACCACCACCCACCCGGACGGCAGCGTCACGACGCAGAACCTGAACGACGGCGCCCGGGTGACCAACCCGGACGGCTCGGTCACCTCCCTCGGCGACGACGGCAAGCTGACGACGACGTTCCCGGACGGCACGAAGCAGGAGATCGACCCCGCGACCGGCCAGGCCACCTCCACCGCCCCCGACGGCACCGTCACGACGGAGAACCTCGGCAACCTCGGCGGGCTCAACGGCCGCAACAACATCCCGGACCTGAGCGACCTGGGCAACATCAACGCCGATCTGCCCACCGAGTCCCGTGGCGACCGGGACTCCATCGGGGACCTGAACGGCCCGGGTGACCGGGAGACCGTGGACAACCTGGGCGACCTCGGGAACCTGAACTCCGACACCACGGGGCTGAAGTCCCCGACCGGCAGCCTCACCGGGCTGGAGAACGGCGACTTCGCCACCACGTTCCCCGACGGGTCCAAGGCCGTCTTCGACCCGGACACGGGGCAGCTCACCAGCATCGCTCCGGACGGATCCAAGGTCACCACGGACCTCACCCACGGTGCCGAGGTGACCAACCCGGACGGCTCCGTCTCCAAGCTGGACAACGGCCGGTTCCTCAACTCCTTCCCCGACGGATCCAGTCACTCCATCGACCCGGACACCGGCACCACCACCGTCACCGACCCCCAGGGCAAGACCGAGACGGTCACCCTGGACGAGCTCAACTCGCGCGGCGGCAACAACAGCCGGCAGGACCTCCTCGACCAGCTGCGGGATCTCGGCCAGAACCGTGACCTCGACAACCCCGGGAACCTGAACGGCAACCGCGATCTCGACAACCTCGGGAACCTGAACCGCGACCTCGACGGTCTCAACACCCAGCGGAACCTGGACCTGGACGGTCTCAACACCCAGCGCAACCTGGACCTCGACGCCCTCAAGGGGCTCGGCGGAGGCGGCGGCGGTGGGGGCGGCGGCGACGGCATCAGCACCCGCGACGTCAACCTCTCGGAGCTGGGGCTCGGAGCGGGCGGCTCCGGTGGCGGGCCCGGGGGCGGTGGTCCCGGTGCGAACCTCCCCTCGTCGGAGACGCTCGGCCAGGTCTCCCCGCTCTCCGACAGCCCCGCGAGCAACGCGGCGGGCCCCGGCCCCGGAGCCGGCGGCAACGGCCCGGGAGCACCCGGCGCCCCGGGCGCGCCCGGCACCCCCGGGATGCCGATGGGCGGCGGCATGGGCGGTATGGGTGCGGGCGGCGGCGACAAGGGCAACGGAGAGCGCGTGCGCTCCGTCCTCGTGGACGCCGCGGAGGAGAGCGAGCGGCGCAACCGCCGCCGCCGTAGCTCGTGGAACCGGCAGGAGGACAGCGACACCTTCCTCACCCCCGCCTCCCGCGTCGCCACCACCGGTGGCGACTCCGCCGAGGAGGAACAGGAGCAGAGCCGCCGGCCCGCGACCTCGGCCGACTACCTGGAGGAGGACGTGGACGTCTGGGGCACCGAGGAAGGCGGCACCCCGGCCGTGATCGGCCGGTGACGGCCTTTCAGCCCTCCGGTGCGGGGGCGGGTGCGGAGGGCGGACACGGTGGACGTACGGTCGTGTCCGGGGACGGCGGGACCGGAACGGCAGGAGAGGGCGGGCGGGCATGACGGAACCGATGGAGAAGCGCCTGGAGAAGGCCATGGCCGAACTGCACGCAGCTCAGGAGGCGGTCGCCCGCACCGAGCGCGAGCTGCGGTCCGCGTCGTTCGCCGTGGTCTCCTCCGACCGTGCGGTACGGGCCACCGCCGGCCCGCAGGGCGAGTTGTCGGGCATCGAGTTCCTGGACCACAAGTACCGGGACATGTCGCCCCAGGAGCTGGCCGCCAGCGTCCTGGAGGCGGCGAGCGCGGCCCGGGTGAAGATGAACCGGCACGTGATGAAGGCGATGGCGCCCTTCACCGAGCCCAGCAGCGAGGTGCCGGAGCTGAAGGGCTTCGAGATGGACTGGGAGCGCATCTTCGGCCCCGAGGTGCTGCGCGAGGACGATGACGACAAGGCACGCGGCGGACCGGCCACCCCGGCCTGGCGCGACGCACTCGGCGAAGAGGGAGAGGACTGACGATGGGGCAGCGCTACTACGTCGACCCGCAGCGCATCGAGTCCGAGACGCGGCAGCTGGAGGAGATCGGGAAGCTGGCCCGGTCCATGACCGAGGAGTTCCTCGACGACCTGGCCCCCACGATCAGCTGGCCCGGCACCAACAGCGAGTTCTCGGAGAAGGCCCGGCCGCAGGAGCAGAAGGAGCGGCAGATCACCAAGGACACCGTGATGGCCGTCCAGGACGCGGTGATGGCCATCACCGACGCCACGCTCAGCAACGTCCGGATGATGCAGGAGACCCGCGACCGCAACATCGAGGAGATCGACCGCAACAACAACCGTCTGGACGCGGACGGACTCGGCGGCCCGGGCAGGTATGGCCGGCGCTGACCTCCGCACCGCAGGCCGCTCCCGTGCGCACACGGGAGCGGCCGGTCAGTGCTGCCCGCGCGGCCCCCGGGGCGGCCGCCGGTGAGCATCCAGGTATCGCCCGAGGTCAACGCCATGATCTTCATCCTCACCGGGGAGAAGCTCATGGACGCCGACGAGGACCTCGCCTTCGAGAGCCGTGGACCCTACTCCCGCCTCGGGCGCAAGGTGAAGCAGCTGTCCGCGCTGATCGACAAGTCGGTCCACGACATCGGCGAGTCCATGCCGGACGACCTCGCCGAGTCGTACCGCAAGGCGATGGGCACGCTCATCGACGACGGCGGCAAGAACTACCTGAAGGACTTCGCCGGGCAGCTCGACAAGATCGCGGAGGGCCGCCGCAAGACCTCCATGGACATCATGGAGTCCAAGTGGCAGGTCATCGCCGAGATCATCCGGCTGCTGATCGAGATCGCCATCTACCTGGCCATGTCCTTCTTCACCGGTGGCGCCTCGGCCAGCCAGATCATGCTGGCCAAGATGCGCAGCCGCTTCTTCATCCTCACCACCCTCAGCCACCTGCTCCAGCGGCTGCACCTGACGCCCTCGCTGACCGAGGCGTTCGCCGAGGCGTTCACCACCTTCGCCGTGCGGCTCGCGATGATGAACTTCGCCCCCAACGGCCGCCGCCCCGACTCCATCGACTGGAGCGACATCGGCAAGGCCGCCGCGTTCGGTGCCGCGGCGGGCTTCTTCACCAGCATCTTCGAGAACGTCGCCAGGAACATCGTCCGCAGCTTCGACGGCAAGTTCCTGAAGAACGGCCCGGATCTCGACTTCAAGAACCCCAACTGGCGTGACACGCCGAACATCGACATCAAGGGCAACGGCCCGACCCCGAACCCCAAGCCGGGCCCCGAGGTCGACCTCCCCAAGGACCGCCCCGGCCCCGAGCTGAACCCGCCCGGCAACGGCCCCGGCCCCTCGCCCAACCCGGTGCCCGTCACCTTCCGGGACGGCCCGCTCGCCTTCCGGAACAATCCCGAGCTGTGGCGCAACAGCAACATCCTGCGCTTCAACCTCGACCGGCCGGGCGTGCTGGCCGGGCGCTACGGGATCAAGGGGACGGTGGACTTCATCGCCGCCGGAGCGGGCGAGGTGGTCGGGGAGATCCTGATCAAGGGGGCCTTCGAGGGCGACTGGTCCTCCAGCTGGACCACCTTCGTCGGCGCGGGCGTCAGCAGCCGTGTGGAGTCCACCCTCATGGGGACCGCGCTGAACAGCGCCGCCGAACTGCGCCACGTCATCGACAAGATGCGTCTCCAGCAGCCGCCCACCGTCTCCGGCGGCGCGAGCGACTCCGCGACCCGTGGCGCGGGCAACGGCCCCGACCGTGCCGAGGGACCGCCGCGTACCGACGGCACCGGCGGCGGGGGAGACGCCGGCCTGTCCTCGCCCCCTCCCGTCGTCCAGCAGACCACGGGCCAGGGCGACTTCAGCGGCAGCCAGTCGCCGCCCCCCTACGTCTCGCAGGACCCGCCGCCCTACTTCTCGGCCGACCCGCCGCCGTACACCCCCGGCCCGCTGCCGGTGACCGCCGCCGAGAACGCGCTGTGGCAGCAGGTCCACCAGGGCCCCGCCGAGGTGCGCGAGCAGGCGCTGCGGGAGCTCGCGGCCCTCCGGGGCACCCAGACGCCGGGTCCCGCCGAGATCGGCGTACGCGACGGGGTGCACGAGCGGCTGTCGCAGCTGCCCGAGATACGGGTGGTGCCCACCGGGAACACCCCGGCCGGCCAGGTCGACACCGACGCGGTGCGCCGCGCCCTGGAGAGCTTCGGCACGCCGGTGACGGTGGACACGCCGATCCCGGGGCCGGGAGCCCAGCCGTCGGACGCCGGCTCACCCGGCGGGGTGCAGGGCCCGGTGGGGTCGCCCACCACCGGAACGCCCGGCGGGGCGGGCACGGCCGAGTCGCCGGTCACCGAGCCCCCTTCCGTTCCCGACCGGCAGAACCAGCCCGGCCCGGACGGCCGCACCACCGCTCCTCCCCAGGTGGACACCAGCGGTTCGTACGGGGACACGCGTGCTCCCGGAGAGGCCGACGGCGGGCCCGGGACGCGCGACCTGGGTGGCGACGCGCCGGTCACCGCCGAGGGCCCCGGCACCCAGGCGCCCCCGCTGACCGTGGTCGTCTCCGAGGGGCCGCCGCCGCTCGCCGCATCGCCGGAGGCGGCCGCGCTCCTGGACGGCGCCGGGGTGGACCGGGCCGTGGTGCTCGGTCCGCCGACCGGGACCGACGCGACGGGCCAGCCGGTACGCGACGCGGTCGAGCTGACCCGGGAGGGACCCGGCGCGCCCGTGGAGGTGCGCCCGCTCACCGGCCCCGGCTCCAGCCCCCTGCCCGACAGCGGCGCCGACACGGCGTTCCCGGGCGCGAACGTGCTCCTGCCGCTCGCGGACGCCCTGGGCGTGCCCCCCGTCATGCCGGCCGCTCCACCGCCCACCGCCCCGCCCACCGCACCGCCCGCCTCGTCGGCCAACCCGGCGACCCCGCCGCCGCGTTCCGTCGCTCAGGGCGGCCCGACCGGTGACAACGGAGCGGTCCAGCCCCCGCCGCGCGACCAGGCGGCGGAGACCACCACCGAGGCGCCGCCGGAGACCTCCACCGGGACCCCGGAGACCTCCACCGACACCGAGTCCGGGACCGTCGAGTCCGGGACCGGCCCGCGCCGTACCGAGTCCGGGCCACCCGTCGTCGACCCCTCCTCGGTGAAGGTGGTGTCGGGCGAACCGGCTCCCCTCACCGGTGATCTGCGGGACCTGGACGTCAAGCCGACGGTGATCACCACCACCGGCTCCACGCCCGGCCCCGACGTCAAGCCTCCGCCTCTCGACACCACCCCCGAGGCCGCTCCGGACGCCAAGCCGCCCACCGTCACGACCACCCCGGACGCCAAGCCGCCGGCCGTCACGACCACCCCGGACGCCAAGCCGCCGGCCGTCACGACCACCACCGAGGCCCCCGTCGTCTCCAAGCACGCCGCCGACGCCCGGCCCTGGACCGGGACGGCCACCGATGTGCACCTGGAATCGGGCCGTGGGGAGGGGAGCCTCACCGCCACCCCTCCGCCCGTGGTGCCCCCGCCCGGACAGATCATCGTGCGCCCCGTCGGCCCGGCGGGAGGCCAAGGCGGAACCCCGGCACGTCCGTCGGCCGACTCCCCGGTCGGCGACGTGGCCCCGGAGAGCGAGGGCCCGCGCCCGACGCGGGGAGAGACCCCCAGCGACCCCGACCCGCAGTCGAGGCGGGACAGCGTCATGGAGGCGGGAGGAGAGACACCGGGCCCGGCCACCACCAGCACCACCGACGCGGACGGCACCCCGTCACTCCCCGCGACCGGGCCCTCGATCACCCCGCTCACCGGCGAGCCGGTCCCCTTCGACCAGCTCCGGCGCTTTGTGCCGCAGACCGCCGTCACGCCGCAACCCGGCGTCGCCGTACGGACGTTGGCGATCTCGCAGAGCCCGGCCGAGGACGGTACGGAGCGGAGCGCGGGCCGTGAGGCGCTGCTCGGCCAGGACACCTTCCGCGGGGTCCGCACCACCTCGGCCGAGCCGCCGCCCTCCGAGTCCTCCGAAGCCCCGCCCGCCGCGCCCCGTACGGTCTTCACCGGTCCGCCGACCGCGCTCCCCGGCTCCGGCACCGCACGCGGCGCCGACTACTTCGTGGGTCACGGCACCCCCGCACCGTCACCCTCGGCACGGACATCGTCGGCCGCCCGACGGTGAAGGTCAGCGGGGTCCAGCTGGGCGAGTTGCTCAAGCACTGGGCGAGGGAAGGGGACCAGGACCGGCCGCTGGTGCTGTTCTCCTGCGAGACCGGGCAGCAGCCGAGGATCGCGGGCCTGCCGGTCGCCCAGCACGTGGCGAACCGGACCGGGCGCCCGGTGTACGCGCCGACCACCGAGGCGGGCACGGCAAAGGACCGGGACGGAAACGTACGCGCGGTACTCGCCGAAGGACCCGACGGCCCGGGCCGCTGGCGGCTGTTCACCCCGGAGCCCACCGGAACCGAACTGGACGACCTGGCGCGCGACGCCGGACTGCACGCGGGCCCGGACCCGGCCGACGCCTTCGCCCGCGCACGGACCCTCCAGCAGATCCGCACCCTGCGCGACGTCCTCGGCCCCGACGCCGAACAGCGGCCGGGCCACCGGGAGTTGCTGGCGGGCCTCGCGTACGTGGACGGGCTGCGCTGGCGCGGCCCGGGCAGTGCGGCACGGTACGGCGACGGCCGGATGACACCCGGCCTGCTGGACCGGATGGTCACCGACTGGCACGCCGACGGCGGGCGGCCGCGGGTCGACCCGGGCACGGGCCCGACCCGCGGGCAGTACACCGCGTTCCTGGAGGCCGCCGCCGGACTGCGTGCCGCCGCGACCCCCGCGACCACCCTCGACAGCCTGCTGCCGCCCCCGCCGCCCGCGCCGGCACCCGGCACCCTGGTCTCGCAGTCCGATGTGCTCGGTCTCTCCTACGCGCGGTCCGCGCAGATCGCCTGGTCGCTCTCCGACGCCCCGCTGCCCCTGTCCGACCTGGACCTCGGCCCCGACGACACCGCCGAACTGGCCCGCCGCCTGCACCGTCCGGAGCCCACGGAGCCGTCCGTCCCACCCGCCCCGTCCGTCCCGCAGGAAGCGCCTCCGACGAACTCCCTCGTCGTCAACGCCTATACGGCGCGGCATACGTACGGTATTCCGGAAAAGAATTTCGACAAGTTCCGTGATGTGGCGCGGAATCGGAATGTCGTCGTGGATGTGCGGCCGACGAATCCTTCGGCGCCGAAGTGGCTGGATGCGGGGGCGTTGCCGAAGCCGCCGGAGATCAAGGCGAAGACGGTCGGCGGGGTCGATGTCCTGCTGGGCGCGGATGCGGGGAATGTCGGTCTGGTCGGTTATTTCAAGCCGGTGTTGCCGGATCAGGGTTCTGTTCCGGTGGATGCGTGGGATCGGGTGGTTTCGCGGTTCAATCAGCGGTCCACGGAGTTCCATGAGTTGGCCGGGGCGATGGCCCGGTACGAGGCCGAGGGCCGGTTCACGGTTCACGACGGGATCGTGTTCGGTGTCGATGGTGATGGTGGGCGCCGTCCGATCACCGGGGATCATGATGTGTTCGATGTGTCGTCGCCGGACGGTTCGCGGCTTTCGCATCCTGAGCATGATGCGTTGATCGACGAGATGCGGGCCAAGGACATGGCTGTGGCGCACGGTGCGCACATGTTCTGGAATCCGCCGACGGCTTTCGACAAGTCCGTGTTCGACAAGATCGTCAGCTCGCACCAGGGCCCGTCCGGCGAACCGCTGCTCCGCTTCAGCCCCAACAGCGACCACGCCGTCCTCACCTGGGTGCAGAAGCCCAAGCCCGGGCAGGTCGACTCCTATACGGCGCGGCATACGTACGGTATTCCGGAAAAGAATTTCGACAAGTTCCGTGATGTGGCGCGGAATCGGAATGTCGTCGTGGATGTGCGGCCGACGAATCCTTCGGCGCCGAAGTGGCTGGATGCGGGGGCGTTGCCGAAGCCGCCGGAGATCAAGGCGAAGACGGTCGGCGGGGTCGATGTCCTGCTGGGCGCGGATGCGGGGAATGTCGGTCTGGTCGGTTATTTCAAGCCGGTGTTGCCGGATCAGGGTTCTGTTCCGGTGGATGCGTGGGATCGGGTGGTTTCGCGGTTCAATCAGCGGTCCACGGAGTTCCATGAGTTGGCCGGGGCGATGGCCCGGTACGAGGCCGAGGGCCGGTTCACGGTTCACGACGGGATCGTATTCGGTGTCGATGGTGATGGTGGGCGCCGTCCGATCACCGGGGATCATGATGTGTTCGATGTGTCGTCGCCGGACGGTTCGCGGCTTTCGCATCCTGAGCATGATGCGTTGATCGACGAGATGCGGGCCAAGGACATGGCTGTGGCGCACGGTGCGCACATGTTCTGGAATCCGCCGACGGCTTTCGACAAGTCCGTGTTCGACAAGATCGTCAGCTCGCACCAGGGCCCGTCCGGCGAACCGCTGCTCCGCTTCAGCCCCAACAGCGACCACGCCGAACTCATGCACGCCGAGCCCCGACCGGCCTCCCGGCCCTCCCCGTCCGGCCGCCCCGAGAGCATCGCCGAGGACGTGAACCTGTTCAGCAGGGACACCGGGACGCCGGACCTCGGGGGAACCGTCCACGCGGACGGGCAGGTGCTCCACCGGCTGCACACTCCGGGCGACGGGGACTGCCTCTTCCGCTCGCTCCTGGACACCGCGCGCAGCCGCGCCGTGCCGCCCGCGTGGGCCGCACTCAACGTCGCCGGGCTCCGCACGCTGCTGCGCGACCGGCTCACCGGCTCCGAACTGCTCACCCCGGACGTCGAGGCCACACCGGACCCGGTGCTCGCCGTCGTCGACGATCTGCGGATGACCGCCTTGGCCGGGGTGGGGAACCCGGAGGCGCGGGAGCGGATCGGGCAGCGCTGGGACCGTATCCAGCAGGCGGTCGTCACCGAGGGCGACGGGCGGCAGTGGCGCAGGATCCTCCGGGACAGCGGCTACCCCCACCTCGCCGAGGTGGCACCGACCCCCGCCGACGCCCGCCGGCTCGGCACCGACGGGCTGATCCTCGCGGCGGCCGAGTCCACGGCCCTGTGGTCCTCGCCCTTCGCCGACGCCCTCCCGCTCGCCCTGGCGCACACCCTCGACCTGGACCTCCGGCTCGTCGGGACGGCTCCGTCGGCACCGGCGAGCACCTTCGTCACCCCGCTCAACCCGGGCGGGAACGGCGGCACCGTGCACCTGGCCTACAACGGCTCCGACCATTACGACGCCCTGATCCCGGCCACCTCCCTGCCCGCCCCCACCCCGGCCATCCCCGCTCCCGCCACCGCCCCGGCCACCCCCGACCCGGCCGGCTCCGACGTGTTCGGGGAGTGGCTGCGGAGCATGGGCGGCATCACCGACCTGGACGCTCCGGTCGCGGAGACCCCGGACCGGGGTGACGGCGTACCGCTGGAGACCCAGCTGGAGCGGCACCGCCCGGCCAGGCTGCTCACCGGCGAGGACGCCCGGCCGCCGGGCCCCGCACCCCGCACCGTCACCTTCGACGACGGCAGCCGCCTGCCCACCGTCCTGATCAGCCCGGACGCCGATCCGGACGACGGCGGTACGGGTCCGGGCACCCGGACCGACGGGGCGCCGAGGACCGGCCTCCTCAACGGCCTGGGCGTCCTCAACCTGCGCTCGCCCGAGCAGGTGGCGAAGGAGGTCTTCGACCAGCTGCCGAAGAAGCTCCGTTCGCAGTTCGACGAGGCGGAGCTGCTGCGCCTGCTGAAGGACCAGCCCGGCGCCTTCACCGCCCCGCGCGGCGCGCGCTTCGTGGGCCGGGAGAAGTCCGGGGTCGGCCACGAGATGGTCGTCGAGGCCGTCCCGTACCACCGCTGGGAGCGGTTCTCCGAGCCGGGCGGCGCCACCGTCCGGGTGGACACCGTGCGGCGCGGCCAGTCCGGTACGGGCGGCGGGCGCAGCGTCGGGGTCGGGCGCCGGATCGCCGCGGGACTGGGCATGGGGCCGCCGCTCAACTGGCTGCTCAAGATCGGCGTCTCGCTCGGCTGGAACCGTAAGACCGACTACACCCAGGGCACGCAGGCGTACCACCAGAGCGAGTACCGGGCCTGGGAGGGCTCGCACCTGCATCTCGACGACGTCCACTACCGGGTGCGCGTGGAGCGGGTCACCGAGGCGCCGCGGACGCCCGCGCCCGGCACCCCGCCCACCGCTCCGCACTGGCAGCGCAGCGAGGTGCACTCCGCGTCCTTCGCCATGCGGGACGGACTGAGCTGGCGGCTGCCCGACGACCTCACCGTGCCCTTCAACGGGCCGAAGCGGGCGCCGGAGACGCTCACCTTCCCCAACGGCGCCGAACCGCGGATCACCGACACGACCGCCCTCCACCTGACGGACCCGCCGGAGAACGTGGCGCTCGCCATCTCCGGCGCCCGGCCGGGCAGTTCGGCCCACCGCACACTGGTCTCCTACGTACGGCCCGGACGGTTGCTCGGACTCTTCGGGCGGCTCTCCGGACCGGTCACCGGCCCCGAGCTGACCCGGGGGAGCGGACAGCACCCGCTCGGCCACCTGATCGTGGAGCGGTCGATCCCGCACCGGGCCACCCTGGTCACGGAGTCGGTCAAGTCGGAGATCCGCGACCTCACCCAGACCACCTACCAGAACCAGCGCGCCCACGTCCGCGACACCCGCCTGGGCGTCCAGGTCACCGCCGGACCGAACTACACCCTCATCGGCCCCGAGACCGACGTGCGCCTCCAGGGCGGCCCCCTGGTCCGCACGGACCTCGGCGCCGGCCGGGGCCACTACCTGGGCGCCGACGCCGCCCGCAAGGTGACCGGCCGCGTCCGCAACCACCCGGTGGCGCTCTACCGGGTGGAGCGCACCCTGATGGTGCGGGGCGCCGGGCAGCCGGCCTCCGCCGCCCGGCCGGTCCGGGTGGTCAGCCTCGACTGGTACTCCACCCAGGACGCGCGCCGCCTCGCGGGCTGGGACAGCCGCACGCCCGGAGCGACCGGCCCGAACCCGGACGCCGAGCCGCCGGTGCCGTGGTACCTCAACCGGGAGGACCCGGTGCACCTCGGCGGCCAGGTGCGCGCCGAGGGATTCGTGCCGGACCGCCGGCCTGCCCCGGTCCCGGCCACGACCCCCGCGCCCGCCACGAACACCACCACCCCCGCTCCGGCGACGACCTCGACGACCACTCCGGCCCCCGCCCCCGTCCCGCCCCAGGACCCGCTGAAGGCCTTCGGCGACACCGTCCTGGACACGCTCCACCGCGCCTACCCGTCACTCTTCGTGCCGCCGCTGATGCTGCGCCACCCCCACCTGGCCAAGCTCTGGTACGGGGACGGGCGTATGAGGACCGCCCTCCACAACGAGCGCCAGGTCCGCGAGGCGCTGAACCGGCCCACCCTCGCGCAGAGCCTGGACGACCTGACCACCACCGGGGTGCCGGTCACCCTCACCGAGGACGGCAAGGTCCGCCGGGGCCACCACACGCTCATCCTGCGCGCCCGCCTCACCGACCGGCGGTTCGAGACGACCATGAGCGAGCGCTCACTGCGCAACGCCGTCGTCGGCACCGAGATCTCCGGCCAGGGGCAGCAGGAGTCCACCACCCTCTCCGCCGGCGTCGAGCTGGGCATCTCACCGCGCGACCACGACAAGGACCCCGGTACCGGGCTGCCCCGCCAGGCGGGCAACGTCTCCCTGGGCGCCCGCCAGGCCCTGTCGTGGACGCGCGCCACGAAGAACACCGTCGCGGTCACCCACGACCAGCTGGCCTTCCAGAACGGTGCCGATCTCTACAGCTACCAGGTGGAGCTGGGCGCCACCTTCGAGGGCCACCGCCGTCCGCGCGGCTGGACCCGGCTGGTCTCGGCGGGGCTGCTCGGCGCGGGTGTCTTCGTCAGCAAGGTCGCGGAGCGGCCGCTGTTCTCCGGGGGCACCGAGACCGTGGGCCGGGTGGAGCTGGCCGTCCCCGCGGCCCACGGCTCCGAGCGCCACGCCCCCGCCGACCCGCCGCCCACCGGTCCCGCGCCGACACCCGCGCCCACCCCCGCCCCGCGTCCCCTCACCTCCACCGAGGCCGACCAGCTGCTCGACGGCACACGGCCCCTGCCCCGGACCACCGCGGCCGACCGGCAGCTCGTCAACAAGCTGCTCAGCGCCCCGCACGTGGTCCTCAGCGCCGAGGGCGGCGAGCAGCGCCAGCGGCTCGTCCAGGACACCGCCGACCGCGCCACCGGCTCCTCCTGGCACGTCAGCGCGCCCGGCACCCCGATCCGCACGGCCCTGCGCCGGGCCATGGCCAACCTCGGCGTCGCCGGCCAACTCGGCCAGTACCTCGGCCCGTTCGGTTCCCGCATCACCGGGCTCACCGGTGCGGGCCCCTTCTCGACGCACTACCTCAAGGCGGCGGTCCGGGGCGAACTCGACAACCTGCGCGTCAGGAGCGACCCGAAGCCGGGCAGCCTCGAAGCCACCATCGGCAACGAACACCGCGTCGCCGGGTCCTCCGGCAGCGGCTCCCGCACCACCCTCGGGCTCCAGGGGGGCGTGACACCGGTGCAGCAGGCCCCCGGCCAACAGGCGCTGGTGGGGGCGTACACCTCCGCGCTCCAGTACGCCTGGGGCAAGGGCCGCAGCGTCTCGCAGACCCTCACCCGGGGCCGCAACACCACCCTCAGCTACGCCGGCCGGATGTACCTGGTGGTCGCGGACGCCGCCGAGACCGTCGCGGTACGGGACCGCTGGACAGCCGTGATGGGAGCGGTCGGCACCCGGTCCGGCGGCGGGATCAGCTCCGCCGCCGGGCGGATCTCCGAGCGCCTGGGGCGCGGCCTCGACCCGCGCCGGGCCGCCGGCGCGCTCCAGCGCATCCGCGACGCCGTCATGTTCCACCTGCCGATGCAGGACGCGATCGAGGCCGGGCTCGCCCCGGACGGCCTGGGCACCCGCACGCCGGACAACCTCGGCGGCGGCTACCGGCTGCCCCCGTTCCTGCAACGCCGCCACTTCCCCTCCCACCCCAGCGGCCAACTGGACGCGAGCCGGGCGGCGCAGCAGCTGATGGGGCAGCTGGCGCGGATGGGCGTGCCCTCGCACGACCGGGAGCAGGTGCTCCAGCGCCTCTCGCCGGACTTCCTCCGCTCCCATGTGCACGAGCTGACCACCGACGGGGTGACCCTGCCGGTCCGCTACCGCAGCTGGTCCAGCCCGCACCAGCTGCCGGTGGGCGGTAGCCCCGGTCAGCTGAAGCTCACACTGACCCCGGTCACCACCACCGTCGAGCGGCTGCGTACCGGCTACGAGCTGGAGGACTACCGCACCACCGCCCGCGACGACGTCGGCGGCCGGTCCCAGGACCGCGGCGCCGACGCGACCCTCAGCGGGAGCGAACGCGTCGCGGACGGCGGCCTGCTCGCCGCCAACCCGGCGATCCAGGGCACGGCCGCCAAGCAGCGGTCCAGCAACGTGACCGAGTCGGCCGGCGCCACCGCGATGCCCAACATCGCCACCACCCAGGCGCACGCCGAGATCGTGACCACGTACACCCTGACGGCCACCCTGGTGGACGCCTCCGGCCAGCCGCTCGGCCCCACCGCCACCGCCCCCGTCGGCACGCTCAACGAGATCCTCCCCGCGAGTCTGCTCACCCCGGACGGTGAGGGCACCGACGGCGCGCTGACCGAGCAGGACGTGCCGGAGCCGCCGCGTGCGGTCACGCTGCTGACGGCCGATCAGGCGCGGGCGGAGTCCGTCGCCCAGTGGCGTACCACGGACGGGGAGACCGGTGAGCGGGACCCGGACATCCTGCCCTTCGACGATGTGATCGGCTCCGGCATCCTCGCCGTGGACATACGCGGCGCGGCCAACGTGCAGGACGCCCTGACCCTCGCCACCGCCCGCGCCGACGGCTCCCCCGGCGACCTGGACCTCGGCGAGCGGCATACCGGCACCACCCTCGCCGAACGCGTCCGGATGGCCCGCCACACCCCGCTCACCGGCCTCGGCACCGCCCCGGCCCAGGCCCAGCAGGAGGCCACCTCCCAGGTCGGACTGACCGCGGGCTTCCGCGAGGCGCTCGGCCCCGACGGCTCGCCGCTGCCCACCCAGTCCTCCGCCCGCCTCCTGAAGCAGTCCCACACCGCCGACTCCCGCCTCTACGCCAAGATGCACCGCGACGGCGCCCGGCTGCTGGCCGTGGAGAACAAGCCGCGCATGGAGGCCATGCAGCGGCGCAAGACCGGCGACGCGCTGGACGCGGGCATCACCGACAACATCGAGGGCGCGGTCAGTACGTCGCCGCTGGCGGGCAACAGCAACGCGGGCGTGACCAACCCCGGTGCCACGGTCCCGATCGGCGGTGCCAACGACTCCACCGCCCTCAGGAGCGCCACCGACACGACCCTCGGCACCCACATCAAGGTCGTCACCGACCGCAGCATGCTCTTCGCGGTCCCCGTCAGCTGGCTGGCGGTGGCCGAGGTGGACCACCGGGTCACCGACAGCCGCCCGATGCAGGCGCTCGGCAAGCCGAAGCGCGGCCCGCGCGCCGCCGAGGCCGAGACCACCGCCCTGGTCTGGCTCCGCGAGGACATCGCCCGCGACTACGGCCTGCTCGACGACACCACCTTCCCCGACGAGGCCCGCGCGGCCTGGGACGCCCAGGCCAAGGCGACGGCCGACCTCGCCACCGCCGAGAAGAACTACTACGACGCCCGCGCGAAGGCCCGGGAGACCTGGCTCGGCCTGAGTCCCGAGCAGCAGGCGGCGCTCGGGGACGACGACCGGGTGACGGTCCTGCCGCGCGCCGTCGCCGAGTCCCCGGCCGTCACCGCCTGGCAGGCGGCCCGCGAGGAGGTACGCACCTGGCAGCAGCGCCTCGACGCCGCCGCGAAGGACCACCACCGCCTCCAGCTGGCCGCCGCCCGGCTCACCGCCCACCACCAGGGCTCGGGCTCGGTGCCGGTGAAGGACGCGCCGCAGGAGTACACCGCGCCCGACTGGCGCTCCGAGGCGCCGGAACCGTACAAGGTCACCGAGGCCGGCGGCTCCACCCCGCGCACGCTCACCTCGCCGGACGGCCGCACGGTGCACGAGGTCCACGAAGTGCCGCACGACGGCGCCTCGTTCTTCCACGCGCTCCTCACGACGGCCCAGGACCGGGGGCGGCTGGCCTTCCTGCTCGACGCGGACCTCGCCGACCGCTTCACCGCCGCGCCCGGCGATCCCGCGGTCACCGCGGAGGCCGTCGGGGCGGTGCGCAACCGGCTCGCGTGGGCGCTGGGCGACGACCGGAACGGGGACCTGCTGGACGGCCTGGCCCTGGACACGGCGGACACCTTCAGCCAGGTCGAACTGGACTTCGCGGAGGTGGAGCTCACCCCGGCCCAGCAGGCGGAGTTCGACGCGTTCGGCCGGCTCCCGCTGACCTTCTGGCCGAGCCCCGAGCAGCGGGTGGCGCTGGCGATGGCGGCGCTGTCACGGCCCTTCACGGCCGAGCCGGCCGCGGTGGGCCCGGACGCCGGGGACCCGGCTCAGCCCGAGCGCAGGGCCGGCGACCACGGCGGCGCCGACCTGCTGCCCGCCCTCGCGGCCCGCGTCCTGGACACTCCGGTGACGGTGATCACGGGGGAGGGGCGGCAGCAGGTGTTCGTCCCGCGCGGTGCCGACCCGGCGGTGGCCGACACCTCCTCGGGCCCGGTGCTCTTCGCCGCGGACGGCTTCTTCTCCGCCGCCCTCCCGCCCGGCACCACGCCGCCTGCCGCCACGGCGCTGCCCGCCACCAGCGCGCCCTCCTCCGGCACGGAGACCGCCCCGAAGCCGCCCGCCCACCGCAGCCACCCCACCCCGCCCTGGCTGCCGCCCGCCGACGACACCGGTGCCCCGCGCTACCGCCTGGACCGCGACGGCGTCCTCACCGCACCCGACGGCGCGACCTTCACCCAGGGCCCTCCCGCCGGCCGTGGCAACGGCTTCTTCGCCGCACTCTCCACAGCCCTGCGCCACGCCGCCGTGGAGCCCGGCCGTGACCCGAAGGCGGCGACCCGGCTCCGCAGCCGCGCCGGGGCGTCGCCCGCCCAGCTGATGCGGCTCAACGGCCTCCCCGGCGACCGGGCGGACCGCGACGCGCTGTTCTCGCCCCCGCCGCTCCGGACCGGGCCGGGCGTGCCCGCGCCGAGCCAGGACGCCCGCGACGGCCACCTGCGCCGCCACCTCGCCAACGCCCCGTGGGGCCCGGACGCCGACCGGGCGGTGGCCGAGTGGGCGGCGAAGGCGACCGGTGCCACCGTCACCCTGGTCGAGGAGAACGGCACCACCCACACGTACGCCGGTCCCTCCGCCGACTCGCCGACGCTCCGACTCCGCCGCCGGGGCGGCGACTTCGTGCCGCTGCTTCTCCGCACCCCGGCGCCGACGCCGCCAGTGGCACCGACGCCGGAGACCCCGGCCCCCGTACCCACGACGAAGGTGTCCGAGGCGCCTGTCACGTCCGGGACGAGCGCGCCGGAGCCGCCCACCGCCGGCGACCCGCCCGGTCCGCACGGCGAGGAGGAGGCGTACGGACTCAGCACCCTCTCCGGCGCGGAGCCCCGGCCGCAGGACAGCCCGGACACCGACTCCGACTCCGACTCCGATTCCGAGAGCGTGGGGACCACCCCGGTCTGGGCCGACCCCGAGTGGCTGACGGCGCTCTTCGGCTCCCAGTGGAACAGGGCGCCGCGCGCCCGGCTCCAGGAGACATCCGAGGCGCTGTACGCCCTGGTCGAGGAGGCGGCGGACGGCCGTCCGGTCCGCGACGGCCTGGCCGACCTCGTGCGGGAGGTCATGCACCTCCCCGACCGGGCCCGGGTGACCAACCAGGACGTGCTGGACCTGGGATCGCTGGCCCTGGAGGCGTCCTCGGACGACCTGGCCGGCGCCGAGGACCTGGCCGTGTACTTCGTCGACCGGCAGATCGAGACCCGGCGGGACGCCCTCGCCGAGGAGACCCTGCTGCACACCGCCGACCGGACCCCGGCGGGCCGGGACCTCACCGGGACGGGGCGAGGGCTGCCGCAGCCGGACTCGTACCTCACCGAACGTTCCGGCCGGGTGGCCGAGCAGAACGCGCAGTGGCGCAACCCGTACCTGATCGTCGGTCAGGCGGCGGAGGGCGGCGGCGTCGAGATCGTCACACCGTGGCGCACCTTCGTGGTCCGTGACGCCGAGGAGATGGCGCGGATCATCTCCTACGACACCCGGCGGCCGGGCGGCGCCGACATCGTCCTCGCCCTGCCCCCGGCCTTCGCCGCGCGGGTCGCCAACCTGGTGGCCGGAACGACGGCCCGCCCCGTCTGGTACCCGCTGGGACCGGCCGAGGTCGCCACCCACCCCACCACCGGAGCCGCCCACCTGGTGGTGCACCGGAGGGACGGGGAGACCGGGCCGGACTGGAGCACGCCCCCGCCCCCGCAGCTGCCCGGCCTGCCCGGCGCCCGCGACCTCAGCAGCGACAGCGACAGCGACGACGGCCGCAGCAGCGACAGCGACTCCACCAGCGACGGTGACGCGGAGTTCGACCGGCTGGCCGACGAGGCCCAGTTCGAGCGCCGGATCGACGCCCTGCGCCCCAGGCCGCTGATCACCCGGGACTACGAGGTCGTCGACGACGGCGGCACCGGGGTGCTGTTCACCGAGCCCGGCCCCCGCGCGGTCGGCGTAGTCCGCGCGCGGGAGGGGACCGAGGGTCTGGCCCTGGTCCTGCCCCACCAGGGCCAGGACGTCGTTCCCGCCGCCGACCGACCCCCGCTGCACATCTCCGCGGACCGGACGGTGGCGCTGCACTCGGCCGGGAACGACACCACCGGCCGGGGCCGGCAGGTGTACGCGACCCGTGCGGCCATCGAGTCCTCCTCGGCCCGGCTCGCCGCCGCCGGAGCCGGGGTGCGGCTGGAGGCCGACCCGTCGGTGCGCGTCATCCTCAAGGGCGAGGACGGCACCCCCGGCGAACCGCTGTTCCGGGTGGAACCCCGCTTCCTCACCGGCTCCGGGACCTCCGAGCACGCCTTCACCCGGGACTTCGCCCGGATGGTCGCGGGTACGGACGCCGCTCCGCTCTCCCACCTCGCCTTCCGCACCCCCGACGGCACCGTCGCCACCGCGCCCGCCAACGGGCTGCACGGCCGGGAGGTCACCGGCACCCACCACCTGGCCCAGGCACTGACGGAGGTCGCCGACGGCACCCGCCCCGCGACCGGCGTCACCCCCGACTGGGCCGCCCGGCAGGCGGGCCGGGACCCGCGCTTCACCGGCGGCGTCGTGGGCGCGCCGACTCCCGGCGAGGCGTACGGCCAGGCCCTCAGCCACACCCAGGACAACGCGCTGCGCGGGCCGTTGGCCCAGGCCGCCGCGCGTACCGGAGTCAACGAGCACGCCTGGGCGCAGGTCGGCGAGGGCTACCTGATCCAGTCGGTCAGCACCACCAGCGACGGCGGCGCCCAGCTCTTCACCCACAACCACGCCAAGCCCGGCGACCCGGTGGGCCCGCACGCCCCGTACCACTTCGCCCAGGTGGTGCTGGCCAGTGAGGACGGCACCCACCAGATCACCCTGGAGAACGAGACCCACTCCCGCACCCCCATCCCGGCCGACCGGCTCGACGCGATCGTCGACGAGAACCTCGACCGCTACGACGAGGGCCAGTTGGACATGCTGGCCGACGAGACCGAGCGGCGCGCCGAGACGGCCCGGCGTGACGGCTCCGACCCCGCGTACACCGCCCGGCTGGACGGGTTCGCGCGCACCGCCCGGGCCCTGGCCGCCGTGCACGAGGCCGAGCACGTCCGGTGGCACTTCACCGAGGACCGCCCCGAACACGCCCTGGCCCAGCGCGAGGTGGACCAGGCCCGGGCCCGCGCCCGGGACGCCGTACGGTCCGCCGCACCGGTCCTGGACGACAAGGACCAGTGGTTCTTCCGGGCCTACAGCAAACGGCCCGGCGAATCGGCGCACGCCGTCAACGCGGCGCTGCTGTCGGAGCGTTCGCCCGCCGTCTCCAATCCGCTCACCACGGTCGCCCTGCACGGCCACACACTCCGCCCGGACCAGCGGACCGTACGCTTCGCCGAGCAGCAGCACACCCTCTCGCCCGAAGCGGGCGAGAACCTGGACGCCCTGGCCCTGTCGCTGGCCCGCGCCGCCCTGTGGAACCGCGCCAACGGCCTGCCCCTGCCCGCGGTCACCGTCACCGGGCACGGCAACCGGTCCCAGGCGAGCGGCGAGAAGCGGGCTCAGGCGGTCGGCAAGGCGCTCGGGGACCGGCTGGTCCGCCTGCTCAGGACGCTCCAGCAAGGCGCCCCGGGCCCGCACGTCCGGCTCTCCGACCTCACGCTCACCCTGGACGCCCAGCGGGTCCGCCGTGCCACCGACCCGGACCGGGGGCGGATGGTGACCGTCGACATCGACGACCACCGGCACCCCTCCCCGACGGCACCCGGCCGCCCCGCCCCCGTCGGCGGGCCGCCCGCCACCGAGCCGTCCGCCCTGCGCCGCCCGACCACCGAGGCCGCGCCCGGCAGCTCTCTCTCCGGCGGTGCGGACCCGGCCACCCGGCCCGGCACCACCACGCCCTCCGGCCGGGACGGCTCCCGGCCGGGCCGCCGGTCCGCGACGCCCAGCCCCGACCGGGGCGCGCCGGTGCCCGCGTGGGTCCAGGCCCGCATCCGGTACGCCGAGGAGTCCGTCGCCTTCGAGCGGCGGCTGGCCGAACACCTCGCCGAGAACGAGGCGGTGACCGAGGAGTTCCGGAAGATGGCGCGTGCCGCGTGGGAGCGGGCGCGGCAGCAGTATCCGCGGGCCCTCGCCACGTTCGGCAGCGAGAACCCGAGCATGCCCGGCAGCGTGGGGGCCGGCCGGCCCGCCCTCCAGCAGGTGCTGCGGGCCGGCAACCTGCGCGAGCTGGTGACCTTCCTCTTCCAGGGCATCTCCAGCGACCTGGTGCCGGAGATGCTGGGCGGCAGGGAGGAGCCGAACCCGGAGATCGAGGCGGAGCGCCCCAGCCGCCGTCAGGCGGAGGGCCGCACCCAGCTGGAGCGCCTCGCCGAACAGCTGCGGTTGGACGACACCCTCTCCGCCCCGGAGAAGCAGGCCGCGCTCGCCCGCGCCACCAGGGAGCACACGCTTCCCGTCGACCCCGACGACGTCCGGCCGCCGCTCAGCCGGGCCGAGCGCCCCTTCGCCGTGAACGACCTCGGCCTCACCTGGATGCCCGCCTCCTCCGTGTACGACCTCGCGATGAGCTCCGGACTCCAGCAGACCTCCGAGGAGACGGGCGGCCTGGTCCTCACCGGTACGGCGGGTTCGACGTACCGCTTCCTGGTGCACGCCGCCCGGATGCGGGACCAGTGGGGCCTCGACCTGGACCTCGGGCTGATCCGGGCCGGCATGATCGCCATGTCCCTCTCGGCGGACCACCATTCGTTCCACGAGGTCATGCGCGGCGCCCAGTTGGCGCTCGACTCGATCCCCGGCCACGATCCCGCGCTGGACTACCGGGACAACTGGGGCCGCTACTGGAACGTCCACCCGCTCACGGAACAGGAGCTGCGCCGGCACGTCGCCGGTGGCGGACGGTTCCCCGACGAGCACGCCCAGGACGTGGAGGACGCGGCGGGCCTGGGCGCACAGGCCGGGCCGCTCACCGAGCTGGCACGGCTGCTCCCGGAGCTGTCGGCGGCCGACCGCGCGACCCGGCTGGCGCTGCTTTCGCCGGCCGACCGCGAGTACCTGGCCGCCCGGCCCGGCCTCGCGGCGGCGCTCCGCTCGAAGCTGAGCGACCGCGACTTCGCCGAAACCGTGGCCAACCTGCTGGTACAGGTGGCCCCCGGGGTCGAGCAGCCCGTCTCCGCCGGACGTGAGGCGCGGGCGCGGATCACGGCCATGCTGCGCGATCCCGACGTGGCGACGCGGCTGCTGGAGCGTGGCGCCCGGGTCCTGGTGGCGCCGAGGAACGAGGCCCTGACCGAGCTCGGCCCGTTCCGCGACCTCGCGGGCCGTGAGCTGTCCGGGACCGACCGGCGGACCTGGGACACCGTGCGCGGTCTCGGGCGGCTGAACACCGCCGTCACCGAGGAGAACCTGCTCGGCGAGACCACCGGCGTGGCCGGTGCGCAGGGCTACGCCGACGGATACTCCACCACCACCCACGAGTTCGCCCACGCCATCCACCGGTACGGGCTGGACGACGCCGACCGGCGGACCATCGCGGCCGCCTACCGGGGCAAGCTCAGCCCGCCCGCCGGCCAGGACCCGGCCGACGTGGAGTGGCCGGACGGCCCCCGCCGGAGTGCGAACGACGGACAGCCGGTCGACAACTACGCCTCCAGGGACGAGTTCGAGTACTTCGCCCAGGCCGTCAACGCCTACCTGGGCACGAACACCGGCCACGACCCGTTCACCGGACAGCCCCGCAACAACGGCCCCGCCTGGGTGCGGGAGAACGAGCCCGCTCTGCTGCCCGTCCTGGAACGGCTCTTCGGGACCACGCCGGAACAGGATGCCCCCGGCCCGGCCAACCCGGTGGACGCGGTCCGCGCCGAGAACGAGATGTACGAGGGCTTCCGCGCCGTATGGGACCGGGCGGAGGGCATCCACCGCGCCCAGCCGCACCCGCCGGTGACCCCGCCCTCGCAGCTCCGGGACGCCGGCACCGCCGGCCCGCGCCCGGCCACGGACGGGAGCACCGAGACACCGCTCCCGCCGCCACCGCCCACGTCGGCCGACCGGCGCAGCGGCTGGGCCGAGTTCCCCCAGGACCTGACGGCCGAACTGGACCGGCTCCTCATCGCCTCCGCCCCCGAGTCCGAGGCGCTGGCCCGCTTCCGGTTCACCGACGAGAGCGACAGTGACCACGAGAGCACCGAGAGCGATCCGGCGGACGATCCCCGGACCTGGGCCGGGCTGCTGTTCGGCCCGGCCTCCCGGGGCGAGTACGAGGCCGAGGCGCTGCTCGATACCGCCCGTGCCGTACGGGACCTGGCGCACCGCGCGACCGCGTCGCGGGCGGAGGCGACCGACGTCCTGGCCGAGCTCCGTGAGCTGACCCGGCAGGTGCTCGGCCTCGGCGGCCGGGCCCGGATCGGCGCACGGGAGCTGATGATGCTGGGCTCGCTGGCGCTCAGCGCCACCCCGCGCCAACTGGCCGACACCGGCGCGCTGGCCCGCCTGCTGACGCACCAGGACGCCGCGCTCGGTGAGCAGAGCAGGCTCGCCCCGGACCGCGGCCCCGGACGCGACTGGACCGGCACCGGCGGGCAGACGCCCCCGCTCGACACCTACGCGGCCCAGGACGGGGACGGCGCGCTGACACTCTGGCCGGCGCCCTGGCCGAAGTCGTACGTCGTGCTGGCCCAGTCCGCCCCGTCCGCCGTGCACCTGCACACCCCGGACGGCACGCTGCGGATCGAGGACACGGCGGACCTGGCCCGGCTGATCGCCCGCGACCCGCACCGGCCCGCGGGCCACGACGTGGTGCTCGCCCTGGGGCACGAGGACATCGAGACGCTCGCCCGCCAGGTCGCGGACCTCACCGGCAGCCGCGTCTGGTACTCCGAGGCGGCCCCCCGGGTGGCCACGGACTGGCGCAGCGGTGCCGAACACCTGACCACCGGCCCCTCGCCGCACGCCGGGGCACACCCCTGGGCATCCCTGCTCCCGGGACAGGACCCCGTCGCCGGCGGCCCGCCCACCGACGTACCGGCGGAGGAGCGCTCCTTCGTCCCGGACGCCCCAGTCGCCGAGGCGCGCCGGGCCCGCCCGCTGACCACCCGGCAGTACGGCTTCGCGGACGGCCACGGGGACGGCGAACTGTTCCGTAACCCCGGCGAACCGCTCAACGACTGGCGGCCGCCCCAGGCCCTGGCCGGCACCGACGACCCGCCCACGCTGCTCCTGGCCGAACAGACCTGGGACACGCAGAGCGTCCACGGCCACCCGGCCCTCCGGATCTCCGCCGACCGCACCCTCGCGACCCTGGACGGCTACGACGGCCAGCAGGTCTACGCCACCCGTCAGGCCGTCGCCGACGCCACGGCCAAGCTCACCCGGGCGGGCCTGGCCGTACGCCTCCGACTCGACGAGGAGCGGGGCATCGTCCTGCCCACGCCCGACGGAGGCAACCGGCAGCTGTTCCGGGTGACCCCGGTCTTCCTGAACTCCACCGGCCAGTCCACCGAGGAGGTCTGCCGGGACTTCGCCATCATGCTCGCCGACGACGGCCGCACCTCCCACCTGGTCTTCCGGGACCCGGCGGGCGGCCCGCCGGCCACCGCGCCCGCCAACGCCTCCGACGGCGCCGAGGTCACCGGGACGCACCACCTTGCCGAGGCCCTGGGCCAGGTCGCCGACGGTGTGCTGAGCCCGGGCTCAGTCGGCACCGACTGGGCGGCCTCGCAGGTCCGCAAGGACGGCCGGCCCATCGGTGGGGACGGCACCGGACCGCTGCCCGCCGCCGCGTACGGCAGCGCGCTGAGTCTGGAGCGCCCCGAGGACCCCCGGCGTACCGCGATGACGGAGGCGGCCCAAAGGATCGGCGTCAACGAGTTCGCCTGGGCGGACGTGGGCGAGGCCTATCTCGTCCAGTCCGTCGCGGCCCCGGGCGAGCACGGCCCGAGTCTGGAGACGAACTACGCCAAGCCCTCGACGGAGTCCGGCGAGTCCTACTTCGGCTACCACTTCATCACCGTGGTCCTCGCCAGTGAGGACGGCACCCACCAGGTCTCCCTGGAGAACCACGCCCGCGCCGGCTCACGCGAGGAACGGCTGCGCCGGATGGTGCTCAGCAACCTGCGCGCCCACGACGTGGCGGAGCTGCGGGAACAGGCCGACACCCTGCGCCGGGAGATCGCCCGCCAGGAGGACGCCGGCGTCGACGAGGGCCTCAAGGAGGTACGCGGTCACCTCGACCTGACCATCCTGCTGACCCGGGCGGCCCTGGCCCAGCAGGAAGTGGCGAGCACCGCCGCGGGCTCGCCCGAACGCAACGAGGCGCGACGCACCTTCGATGGCGTCGTCAGGACCGCGTCCAAGCACCTGGAGCGCCTGGAAAAGACCGTCCCCGGCAAGCAGCTCTGGTACATGAGGATGTTCAGCCGACGGCCGGGCGAGTCGGCCCACGACGTCAACGCGCGCCTCCTGGAGGACGGCGCGGCCGAGGCCAACCCGCTCACCACGGTCATCCTGCACGGCCAGGAGGAGCGGACGCAGACGGTCCACTTCGATCCCGATGCGGAACAGGCGCCCGCCGCCGCGGCGAGCACGATCCGTCACGTCGCCGCCCGGGTCGCCCGGACCGGGCTCTGGAACGCCGCTCACGACCTGCCGCTGCCGCAGGTCACGATGGCCGGCGGACGGACCTCCCGGCTGAGCCGGGACATCGGCCGGGTGCGTGCGAACGCGGTCGCCGCGGCCTTCCGGCGCGAGCTGGCCGACGCCCTCCACCGCCTCCAGGACGGCACCCCCGGGCCCCACCTGGACGCTGACCGGTTCCTCGTCGAGGCCACCTCCGTACGCGTGGAGAAGGCACGCGCCGACCGGGTCGCCACCGTGGAGATCACGGTCGACGACCGACGCGGTGGCCCCCGGCAGATCGCCCTGCGCGGCCTGCGGGGCGGTTCGCCCGACGACGGCCGCGACCCGCTCGCCGAGCAGTGGCCGATCGGCCGGCCGGTCACCCTCATGCGGCCCCGGTTCGGCGGTCTGGCGGCGACGGCGGCCCTCTCCACCGGCCTGCCGTCCGACGGCACCCCGTCCACCGGCAAGGGCAAGGAGCCGGAGCCCCGCCCGCACCGCTGGTTCGCCTACACCCGGTCCACCACATCCCGGATGGAGCAGCTGCGTTACGAGGTGGCGGACTCCGGCCACCTCCGGCTCCCCGACGGCCAAGAGGTCCCGCCCACGGGGTGGACGCGCTTCGGCGACGACTTCGTCCACCCCGAGACCGGGGCGCTCCTGCGGGGCGACAACGGCTGGCTCGGCCGGGTCGCCAACCTCGACAGCCTCCTTCCGGCGCTCGGCGAACTCGACCCGGACGCCGCGCCGTACCGGATCACGGCCGACGCCACGCACCTCCACCTGGCCCCGGAGAGCGGCGGAGCCGCCCTGAGCATCCCGCTGGCCCTGGACCCGGCGGCCGACGGGCCCGACGCCCCGCGCGCCACCGGCCCCACCGCCCGGACGGCCCCGTCCACCGCCGACCCGTCGGCCGACGTCGCTCCGCCGGGAGGACGCACCGCACCTCCGGCCTCCGACGCCGAGTCGGCCGCGGCCCGGACCGCGTACGACCAGGCCCGGGAGGTGTTCCGCGCGGCGGCCGGCACCACCGGGCCGGACCGGACAGCCCCTGCGGGCCGGTCCGCCATCGACGACGCGCGGGCCTTGGTGGAGCGGGCCGAGGAGCGGCTCTGGGCGCTCGGGGCGGCACCCGAGACCCTGGCCGACACACGCACCCCCTCCGCCCCGGCACCGGGTGACACCGACGCGCCCCGCGAACCGGCCCCCGCCGTTCCCCTGGAGACCGAGCACCGGACATGGCTCCTGGACCAGGTGACCGAGGCCGACCTGCCCCCCACGCCGGTTCCGCCGGACGACGGTGAGACCGTGACCGGGGCCGACCTGCGCGCCGCGGGCGTCACCCTCTCCCCGGGGACGCACGCCGAGATGGCGCTGCTCGGGGACCGGTTGCCCGCGAAAAGGCTCTCCGCACCCGATCTCACCCGGGTACGCCTCGCCCGGACCGATGACACCACCGGGGTGACGGCGGCGGTCGCCGCCGAGGTGGCGCGCCGCCTCTGGGCCCGGACGTACGCCGCCCTCCGGGCCACGGCCCCCGGGGCCCGGAGCGATGAGGAGACCGCCCGCGCCTGGGCGGCCGCCGTCGTCCTGGTGCTCCCTCCCCAGCCCCACCCGGTCCTGTCCGACGCACGGTTCGCGGGCGACGGCTTCCGCGACGCGGTGCGCCGGATCGCCGGTCACCTGCTCACCGCGGAGCCGGGCGCCGAGGGCGTCCGGGAATCCGCCGCGAAGCTGGCCGACACCCTGCGCGAAGGCCTCGGACTGGCACCGCGCTGGTCCGTACCGCCGGAGGGTCCCACGACGGGACGCGCTGCGCCGGGAACGCCCGCGCTCCAGTCCGGTCAGGGCGGCGAACTGCCCGACCTGGACATGCCCGACGCGGACCCCGGCCAGGGCCACCTTCCGGACCCGGCCACGGACCTGGGCATGGCCATGGATCTGGACGGCTCCGGTCTGCCCGACGCTTTCCTCTCCGTCCCGGACGGCCTCGACCTGGCCGTCTGGGGCGCCCTCGGAGACATGGACACCTGGGGTGACCTCGGCGACCTGGGCGACCTCGGGGATCTGGGCGACCTCGGCGACCTGGGCGACCTGGGTGAACTCCCGGACCTCGGCTTCACCTTCGACCCGCCCGCCCCCGTGCCCGTCGGACCGGGCGAGGGGGACGGACAGCCCGTGTACGCCGTGCCCGCCGCACCGCCCGCCCGGCCGCTCACCACGCTGCCCGCGCTGACCCTCGTACCGTTCGCCCCGAACTCCACCGGGACCGCCGACAGCGCCGACGGCACCACGGAACGGCTGGCCCACCAGGTGGCCCGGACCGCGCTGCGCAACCGGCGTAACCGGGTGCCGCTGCCCAGGATCGACATCGCGGGATACGGCGCTGACGCGCGCGGCGCCGGAACCGCACGCGATCGGGACCAGGCCGCCCAGGCCCAGGGCGACCTGCGGGCGCGGACCACCCGCGACCTGTTCGTCCGCCATCTCGACCACGCCCTGCGCACCCTCCAGGCGGGGCTGCCCACCGGCGCGACGCCCCTGCGGCCGCAGGACCTCACGATCACCGCGCGAGGCCGGAGCCGGGTGCCGGGCCAGGGCGCCGCCGTGGCCCTGGCCGGGCGGATCGGCCGGGAGGAGCTGGGCCGCCAGGCCACCATCGGCGTCACGTCACCGCGTCACGCAGCCGCCCTGGACGCCCTGGACGCGCTGCGCCGCACGGACCGCGACCTCCGCACCGGACCCCTGGACGTGGATGCCGTCGCCCGCCGGATCTGGCACCTGGAGCCGTCGGTGTTCGTCGACCCGGAGATGCGGCGCGACCTGTACACGCTGACCGGCCGGGCCATCGCCGCCGGCCGGGCGAACAGCCTGGCCGCGCTCACCGCCTTCCACCTGGAGGAGCAGGGCCTGCTCGCGGACGACCGGGCCCGCCATGTCTCGGCCGGTGGCACCCGGGTGCCCGGCCTGAACTGGACCGGCACCGACACCGCCGCCCTCGACACCCTCTTCGTGGACCGGCTCACCACCGGCCCGGCAGGCACCCCCGTCCGCGCGGGGAACGCGGACGTCGCGCCGTGGCCGTGGGACACGACGCCGTACCCGGTGCTGGCCGAGGGCAGCCACGACCGGGTGACGGCGCAGCTGCCGGACGGCACCACGTGGCAGCTGGACGCCGACGAGTTCGCCGAGCTGGTCGCCGCCGACCTGACCCGCCACCCGCTGCCCGGGCGGACGCCGATCGTGCTGGCCGTGCCGTCGGCGGGCGACCGCTACCTGGAGCTGCCCCGCAAGCTCGCCGAGCGCACCGGCCGCACCGTCTGGGTCCACAGCGGACTGGCCCGGCGCAACCCCGATCCGGCCGCGACGAACACCCTCGCCGTGCTCCACCGGGACGGCCTGCCGGACGGCACCTGGCTCCCGGTCCGCCCCGGACTGGCGCCGGACCCGCACGACGACGCCCCGGCCTGGCACCACAGGGTGCTGACCCAGCCCATCGTCAGCTCCCGGACCGGTGAGCAGATCGGACGCAGCTTCCACGAGCTCTTCGAACTTGTCGGGGAGCGCGAGAGCTACCGCGACCTCGACCACATGTCCTTCTACGTCCACTGGGACGCCGCGACCAACACGTACTCCGACAAGCGGCCGATGGAAGATCCCGGCCCGGCGGACAAGGCGTACCGGCTGGCGGGCCACGGGCTGCCGGGCGGGCTCTCCCTGCCGTTGGACGACGGCTCCAGCCGCATCGTGGACCGGGACGAGGCGACCGGCTGGCTGCGGCGGCGCAAGAGCCTGGTGAGTCTGCCCGAGGACCACTGGGTCGACCTGGTGATCTGCCACTCGGGCGCCCCGGCACAGGGCTCGGCGCAGGACGTCTCCCAGCTCGAGGACGCCCTGCCCGCCGCCTTCACCACCGATCCGCTCGGCGACGACGCCCTCTCCCTCGGCCAGCACCTGGCGAACCGGCTGCGGCGCACGACACGGCTGTCGTACTCCTCCCAGGGCGTGGTCCGCTTCGGCGACGGCCCGGTGCGCGTACTGGCCACCGACGCCCAGGGACGCCCCTGGTGGTGGGAGACCAGCCGTCCGGAACCGGACGACGCGGAACTCGACCGGCTGGCGGAGCAGGCCGGATTCCAGGGCGGGCCGTCCCCGCGTGTCCGCTCCGAACTGCTGCGCGTCGTCCGTGCGCTGAAGCTGGTCATGGGCCCGGATGTGGTGGTGGCCGACGACTTCCCGGCGCTGGTCGCCGGGGCCGCGGCGGTCGTCAACATGTGGTTCGCCGACCCGGACCTCCAGCCCACCGGCCCGTTCTGGCCGCAGCTGCTGAGCCGGGTGATCGCGGCCCACCCCCTCGCCGCGGGCGGCGTGGACGGGGACGTCACCCGCCAGGTGCTGGCCGAGGCGGCGAAGGCGTGGCGGGACGCGGGCGGCGCGCTGCCGGTGAGCGGCTTCGTCCCGCTCCCGCAGCTGCGCACGGCGGCGGACTGGCTCACCGACCCGGCTGCGGTGGACCGGGCGGCCGTCGACGCGCTGCGGCTGGCCGACCCCGCCGACGCGCCCGCGCACCGGCCCCGTATGTTCTGGGCTCGGGTCCGCGCCGAGGAGACGCTGCCCGGCCCCGGCCCGGCCGCCGACGCGCTGACCGTACGCGCCCTCCGCCTCGACCCGGCCACCCAGCTGGACGACGCCCTGCGTGCCCGCGCCCGCGCCCTGCTCACCCGGGGCTTCGCGGCGGGCCGGAACATGGCCGACCCGGACGTGGTGGGCGCGTACGCCGTCGAGGCGGCCGGAGCCCTCACGGCCCCGGCGCTCATCACCACCGTGGGCGCTGCGATCGGCTCCGGCCGGGACTGGCGCGGCCTCGCGACCCTGCTGCCCCGGCTGGACAGCTTCCGGGTCGCGGACACGACGGTGGACGCGCCGTGGGCCGGACAGGACGCGGACGGCAAGGACCGGCCGGCGCCCTACGCCGTACGGGCCTCGGTCGACCTGGAGGACAGCGGCCACGTCCAGGTGACCCTGGGCACGGAGTCCTACCGGCTGACGGCCGCCGAGTTCGCCGAACTGCTGTCCGCGGACGCCGACTTGCGGGGGCTCCAGCCGTCGGCGCCGGTCCTGCTGCTGCTCGACGGGCTCGGCGGCCCCAGCCCGGCGGTCGCGGAGACCGTCTCCCGGAGGCTGGGCCGTCCGGTGTGGTGGAGCACGTCCCCGGTGGAGCTTTCCGCCCCGGACGCGGCCGAGGGCGAACTCCCTTTGCTGGTGCCCGACTTCTCCACACTGGGCCAGCCCAGCGCCACGGACTGGCGGTTCACGGCGCCCGCCGCCCCGGATCTGGGCGTGCCGACGGTACCCGCCACCCCGGCACCGGGTCCGGGTGCGCCGACACCGGCCACCAACAGCGACCCGGCTACCCACAGCGACGTGGCCGCCGACTCCGCCCGGGACGGCGACAGGTCCGTTGACCTGGCCCGGGACGACGCCCCGTCCCCTGCGTCCGCCCGGAGTGGCGTCCTGTCCGCCGACTCCTCCCGTGACAGCGATACGGCCACCGCTCCCGCCCGGAACGGCGACCCGTCCACGGGCACTTCCCGGAGCGATGCCCCCGCCACCGGCTCCCCCCGAAACCCCCGCAGCTCCGTCGGCGACCCCATGGAGGGAGTCGAGGCCACCTCCGTACCGACGGCGCCCGCGCTTCCCGCCGTCCCCGTCGCCCCCGCCTCGGTGCATGCCCTCCAGCCGCTGCCGCCCCGGACCCTGGTGGCGTACGGGCGGGACGAGATGAGCCCCTCGGCTCAGGGGGACCGGACCCTGGAGCTGCTCGCGGCCCAGGTGGCGGCCACCGGTCTGCGCAACCGGCGGGCGGGCGCGGCCCTGCCCCGGGTCGAGGTCACCGGCTACGGTGCCGAGGTCGGCCCCGACCGGGCGTCCACCGGTTCGCCCGGAAGGCGGCGGGCCTTCACCGCGCGTCAGCGCTTCACCCGGCTGCTGGAGAGCGAACTGCAGCGGCTGCAACGGGATCTGCCGACCGGCGAAACCCGCCTGACCGCTCAGGACTTCCCCTTCGCGGTCCGCGCCATGGCGCGCGTGCCCGCCGACTGGGTGGGCACCGGCGTTCTCGCCCAGGTGAGCCGGGCCGAGTTGGGCCGCCAGGCGGTCATCGCCCTCCGTCTGCCGCCGGACGCGGTGGCGGTGCAGCGACTCGACACCCTGCGCCGCCGCGACCGCGCGCTGCGGACCCGCCCGCTGGACGTGGACGCCATCGCCCGCCGCGTCCTGCACCTGGACCCCGGTGCCGCCGTCCAACAGGACGACAGGCAGGAGCTGTTCGACCTGGTGGGCCGGGCCACGGCGGCCGGGCGGGCGACCGGGTTCGCCGCGCTGGCCGCGTACCACCTCTCCGAGCTGGGCGTGACCGCGCCGGGCCGCGCCCACCACTTCACCGTGGGCGGCAGCCGCGTACCGGGCCTCAACTGGGGCACCAGCGACGTCATCGCGCTGGACACCACCCGGAGCGACCTGCTGGAGGCGGACCCGGCAGGCGGCTACGACGTCCTCAGCACCTCACCGACCCCCTGGCCGAGCACCACGACCCCGTACGTGGTGGCCGCAGAGGGCGGGCGCGACCGGGTGGAGGCTCGGCTCCCCGACGGCACGGTGCGGGAGTTGGGCGTCGAGGTGTTCGTGGAGCTGGTCGCGGAGGACGTGGCCCGGGAGGCGTTGCCGCCGGACACGCCGATCGTGCTCGCCGTCCCCTTCACCGCCGACGGCTACCTCGATCTGCCCCGCAGGCTCGCCGACCGCACCGGCCGGACGGTGTGGGCGCACAGCGGCCGCGTCACCGTCGAGTCCGCGCCGGGGGAGTCCAGCACCATCGACGTCGTCCGCACCCCCAAGACCCCCCGGGGCGACTGGATCGCCAGCGATCCGGGGCTCGGTCCGGACCCCGACGACGACGTGCCCGACTGGCACCACGACGTGGTGACCCGGGCCCTCGTCAGCGCGCTCAGCGGCCGGCAGATCGGCCGGGCCTCCCACCATCCCGCCGAGTTCGCGCGGGACTTCGAGGACGACGACCGCCACCTGGACCGGATGGGTACGTTCGTCCACGACCACCCGGCCACCGACCGGGTCTCCGGCGAGTACGAGATGCCCAGGCCGGGCCCCGAGGACCGCGCGTACCGGCTGGACATGCACGGCTCTCCCGGCGGTCTCACCCTGGCCCTGCGCGACGGCACCACCCGCGACATCGACGAGCGTGAGGCCGGGCCGTGGCTCCGCCGCCGCAAGAGCCTGACGACCCTGCCGAAGGACCACTGGGTCGACCTCGTCGTCTGCTGGAGCGGGGCGCCGGGTGACAGCGCCGTGCCGAGGCCGAGCATGGCCTCCGACGCCTACGGCGGCCCCTTCGTGGCCGACCCGCTGGCCACGGTCTCCATGGGTCAGCACGTGGCCAACGCCACCGGGCGGGCAGTACGCCTGGCCTACGGACCCCAGGGGACCCGGGAGAGCAACGGCCGCTACCAGCGCACCCTGTTCGCCGACGCCCAGGGGCGCCGCCGGGCCTGGGCCCTGGCCCGGCCCGAACCGGACGAGGACGAGCTGGACCGGCTGGCGGAGGTGGCCGGGGTGAGCCCCGGCGACGGCGAGGTGTCGGACGAGATGCGTACGGCGACGCTGCGCCTGGTGCGGGCGCTGCGGTTCACCCTCGGCCATGACATCGACGACGACCCCGGCTTCGACGAACTGTTGCGCGGCGCGGCGGCGGTGGACCAGATGTGGCGCAGCGACTCCGACTTCCAGGAGGCGGGTCCGTTCACGCTGGACCTGCTCCACCGGGTCGTCGCCGCACACCCGGAGGCCGCCGCCGGGGTGGACGGGCCGACCACCCGCCGGGTGCTGGCCGCCGCCGCGGAGCACTGGAGCCGCTACCCGGGCGAGGGGGTCGCCGGCTTCGTCGACCTGCCCGCGGTGGAGGCCGCGGCCCAGTGGCTGGCCCAGGAGGATGTGGAGGCCGAGGCCGCCGCCGTTCTGCGGCTCAGTGATGACGAGGTGGGCGAGGCGGAGCTGTCCCGGATGTTCTGGGCCCGGGTCAAGGCCGAGGAGACGCTGCCGGGAACCGGTCCGGACGCGCAGGAGTTCGCCGCCCGGGTCCTTCACCGGGACCCGGGCCCGAGCGCCGCCCACGCCCGCCGCGCTGAGGCACTCGACGTGCTGACCCGGGCCTTCGCGGTGGGCCGGGAGGCGTCCGTCCCCGACACCGCGGCGGCGTACGCGCTGAAGGAGGCCGGGGCGTACGAGGACACCGCGTTCGACACGGTGCAGGGCGCGTCGGACGGCACCGGCCGCGACTTCACCGGCGGCGGGGCGACCGGTGTGGACCTGACCCGGTTCCGCACCCCGGCCGGTCTCGTGGACACGCCCTGGGCCCAGGGTGCGAACGGGGAGGACCGGCCTGTCCCGTATCTCGTGTGGGCCGGGGCCGACGCGGACGACTCGGATCTTGTCGAGGTCTCCTGGGGCGGTGACACCTACGCGGCGACTGCCGGCGAGTTCGCCGAACTCGTGGCAGCGGACCCGGCGTTGCTGCGTGCGGAGCTGACCGTGCCGGTGGTCCTGGCCCTTCCCGGCCCGGCCGCCGACGCCGCCGCCCTCGCGGACCGGGTCGCCCGCAGACTGGGCCGCACCGTGTGGTGGACCGGCTTCCCGGTGGACCTCTCCGGCACCGGTGACCCGGTGCTCACCCTGCGTCCGACGGCCGACGGCACCGACCCGGGGGCCACCGCCTGGCAGCGGACCCGTCCCGCGCACCCGGCCTCGGCCGAGGACGCGCCGCGCCCGGTCCCGGCCCCGCTGTCCCGTTCCGCGCGAGGCGGTGGCGCGCCAGAACCGGCCGGGCAGGAGCGGACGTCCGCTCCCGCGCAGCACCAGCGGTCCGTGCCCAGGGCTTCGGGCACGACGGCACAGCGAGCGCCTTCCGCGCCCACGGCCGCCGCCCCCACCTCCGCCCCGCCGTCCACCGCTCCTCCCGGCCGGCCGGGAGGCGACACGTCCGGTGCGCCCGTCCGGTACTCGGCGGACGGCCGGTTCGACGGGCGGTTCGCGGACACGACGGCCGAGTTCCCCCTGCTCATCGACGACGGATGGCAGCGGGTATGGGGATTCGGGCAGGACGACGCCGAGTTCCACGTCTTCGTGGCCGAGATCGCCTCCCTCGGGCTGCGCGGCGAGTACAACCCCGACGGCCCGACCGCCGGGCGCGTCACCGACATGAACGGCCGGCTCTACGACAGCGGCCCGTCCTGGGACTGGTACCTCCCCGGCCGGGGCCTCGTCGCCTCCTCCCGCCTACGGGCGGTGACCGGGCGGGTCGAGGGCCAGGAGGAGCTCATGGAGATTCCGGCGAACTGGCCCGCCACGGGGCCGGTCAGTCCGACTCCACCGGTCGATCCGGCGTCCGTCGCGGCGGACCCCGCCGTCCTGGCGGGCGGCAAGCTGCCCGAGGCGCTGTGGCGGGACCACGACGGCCCGCTGTACCGCTTCAGCCCCGACGGGCCCGACCGGGTCTTCGCCGAGGGTCTGAAGCCCTACGGCCCCGAGATGGTCCACCTGATCGACCACGTCTACAACAGCAACCTGACCCCGAGGACGCTCTTCTCCAGCACGACGGCCAATCAGCACTATGTGCGCGACAGCGCGCGCGCCAACCCCGCCGGGGCGCCTGCCCTCTTCCGCCGCTACCGCTGGCGCTACGACATCGTGGCCCCCGGCGGGATCGACGTGAACGCCACCCTCGGCCCGGCCTCCCCCTTCCCCGACCAGGAGGAGGTGCTCTTCCCCGGTGGCGTGGCCGGCCGTCACATCCGGGGCGTCCAGCCGATACTGGACGGCAATCCGGTGGGGTCCTTCATCCCCAACCCGCGCTTCGCGCCGCCGACCGGCACCGAAGCCGCTGACACGGCGGACGGCGGGCCGGCCACGGACCGGCGGACCGGGGACGGCACATGACGCGGCCGGACCGGCTGAGAGGCCCGCGCCCTCTCCCGGGCGGCTCTCTCCCCGCCCACCCCATGCCTGATCCCAGGCCCCAGCACACCCAGAACGAGGACACGATGAGTGAGTCCGACGCCCGGCCCGCCACCTCCCCTCTGGAGCCGGCTCCTCCGGAGGAGTTCATCGAGGCCGCCCGGCTCGCGCCCGACCACTGGCTCTACCTTGCCGATCCCGCCTGGCGCGGGGAGGGCCCGCCGCCGGAGTGGGCCGTCATCGGCCAGTGGCGCTCGGACCATGAGGGCGAGATCGTCGAGTGGGAGGACAACCCGGAGTACCGCCCGTCGCCGGAGGCGATGGGCTGGCCCGAGCCCGCCGACGAGGTGGACCGGGCGGTCCAGCTCGCCACCACCGGCTACGGCCCCGCCGAGGACGTCACCGCCGCCCTGGCCCGGGCGGAGGTCGCGGTGCCGGTCACGGCGGACGGCGAACCGGTGAGCGCGTCCGCACCCGACGGCACGCCGGTGGTCCCCGTCTACACCTCCCCGCGCTACCTCCGTGGCCTCGGACAACTGGGCTCCGTAACCCTTCCGCTCACCGATCTGCTCGCCCGTATCCCCTCCGGACACAGCCTCTGCCTCAACAGCTCGGCCCCGGTCAGCATGGTGCTGACGACGGAAGGACTCGCGGACGCGCTGGGAGAGGCGTCGGGGGAGGGGAGCGCGGGCCCGACACCCTAGGTTCTGTCGTCAGATGTCACGCCCACATCAGGAGTGACGCGAGGGTGACGGCTGCTTCGGGGAGCAACACCGTGCCACTGCTCCAGGCGGTTGAAGCACCGTTCCACGACGGTGCGGCGCTTGTGGACCTCACGGTCGAAGGCCGGCCGGGCAACCACCGTGGCGGCCCCGCCGCGCCTGGTCGCGGAGCCCGCGTTCAGGTCCGCCCGGCGCATGCTGGTGGGCCCGGACGACCGTGGCTCGAAGGGAGCCCACGGGCACGACGCCCGGGCCGTCGTACCGCCGGCGGCGTCGAACGTCGACGGGCACGCCCCGCTCCCCATGAGGCGATGCGAGGACGGACCAACGCCGAACGGCGAGTTCAGGGGGTGTCCGCGGCGTACGTGACACAGACCGGCTCCAGATCGCACCGGGGGTAGAAGCTCGTCCACTGACCGGGGACCTCCTGAGTCCCCCGGCCGAACCACGCCACCGCGTTCCCCCGCCGGAACATCAGCCCACCCTGGTCCTGGACCGGGCGGGACTCCAGCAGCTGCGCCAGATCGGTGCCCCGGAATCCGAACTCCTCGCGCCACATGGCGACGATCTCCAGGGACGTGCAGCCCGAGCAGGCCGTGGTCACGAAGTGCTCGGGCGACCCCTCGAACTCCAGCAGCCGAGCGAGGCGGCGGTAGTCCTCGGCGCAGGCCGCCCGGTAGGTGGGGCCGATGACGCCCCGCCAGAACCGCAACACCCTCTCATGATCCGCATCGGGCGCCGTCGGCTTGAGGCCGTCCAGGTCGGTCCCCGAGCAACGCGCCGGAGCCGGCGCGCGGGGTGCGGATGAGTGGGGTGCCGTCATACCGGTGCCCTGCTCACACGACAGCAGCAGGGCGGCCACACCTACGACGGCCAGAAGAACGGCAGGCGGCCACCCCGGTCGGCGGGCGGTCATGACCCCTGGTACTCGCAGGCCGAAGCGGTGACCGGGACGATCTGACAGAGCGAGAAGTCGTTCTCCAGTACGAAGATGCGGCGGTACTTCGCGTCCTTCAGCCGGTCCGGTCCACCACTGACGGCGCTGACCTGGAAGGGCTCTCCGTGGTCGTCGATGGTGACGCTCCTCGTCCTGTCGCCCAGCATGTAGGTCGCCTTGAGCCGGAAGGCCACATAGTGGCGGGCGGTCTCGGCTCGTACCAGGACCACTTGCTGCCCGGTGTCCTTGAGGGTGATCGTCTGTTCGCCGAAGAATGGGCCGCCCGGTGCGATCCCACCCTTCTCCTCGTCGAACGTCGCCTTTCTGGCGACCGGGCGAGGGCGGTCCAGGTCGAACATCATGTTCATGGTGGGACTGCCGGCCTGAGACGGGACGCTGAAGAGCGTTCCCGACCACGGTGCACCGCGCTCGACGATCTCCGGTTGGATGTTGACGATGTTGACCGTCTGGTTCCGGTGGCCGGTGAAGACGACCCGAAGCGTGAGGCGTTCCAGATTCACCGCACCGACCGACTGGAGTCGCTGATCGAAATCCGGCGAAGACGCCGCTCCCCGCTGGGCGAGGAACCGCCGTAACGACGTGCTCGGCCGGTGGTCCTTCCGGGTGACCCTGCTCATGCCCTCGTCATCGAGCTGAACCTTCGCCACGGCCACCGAGACGTCAGGGCCCGAGCGGATGTCGTCCTTGAGTGAGGGGACGTTGAAGAGCTGACCCGGGAGCGCCATGATCCCGCCGGTGATCATCAGCGCCAGCGTTCCCCCGAGAAGCGCCGCGAGCCACCCCCGCGCCTGGAGCAGGCGCCCGACGAAACCGGTCGGACCCGGGGTGTCGGTCCGGTCCCGTGTCCGCCGGAGCCGTGCGGCCCGCGTGGTAGGCCGGCCCCGCCGCCGGGGGAGGGCCGGACGCCAACCGGACCTTGATCTCCCAGGCACCGGACTCTCCTCTCCGCGGGACCGCCGGCGACTCTGTTGACGGTCAACTGGCCCTGAAACGAAAGGAATTGTAGGCCCAGAGGTCCTGGGCGGGCAAAGCAGGGCCGCAGCGGTCCCCAACTCCTGCCCGCCCGGGGCCGGGCCGGGGCCGAACGGCAGATCCGGCAGCAGGCCGCACAGCCCCAGGGCGGCTCCGCCGACGCCCGCCGGTGGAGGTGATCCGCGCCAGAGCCGGCGCCCGGCCACCGGTACGCCCCATCGGCACATTCCGGACGTCGGCCCCCAGGGCACGGCGTCCGAGGCTCTCGGCGCCCCGCCTCTCGCCGCCCGCCGCTGGTCTCCATGCCGCGACTCCACGTCCAGGGCGGCGCCCCCCGAAGGGAGCGCCGCCTGCCCCCGGTCTGGGCGGCGCCTGTGTCAGGCCCGGTTCCAGCGTTGGTTGTTGCCGTTCGAGCAGGAGTAGAGCTGGATCGCGGTGCCGTTGGCGGTGCCCCTCCCGACGGCGTCGAGGCAGAGGCCGGACTGGACGCCGACGATGCTCCCGTCGGAGTTGAGACGCCACTTCTGGTTGTCGCCACCCCAGCAGCTGTAGATCTGGACCTTGGCGCCGTTGCCCGTGCCGGCGGCATCCAGGCACTTGCCGTCGTAGACCCTCAGCTCACCGGCGTCGGTGCGGGTCCACTTCTGGTTGGCGCCACTTCCGCAGTCCCAGAGCTGGACCTGAGTGCCGTCGGCCGTGCCGGAGTTGGGTACGTCCAGGCACCGGCCCGATTCCACGCCCTTGATCGTGCCGCCGCCTCCGGTGGGCGGCGTGGTGGAGCCGCCGTTGAGCGCGTTGAGGACGGCGGAGTAGGCGGCCTTCTTGCTGCCGTCACCGTTGAACAGCAGCGGCGTGTCACCCGCCCGCCAGGAGTCGGTGTCGCGCACGCCCCAGACGGTGATGCCGAGGCAGCGGGGGACGGCCAGGCAGTCGTTGGTCACGTTGGCGTAGGTCGTCGACGAGGCACCCTGGATGTCGAGTTCGGTGACAGCCACGTCCACGCCGAGAGCGGCGAAGCTCTGGAGCGTGGTGCGGAAATTGCTGTTGTAGGGGCTGCCGCTGTTGAAGTGCGCCTGGAAGCCGACACAGTCGATGGGCACGCCTCGCTGCTTGAAGTCCCTGACCATGGTGTACATGGCCTGGGTCTTGGCCCAGTTCCAGTCCTCGACGTTGTAGTCGTTGTAGCAGAGCTTGGCGTTCGGGTCGGCGGCGCGTGCGGTGCGGAAGGCGACCTCGATCCAGTCGTTGCCGGTCCGCTGCAGGTTGGAGTCCCTACGGGCCCCCGAGTTGCCGTCGGCGAACGCCTCGTTCACGACGTCCCACTGGACGATCTTGCCCTTGTAGTGGGCCATCACCCCGTTGATGTGCTCGATCATCGCCTGACGCAGCGTGCTGCCGCTCAGGCTCTGCATCCAGCCGGGTTGCTGGGAGTGCCAGGCGAGGGTGTGGCCGCGCACCTGCTTGCCGTTCTGGACCGCCCAGTTGTAGACGCGGTCGCCGGCCGTGAAGTTGAACTGGCCCCGCTGCGGCTGGGTGGCGTCCGGCTTCATCTCGTTCTCGGCCGTCACCATGGTGAACTCACGGTTGGCGATCGAGGTATAGGCGGATTCACCGAGCTTGCCGGAGGCGATGGCGGTACCGAAGTACCGGCCGCTCTGCGCCGCCGCGGCACCCAGCGTGCTCTCGGCGGCCTGTGCGTTCGGCGGCGCGACCAGCGCGGTGGCCACCAGGGGGATGCTGACGGCGAACGTCAGCGCCAGAGTGCGGAATTTCCGTCTCACGGCGGTTCCGGGAAGAGCGTACGAGCCCATGAGTGTGCCTCCAGGGTGGATGTCACGGAAGGGCTGAAGCGCAGCGCGGAGTTGCTCCGGCCGCCCCTACCGGCAGGGCGGCCGCACGGGCACCGTGCCGATCGTGGGCGTACGTACCGGACAGCGGTGGGGTCCGGACCTCGCTGTCAGGAAGTGGCCGGTACGGGTGCTCGGCTGCGCGGGTCAGCCGTGCGAGTGCGAGTGCGGTGGATCTGCCGCAGGACGGAACGGATCGCTCCGGCCCGGCGCGACGGGACGGCGGGAACCGGTCCCGGCGTCCTAGACAGGGATGATTGAGGCGCTGACGGTGCTCGTCAATAGCCTGGGTAGCAGAAAATTTCGCAATGCTTTCGAAAGTTTCGAAGCGTCGCCGGGATGGCCTGCTCCCTCGGAGAGCCGTGGAAGGCTGCTCCGAAATGGCGCCCACCAGGGATGACATCCGCAGTCGCAGGCTCTCCAACCCTCCGTGTCCGCCGCTTTGCGGCATCAGATCGGCGGCGCGTCTTGACGGTTGCCCTCCTCGTTCCTAGCTTGTGGAGGCCAAGGGTTCGAGAAGAAGTCGAAACATTTTCGGTGAGTCGTGCCGTCATGACCGTGCTGCAATCCATGGGGCGCCCTGCCCCTCCCGGGAGGTGATCCGATGTGCTCCTACGGCTGGACGGCCTCCTCCCGGTGCCGCCGCACCCGCGACGGTCCGGTGGGGAAGGGGACCATCCGCCGCCGCTCGGCAACTCCGCCCCCTGTCTTGACAGGGCGCAACGGCGAGGGAACCTTTGAGAGCGCTCTCACATACGTCATGTACACGAGGAGAACTGATGCGCTCTTCCCGCTGGCTCGCCGGTGCGCTTCCGCTGGGGCTCGTCGGCCTCCTCGCACTCGGTCAGGCCGCGACGGCAGCCCAGGCTGACCAGCGGCCCGGCGACCGCCGCGCCCAGGAGGCGGACAGAGGCGCGACGGAGCCGGGGGCGACCGCGGCCGATCAGCCTTCCACGCTCGGCCGCTCCCTGGTGGGCGGGGCGGATCCGACCGTGATCAAGGTGGGTGACCTGTATGTCTCGGCCAAGGCCGTGGACGGTGGCATCGCGGTGCGTACCGCCGCGACCCTGGAGGCCGTCGCCACTGCGCCCAAGCATCAGGTCTGGCGGGACACGGCCGGTCTGGGCGAGGTGTGGGCGCCGGAGATCGTGCATCACGACGGCCAGTACCGGATCTACTTCGCCGCCGGCAAGGGCGCGGCGCACCGGATGTACCACATCGGCTCCGCCCAACCGACGTCCGGCTACTCCGCGGCTGTCAAGGTGGCTCTGCCCGGCGACAAATGGGCCATCGACGGGGCGCCCTTCACCTTCAACGGACAGCGCTGGTTCGTGTGGTCGGGCTGGTCCGGCGACACCAACGTGGAGCAGAACCTCTACATCGCCCGGATGGGCAGCCCCACCGCGGCCACCGGCGGACGGTACGTCATCTCGCAGCCGCGTGAGTCCTGGGAGCGGGTCGTGGGGAACCCGTACATCAACGAGGCTCCCCAGCCGGTCGTCGACCCCTCCGGGCGCCTGCACATCGTCTACTCCGCGAACGGCAGTTGGAGCGACAAGTACTGCATCGCCGATCTGCGGCTGCGGGCGGGCGGTGACCCCACGTACGTCTGGGACTGGTACAAGAGCAACGGCTGCCTCTTCGGTTCGCACGCGCCGTCCATGATGTCCGGCTGGACTCCGACCGTGAACGTCAACGGCCCCGGCCACCACTCGTTCGTCCTGCCCCGGGGCGACGTCAACGCCGCCCCGCCCTCCGGGAACCGCTTCCCCACCCTCTACCACGCGGTGGCCAAGGGCACCCCGTACTCGTGGTCCAACCGCTACTGGTATTCCGGCACCGCGGTCTGGTGGGGCAGCACCACCTACCGGCGCGCCAACGTCCCCGGGAGCACGACCGACGTGGGCTACGGCCTGAAGTTCTTCGAGTAGGCGAAGGGCGTTCGCGGGCAGGAAGGCCTGGCCGCCCCTGCCGTCCCTCGTGCGCTCACGTCGCGCGTTCCGGCCACCGGCGGCCCGCCGGTCGGGACGTCCGGCGGAGATCGCCCGGCACGTACGGTGCTGAGATGCGCCCCTCGGGCGAGCGGGCCCTGAACCGGGATCAGGACGGGGACGCGAGGCCGGCCCCCGAGTCAGCTCGAACCGGCCGGCACCGAGGTGTCCAGGGCGACCGAGACGGCCAGCAGCCCGAGGGCCGTCCCCATCATGTGGCGCTGCACCTTGAGCCAGGAGGGCCGCCGGGCCAGGAACACGGCGATGGATCCGGCGGCCAGGACGATGCCCAGGTTGACCGTGAGGGCCACCGCGATCTGGACGGAGCCGAGCACGAACCCCTGGAGCAGCACATTCCCCGAATCCAGGTCGATGAACTGCGGGATGAGGGAGAGGTACATGATGGCGATCTTCGGGTTGAGCAGATTCGTCATCAGGCCCATCGTGAACAGCCTGTGCGGGGAGTCGTGCGGCATGTCCCGGGGTGCGAAGACCGAGACGCCCCCGGGCTTGAGAGCGGTCCAGGCGAGGTACGCCAGATACGCCGCACCGGCCAGCTTCACCGCGACGAACAACTCGGGCACCGCGACGAAGACCACCGAGAGGCCGAGGTTCGTCGCCAGCAGGTAGACCAGGAACCCGGCGGCGACACCGCCGAGGGAGACGATTCCCGCCCGTCGGCCCTGGGTGATGGTGCGGGAGACGAGATAGACCATGTTCGGGCCGGGGGTGAGCACCATCCCCAGGGCGACCATCGCGACCCCGAGCACTCCGGTCAGCTCGACCATTCCTGTACGCCGCCTTCGGTCCCGTGGCCAGTTCCGTCGCTCGCTCTGCTCGACCCCCGCGTTTCCGGCCTCGTGTGTCAGAGGAGCATCGGAGCAATGTGAGTTTAATATCGGTTCTTTGCTCGGTTCAATAGGGATCGTTGATCTCGGTGCAATGATGTGCTTCGATGTCGGTGAGTACGGGAGGGTGGGGCCCATGACGGATTTCCGGGGTGTCGCCGACGCGGTGGCGGCGGAGATCGGGGCGGGTCGGCTCAAGGCAGGCGAACGACTGCCCACCCAGAGGGAGTTCGCCCGGAAGCACGGCATCGCCAATTCCACCGCCACCCGTGTCTACCAGGAGCTCGCGCGCCGGGGTCTCACCGAAGGGCATGTCGGCCGCGGCACCTTCGTCTGTGACGCCACGCGTGCGGCGGCCATGGCGCCCGCGCTGTCCGAACCCGCCGACCGCCGGGTCGACCTGGAGCTGAACCACCCTGTGGTGCCCGAGCAGGCCGAGTTGCTCGCCGCCGGGATCGGCAGGCTGCTGACGCCCGGCCGGCTGGAGTCGGCCCTGCGCCCGGTCGGGGCGGCCGGGACCCCGGTGGTGCGCCATGCCGCGGCCGACCTGCTCGCGCGGGGCGGCTGGCGCCCCGATCCGGCGCGCATCCTGTTCGCCGGGAGCGGGCGCCAGGCGATCTCGGCGGTCGTCGCCGCCGTGACCCGGCCCGGCGCGCGGCTGGGCGTCGAGGAGCTGACGTACCCGGTGCTCAAGGCGATCGCCGCCCGGCTGGGCGTCACCCTCGTGCCGCTCGCGATGGACGAGGCCGGGCTCATCCCGGAGGCGGTGGAGGAGGCGCACCGGGCGGGGCCGCTGCACGCCGTCTACGTACAGCCGGTCCTGCACAATCCGCTGTCGCTGACCATGCCCGCCGACCGGCTGGACCGCCTGGCCGATGTGCTGCTGACGTGCGGGATCCATGCGATCGAGGACGCCGTCTGGGCCTTCCTCCGGGACGATCTGCCGCCTCTCGCGTCCCGTGCGCCCGAGCGGACCGTCCTCGTCGACAGCCTGTCCAAGCGGCTGGCTCCGGGGCTCTCCCTCGGGTTCGCCGTCGCCCCCGCCGCCGTGTCGGGCGGGGTCGCGGCCGCTCTGCGCTCCGGGGGCTGGACCCCCATGGGTTTCCCCTTGGAGGCGATGGCCCAGTGGCAGGCGGACGGCGCCGTGGAAACGCTCGTACGGGCCAAGCAACGGCAGGCACGGGAGCGGCAGTCGATCGCGCAGCGCCACCTCGGTGACTTCGCGACCCGCTCCGCGCCGGGGTCGTACTACCGCTGGTGGGAGCTGCCGAGCCCGTGGCGTGCCGACACCTTCGTCGCCGCGGCGGCCCGGCACGGCATCGCGGTCACCCCGGCCGCCGCGTTCTCCGCCGGCCGGCACCGCGGGCCGCACGCCATCCGGCTCGGCCTCGCCTCACCGGCAGAGGAGACCCTCTCGCGGGCCCTCGCGACGCTGGCGGACCTGGCCAGGTCCGCCCCGGACGATCTGGCCCAGGACTGAGGCCGGGGCCACGGTCGGGCTTCCGGGGCCGTTGAGGTCAGCGGCAGAGCAGCGCCGCCTTCAGGTCCAGCTTGTGGTCGAGGCGGCCCAGGTCGCGGCCGGTCAGCAACTCCACGCGCCGGATGCGGTAATGCACGGTGTTGACGTGCAGATGCAGGGCCTCGGCCGTCCGCGCCCAGGACCCGTTGTGCGCAAGGAAGGTGTCGAGGGTCTCCAGGAGCATCCGGTGGGAGGGGTTCGTCGCATCGGCGAGCGGGCCCAGGGCATGGCTGCCGAAGGCCGCCCGTACGTCGGTGGGGACGCCCGCGAGCAGGGCGCCGAGGGTCGTGAGGTCCTCGATCGCGGTGAGGCGGGCGCCCTCCGCCGTTGCCATCCGTGACGTGGCCGTCAGCGCGTAACGGGCCTGCGCCAGAGCGCCGTTGAGTCCGGCCGTGGTGGCTGCCGGGGCGCTGACACCTCCGTACGGGAAGACGATCTCACCGCAGGCGGGCAGGGTGGGCCAGAGGCCTTTGAGGGCGGAGACCACGGCATCGGGGGCGTCGGCGTCCCCGGCGCCGGAATCCGCGGCGATCACCGCCGCCGTCCCGCCCCCGGCCACCCGCCCCACGGCGAACCGCTGCCCCGGCAGATGGCGCAGAACCTCCCCCAGCGCCTCCGCCGCATCGCCGCCCTCCGCCGCCCCCACGGAGACCGCGACCACCGTGAACGGGCCGTGGTCCGGGAGGCCGCAGGCGCGCAGGGCCGCCGCGAGCGGCGCGGCACCTGAGCCGGAGCCGGAGCCCGGTGTGTCGAGGAGGGGCAGCAGCTCCGTGGCGGGACCGCGCGCCGCGGCCTCGCGGCGCACCACCCCTTGCCGGAGCTGGGCGAACACCTCGGCTATCTCGTGCAGCATCCGCGGCGGGACGTCCACCGCCCCGGCCAGATGCAGGAACCACTGCCCGTACGCCGACGCGTCCGGGTCCACGGGCAAGGCGGCCTTCAGCCGCTCGGCCGCCTGGGCGGCGGTGAGGGCCCGGGCCGTCGGCGTACGGGCGATCGTGCGGCCGGTGGCGCTGAGCACGTGGCAGGGCGGGGTCCCCAGATGCGCCACCGCCCGGGTGAGCAGCGTGTCCGGGTCCGCGCCGTCCGTGAGGAGCCGGCCCAGCTCGCCCCGTACGTTCTCCGGCAGCGCGTAGAGGGCGGCGGGCCGCCTGCTGAGGTCGCCCCACTGCCGCAGGTACACGGTGTCGGTGATCGCCCGGAACGAGGTGTGCACCGGCACGGAGAACAGCGCGATCCCGTGCCGGCGGCACACGTCGACCAGCACCTCCGGCACCCTCCCGTGCGTCTCCTCGCCTGCCAGCAGCGCGGCCGCGCCGGCGTCCCGCAGGGCCGTGACGAACCGGTCCGCCGTCCCCTCCTCGTCCGCCGCGCTCCACCACACCAGGCCGCTCAGCACGATCTCGCCCCGCTGGAGGAACCGCCCCGGGTCCTCCAGATCGGTCGCGGTGACCCCGCTGATCTCCCGCGCGAGGAGCGGAGGGCCGCCCCAGAGCAGGGTGAGGTCCAGGGACTCCAGCCGGAGGAGGTCTTCGACGTGCATGGGCGGTCTCCTTGCGGGGCTGCCGGGCACCGCACCCGGCATCTCACATTCACGAGGCCAATGCGAGTCTCCGCATCGTAAATGCCAGGCCAAGGGAGGCAAACACCTCTTGGTCGATCCTCCAGCGCTACGTCCTCGGCCTGGTGTATTTCCGTACGGTGAACCAGTCGTGCGGGCCCCCGGCGCGGGGTTTCACTGGCGGTCATGGACCTCAACACGGTGCTCGACGTGCGGGACGCCCGCAGCCCCGCCCCCTGGCGGCCGGGCGACGCCTGGCTCGGCGGCGGCACCTACCTCTTCTCCGAGCCGCAGCCGCATCTGCGCCGGCTGGTGGACCTGAGCCGGATGGGCTGGGAGCCGGTGCGCGAGCTGCCGGACGGTTCGCTGGAGCTGGCGGCGACCTGCACGATCGCGCGGCTCTCGCGGTTCGGGAGGGCCTGGGGCGCCCCGGCGGCTCCGCTCGTGGAGCAGTGCTGCCGGGCCTTCCTCGCCTCGTTCAAGATCTGGAACATGGCGACCGTCGGCGGCAACCTCTGCAACGCCCTGCCCGCCGGGCCGATGATCTCGCTCACCGCCGCGCTGGACGGCACCTGCCTGCTCCGCGCCCAGGACGGTTCGCTGCGCCGCGTGAAGGTGGCGGACTTCGTCACCGGCGCGGGCCGCAAGGACCTGGCCGAGGGCGAGCTGCTGCGCTCGGTCACCCTGCCCGCCCGCGCCCTCGCCTCCCGTACGGCGTTCCGCCAGGCCTCCCTCTACGGGCTCGGGCGCTCGGGGGCGCTGGTCATCGGGGTCCTGGACCCGGTCGACGGGTCGCTGGCCGTGACGGTGAGCGCCGCGACGGTCCGGCCGTTCCGCTTCTGGTTCCCCTTGCCGCCGGACCGGGACACGCTGCGGGACGCGATCGACTCCACGGCCGGCGCCGACGACTGGTTCGACGACATCCACGGACTGCCCGCGTGGCGGCGGCACATGGCGCTGCGCTTCGCCGAGGAGATCCGCCGGGAACTGACTTCAGGGGGAGCGGCATGAGCTACGGGATCCGCATCAACGGCCGGCCCTTCGAGGACGAGCCGCGCGCCGGGCAGTGCCTGCGCACCTACCTCCGCGAGCGCGGCTGGTTCGGCGTCAAGAAGGGCTGCGACGCCGGGGACTGCGGGGCGTGCACGGTGCACGTGGACGGGGAGCCGGTGCACAGCTGCCTCTACCCCGCCCTGCGAGCCGAGGGGCGGACCGTCACCACGGTGGAGGGGCTGGCGGGCGAGGGCGGTGAACTCCACCCCGTACAACAGCAGTTCCTCGACGCGCAGGGGTTCCAGTGCGGCTTCTGCACCGCCGGGTACCTGATGACGACGGCCGCCCTCGACGAGGAGCAACTCACCGACCTGCCCCGGGCGTTCAAGGGCAACATCTGCCGCTGTACCGGCTACCGGGCCATCGAGGACGCGGTGCGCGGCGTACGGCACACCGAGGAGCCGGGCGCCGGGCGGGCCGTCGGCCGCAACCTGGGCGCCCCGGCCGGGCCCCAGGTGGTGACGGGCACCGCGCGGTACACCTTCGACCTCGACGTCCCCGGCCTCCTCCATATGAAGCTCCTGCGCTCCCCGCACCCGCACGCCCGCATCGTCGCCATCGACACGGCCGCCGCCCTGCGCGTCCCCGGCGTCCACCTGGTCCTCACCCACCACGACGCCCCGGAACGGCTCTACTCCACCGCCCGCCACGAGCACCCCACCGAAGATCCCGACGACACCCGGCTGCTGGACGACACCGTCCGCTACATCGGCCAGCGCGTCGCCGCCGTGGTCGCCGACAGCGAGGCGGCGGCCGAGGAGGGGTGCCGCCGGATCGAGGTGACGTACGAGCAACTCCCGTACGTCACCGACCCGGAGGAGGCGATGGCCCCCGGCGCCCCGGTCGTCCACGCCAAGGGCCCCGAGTCGCGCATCGCCCGCCCCGAGAACAACGTCGTCGGTGAAGTGCACGGCGAGATCGGCTCGGTGGAGGTGGGGTTCGCCGAGGCCGACGTCGTCCACGAGGAGACCTTCCGCACCCAACGGGTCCAGCACGCCAGCCTGGAGACGCACGGCGCGGTCGCCTGGTACGAGAGCGGGGAGGACGGTGAGGAACGGCTCACCGTGCGCTCCAGCACCCAGACCCCCTTCCTCACCCGGCGGGCCCTGTGCGCCCTGTTCGGCCTGGAGTTGAAGCGGGTGCGGGTGCGGGTGCTGGCGGGCCGGGTCGGCGGCGGTCTCGGCGGAAAGCAGGAGATGATCGTCGAGGACATCGTGGCGCTCGCCGTGATGCGGCTGCGCCGCCCGGTCAAGCTGGAGTACACGCGCGCCGAGCAGTTCTACGGTGCCACCACCCGCCACCCCTTCACCATCGGGGTCCGCGCGGGCGCCCGGGCGGACGGCACACTCACCGCCCTCCAGGTGCGGGTGGTGTCGGACACCGGGGCGTACGGCAACCACGGCCCCGCCGTCATGTTCCACAGCGTTGGCGAGTCCATGGCCGTCTACCGCGCCCCGCACAAGAAGGTGGACGCCTACTCCGTCTACACCAACTCCGTTCCCGCGGGCGCCTTCCGGGGCTACGGCCTCGGCCAGGTCGTCTTCGCGGTCGAGTCGGTGATGGACGAGCTGGCCCGGCGCACCGGCGTCGACCCGCTGGTCTTCCGGGAGTTGAACATCATCGGCCCCGGCGAGCACATGATCAGCCCCGGCGGCGAGGAGGAGGACCTGGAGATCGCCGGCTACGGTCTCGACCAGTGCCTCCAGGTCGTACGGGACGCGATCGGGGAGTACGGGGACGGTTCCGCTTCCCCCTCCGGTTCCGGGCCCGGCGACGACGTCCCCGAGGGGTGGCTCGTCGGCCAGGGCGCCGGGATGTCGATGATCGCCACCGGCCCGCCCGGCGGCCACTTCGCGGACGCCAGGGTGAAGCTGCTCCAGGACGGAACGTACGACATCGCCGTCGGCACCGCCGAGTTCGGCAACGGCACCACGACCGTCCACCAACAGATCACCGCGGGCGCTCTCTCCACGACCGTCGACCGGATCACGATCCGCCAGTCGGACACCGATGTGGTCCGGCACGACACGGGCGCCTTCGGTTCGGCCGGGACGGTGGTGGCGGGCAAGGCGTGATGAAGGCCGCCGACGCCCTCGCCGTACAACTGCTGGAGTTCGCCGCCCGGTATGTGGGGGCGGCTCCGGGGGAGTGCAGGCTCACCGCGGATGCCGTGGAGTACGCCGGGCGCGCGGTCAGCCTCAAGGAGCTGTACCAGGCAGCCCGCGCAGCCGGGCGCGAACTGTCGGCGGACGGGCACTGGGGCGGATCGCCGCGTTCGGTGGCGTTCAACGCCCAGTGGTTCCGGCTCGCCGTGGACCCGGGCACCGGCGAGATCCGCATCCTGCGCTCCGTCCACGCCGCCGACGCGGGCAAGGTGATGAACCCGATGCAGTGCCGGGGCCAGGTCGAGGGCGGGGTGGCGCAGGCGCTCGGCGCGACCCTCTTCGAGAACGTACGCCTCGACGAGCGCGGCCAGGTCGTCACGGCCGCGTTCCGCCGCTACCGGCTGACGCAGTACGCCGATGTGCCGCGTACCGAGGTGCACTTCATGGAGACCTCGGACGCGATCGGCCCGCTGGGCGCGAAGTCGATGAGCGAGAGCCCGTTCAACCCGGTCGCCCCGGCCTTCGCCAACGCGCTGCGCGATGCGACGGGCATCAGGTTCACCGAACTGCCGCTGACGCGCGACCGGGTGTGGCTGGCGCTCCACGAGAAGGGAACGGGCTGACGATCACTTCCGGACGGCGGGCCGACGGCCGGTCGGCCGGAACCCGCGCTCCCGGAAGGTCCGGCGTCGCGAAGCGGGGCGGAAGGTCGGGGGTGAGCAGTGAACGTGCCTGGGCCATGGGTCCCACCTGCCTCGCCGTGAGGAGTCCGGACGGGCTCCCAAGGTTGTTCGGAGCCGAGCGGCAGGGGGATGGGCCACGGCCCCGGCTCAGGCGCCCCACGCGGCGGGCGGGGCGTGGGAAGCGGCGCCCTGCCCGCCGCGTGTGACCGGGCGGCACGGGAGGGCGGGGGCAGAGGGCGGCAGACCCCTATGTACGGTTAGCTTAGGCTTGCCTTAGTCTCACTCGCTCGTCCAACCATGAGGAACACCCATGCTCGGCTTCACCCGTCTGCGCCGTCACACCCTTGCTGCTTCGGCCACCGCCGTCGCCCTCGCCGTCGTCCTGGCCGGCTGCTCCTCGGACGGTGACAGCAAGGGCGCGGCGAAGGACACGGCGCAGAGCGGAGGCGCCTTCCCCGTCTCGATCAAGAGCTCCCTCGGCACCGCGAAGATCGACGAGCAGCCGCAGCGCATCGTCACCCTCGGCCAGGGCTCCGCCGAGACCGCGATAGCCCTCGGCCAGACCCCGGTCGGCATCGAGAGCTACCCGTGGGGCAGCGACAAGTCCGGCTACCTCCCGTGGATCGACGAGGCCGTGAAGAAGTCCGGCGACAAGCTGCCCAAGCAGTTCGCGGGCGGCGAGGAGATCGACTTCGAGGCCATCACCGAGCTGGAGCCGGACGTCATCCTCGCCCCCTGGTCGGGCATCACGCAGAAGCAGTACGACGTCCTCAAGGACATCGCCCCCACGGTCGCCTACCCGGACCAGGCGTGGAGCACCGACTGGGACCAGCAGATCGACATCATCGGCAAGGCGCTCGGCCGGACGAAGGACACCGACGTCCTCAAGACGGAGATCGAGAAGCAGCTCGCCGACGCCGCGGCCACCCGGCCGGACTACCAGAAGGTCACCTTCTCCTACATCTACAACTCCGGCCCCGGCACCCTCGGCGTCTTCAAGCCCGAGGAGCAGCGCGTCAAGATGGTCTCCTCGCTCGGCCTGAAGGTCGACCCCGTCGTCAACGGCTTCAAGGAGACCCCCGGCACCGACTCGGCCCTCATCGGCCTGGAGAACGCCGAGAAGCTGAAGGACAGCGACCTGATCTTCACGTTCTACACGGACGCGAAGAACCGCAAGGAGATCGAGGGCCAGAAGCTGTACGGCGCGATCCCCGCGATCAAGAAGGGTGCCGTCGTCGCGAGCAACGACAACTCCTTCGTCACCGCCTCCTCGATCATCAACCCGCTGACCGTGCCGTGGACGATCGAGCGCTACCTGCCGATCATCGACGAGGCCGTCAAGAAGGCCGGCAAGTAGTCCCGGCCCGGTATCCGAACCGCCGAAGCCACCAGGCACACCTCACTCCCATGGCAACCACCACGGTCGCACCGCCGAGCGGCGCCGGCACTTCCCGCACCGGCGCCGCCCGGACGGCGTTCCTCCTGCTCGGGGCGGTCGCCGCGCTGGCCCTCGCGCTCTGCGCGAGCGTCATGTTCGGCAGCCGCTCCACCTCGTTCGGCGACGTCCTCGGTGTGCTCGCAGGCAGCGCCGACGAGAACGTCACCGCGATCATCGAGAGCCGCTACCCCCGTACCGCCCTCGGCGTCCTCGCCGGACTCTGCCTCGCGGTCGCCGGCACCCTCATGCAGGGCGTCTCGCGCAACCCGCTGGCCGAACCGGGCCTCCTCGGCATCAACGCGGGCGCCTCCGCGAGCATCGTCGCCGCGACCGCCTGGTTCGGGGCCTCCGGGGCCACCGACACCATGTGGTGGGCGCTGCCCGGCGCGCTGGTCGCCGGGGTGCTCGTCCATGTCATCGGCTCCGCCGGTACGGGCACGAGCGTGGTGCGCCTGGTGCTCGCCGGGGCCGTGCTCACCGCCGTGCTGATGGCGTTCATCCAGGCGGTGACGCTCAGCAAGCCGCAGGTCTTCGACAGCTACCGCTACTGGGTCGTGGGGGCCCTCGGCGGCCGGGACTTCGACGTGTTCTGGTCCGTGCTGCCCTTCGCCGCCGTCGGCTTCCTCCTCGCGCTCGCCCTCGGCCCCGGCCTCAACGCCCTCGCCCTGGGCGACGCGACCGCCGTGGCCCTCGGCTCGGACCCGGCGCGTACCCGGGGCGGCGGGCTGCTCGCCGCCACCCTGCTCAGCGCCGCCGCGACCGCCGCCGTCGGCCCGATCGCCTTCGTCGGCCTGGCCGTACCGCATATCGTACGGGCCCTGGTCGGTGTCGACTTCCGGGTCCAGCTCCTCTTCGCCGCGCTGCTGGGCCCCACCCTGCTCCTCCTCGCGGACGTCGTGGGCCGGGTCGTCATGCGGCCCACCGAACTCATGGTCGGCGTCGTCACCGCGTTCATCGGCGCACCCGCGCTGCTCATCGCCGTACGCAGGATGCGGGGCACCCCATGACCGTCACCGAACCCCTCCGCGAGCCCCTCAAGGCCCCGCGCGGCCATCTGGTCATCGGCCGTACCGTGGCGATACCGATGCGCCGGGCCTCCGTCCTCGCGGGCGCCGGGCTCTTCGTGCTCCTCCTCGGGACCGCCGTGGCGACGCTGACCTGGGGGCGCCTGGGCCTCGACCTCGCCGACCTGCCCGCCGCCCTCCTCGGGGACGCCGAGGGCAAGGACCGCTTCGTCTTCAACCGGCTGCGCGGCCCCCGCCTCACCGTCGCCGTCGGGGTCGGCGCCGCGCTCGGCCTCTCGGGCGCGCTCTTCCAGTCCGTCACCCGCAACCCGCTCGGCAGCCCCGACGTCATCGGCCTCTCCGCCGGGGCCGGGGCGGGCGCCGCGATCTGCGCGCTGATGTTCCCCGGCACGGTCCCGGTCGCCGTCGGCGCGCTCATCGGCGCGGTCGCCGCGATGGCCCTGGTGTACATCTCCACCGGGACCGGCTTCCGCAATCCCGCCCGGCTCGTCATCGCCGGTATCGGGGTCGCCGCGATGGGCGCCGCCGTCACCCAGTACGTCGTCTACGCCCTGGAGCGTGACAAGGCCTCCGTCCTCACCGCCTACGTCAACGGCAGCCTCACCGCCCGCTCCTGGACCGACGCCACCACCATCTGGCTGGTCCTGCTCACCGCGGCCCCGCTGACCGCGCTGATCTCCCGGCGCCTCGACATCGGTGAGATGGGCGACGACATCGCCGAAGGGCTCGGCTCGGAGCCGAGGAAGGCCAAGACCCTCGCCGTGGTCCTCGCCATCGCCCTCTCGGCGGCCGCCGTCAGCGTCTCGGGACCCATCGCCTTCATCGCCCTGACGGCCCCGCAGATCGCCAAGCGCCTCACCCGCGGATCCGGCCCCCACCTGCTGCTCTCCGGCCTCACCGGCGGGCTGCTGCTGGTCGCCGCCGACCTCTGCGCCCAGCAGTTGCCGCTCTTCGAGGACCTGCCGGTCGGGATCTACACCATGGCGATCGGGGGCGCGTACCTCGGCTGTCTGCTGATACGTGAGTGGCGCCGGGGGGCGCTGTGACAGCCCGGCCCGGTCCGCGCCGCGAAGGCGCCCGGAACGATGACGACTGGTCACGTACAGGTTCGTCGACCATACTGCCCGCCGTGGAGCAGAGCATAGATTCGAACAAGAAGCCCGAGTTCGCCGCAGGCACCGACCCGGCGTTCATCCCCCTCCCCGGCCTGGCGGCGCCCGCCGGGGCCCGGAAGACCGAAGCGGAACCGGAGGACGGCCCTCAGGCGGACCCGGAACTCGACGAAGCGCCCGAAGCGGCGGCCGAGGAGGCTCCTGAGCCTGAGGCCGACGCTACGGCCGATGCGGAAGCGGAAGCGGAGGCTCCCGAGGACGGCCCGGTCTTCGAGGTCAGCGACCGCCGCGGGTCGATCCGGGTGGCCCGGGAAGGCATCCGGTTCACCCTGGACGACCAGGAGGCCGACTTCGACTGGTCCGAGATCGGCGCGGTGGAGATGCACCCGGCCCGCTTCGGCCGCCGGTTCACCGTGACCGTGCACCTGTCTACCCGCCGCTGGTTCAACGCCGAGGTCGAGGCGGAGAGCCGGGCGCGGCTCAAGGAGTGGCCGGCCGAGCTGGACGCCGTCCTGGACGCCTACTTCGAGGAGTCCTGAGCGGGCGGCCGCGCCCCGGACACCGCTGAGCGGCCCTCCCGGCGCCTTGGCGTCCGGGGGCGGTCGGCGGTGTCCGGGGCGGGCGGTCCCGGAGGGTGTCCGAGGGCGGAGGGCGCCGAAAAGTGTCCGGAGGCGGGCGGTTCCGTACGGGCCGGAGCCGCCCGTCACTCGCCGCGCGAGGCGTCCTTACGGCCCCGGACGCGCATCACGACGTACCAGCCCACCGCCAGCACGGCCAGCCCGAGCACGACCTTCGACAGGATGCCGACGTACTCCCCGACCACGTCCCAGCTGTCGCCCAGCCAGTAACCCGCCAGCACCAGCACGCTGTTCCACACCAGGCTGCCCGCCGTCGTCAGCCCGACGAACACCGGCAGCGGCATGCGCTCCACACCCGCGGGCACCGAGATCAGGCTCCGGAAGACCGGCACCATACGGCCCAGCAGGACCGCCTTGGTGCCGTGCCGGGCGAACCACTCCTCCGTACGCACCAGGTCGGCGGGCTTGACCAGCGGCAGCCTCGCCCACAGGGCGTGCATCCGCTCCCGACCGAAGACGGCCCCGAGCCCGTACAGCGCCAACGCCCCGACCACCGAGCCGAGCGTCGTCCAGAACAGCGCGGAGGCCAGGCTGAGCACGCCCTGCGAAGCGGCGAACCCGGTCAGCGGGAGGATGATCTCGCTCGGCAGCGGCGGGAACAGGTTCTCCACGGCGATGGCGAAACCGGCGCCCGGCCCGCCGAACGTCTCCACCAGGCCGGTGGCCCACCCCGCTATGCCGCCCTTCGGCTCCTCGGCGGCGACGGGCAGTGCGAGGTGCATGAAGGCTCTCCGGCGTAGGGGTGTCGGGTGCGCGGAGGGGCGTCGGCCGCCTCCTGCCGCCCATCCTCCCTCAGGCCTGGTCCAGCACCACCGACCGGGTCAGATGGCGGGGCGCGTCCGGGTCGAGCCCCCGCGCCGCCGCCCGGGCGATCGCCAGGCGCTGTACGCGTACGAGGTCGGCCAGCGGGTCGAGTCCGCTCTCCACCCATTGGGCGCCCGTGGCGCGGACCTGCTCGGCCAGGCCCTCGGGGGCGGCGCCGAACATCCAGGTCGCGGTACCGGACGTGGAGATGCTGACGGGCCCGTGGCGGTACTCCATCGCCGGGTAGGACTCCGTCCAGGCCAGCGACGCCTCCTTCATCTTCAGCGCCGCCTCATGGGCCAGGCCGACCGTCCACCCCCGGCCGAGGAAGGAGAACTGGGTGCGCTCCAGCAGCCCTTCCGGCAGCGGCTCGGCGAGCGCCGTCTCCGCGTCCCGTACCGCCTCCTCGGTGTGCAGGCCCAGGTGGGCGCGGAGCAGGGTGAGCGCGGACGTGGCGAACCGGGTCTGCACGACCGACCGTTCATCGGCGAAGTCGAGGACGACAAGACCGTCGGCGGCCTCCCGCACGGGCGTGTGCGGATCGGCCGTGACCGCCACCGTGCGCGAGTCCGGGCGCACGCGCTCCAGCAGCTCCAGCACCTCGGTCGTGGTCCCCGAGCGGGTCAGCGCGACGACCCGGTCGTACGCGCGCCCGTACGGGAACTCGGAGGCGGCGAAGGCGTCCGACTCACCCTGGCCCGAGCCCTCGCGGAGCGCCGCGTAGGCCTGCGCCATGTAGAAGGAGGTGCCGCAGCCGACGACGGCGATCCGCTCACCGGCGGCGGGCAGGACGGCCCGGTGCTCGTCGGCCAGTGCGGCGGCGCGGCGCCAGCAGGCGGGCTGACCGGCGATCTCGGTCTCGGCGTACGACACGTCTGCACTCCACGGGACGAAGGGCGGATGGAGCCTCGATGTTGAATCCTGCACATTACATGCAGGTAACAAGCAGGAACAAGCACGGTGCGCGGGGTGCGGAGTCGAACGCCCGGCTCCTGTGCGACGCTTGCGGCGGTCCGGCCACCGGCGACCGCGTTCCCGGGAAGCGCGGAGCCCGGCACCGGACGGTGAAGGAGACGCACGTGGCCAGGGACGCCCGGTGGGACGCGCTGCTGGAACTGGTCGGCAAACACGGCAGGGTGGAGGTCGAGGAGGCGGCGGCCGCGCTGGAGGTGTCGGCCGCGACCATCCGCCGCGACCTGGACCAGCTCGCCGAACAGCACCTGCTCACCCGCACCCGGGGCGGAGCCGTCGCGCACGGTGTCTCCTACGAGCTGGCGCTCCGCTACAAGACCGGCCGCCACGCCCCCGAGAAGCAGGCCATCGGCCGCGCGGTCTCCGGACTGGTCGCCGTCGGCGAGGTGGTCGGCCTGACCGGCGGCACGACGGTGACCGAGGTGGCCCGCGCACTGGCGGTGCGGCCCGACATCGTCGGCGAGACCACGGTGGCGGGCGGGCAGCCGACGCTCACCGTCGTGACCAACGCGCTCAACATCGCGAGCGAGCTGGCGATCCGGCCGCAGATCAAGATGGTCGTCACCGGCGGCGTCGCCAGGCCGCAGTCGTACGAACTGACCGGACCGCTGGCCGTCGGCGTGATGAACGAGATCACCCTCGACGTCGCCGTCCTCGGGGTCAACGCCATCGACATCGAACGCGGCGCCTACGTCCACCACGAGGGCGAGGCCAGCGTCAACCGGCTCCTCGCGGAGCGGGCGCAGCGGGTGGTGGTCGCCGCCGACTCCTCGAAGATCGGCAAGCGGGCCTTCGCCCGGGTCTGCGACCTCGGTCTGGTGGACGTGCTGGTCACCGACGCGCACATCACGGCGGAGGCGAAGGACCGGTTCGGCGAGGCGGGCGTCCAGGTCATCACGGTGTGAGGGCCCAGGTGCGGTGCGGGAGCCCGGTGTGAGTGACTCGATCCGGCCGTTCGCCGTGTCGTTGGTACGCCGAACGGGTGAGGGGCGAGAGGATTGCCCGATGAACAGTGAGCGCAGCCGGCGCGCATGCGACCGGCTTGACGACGGGGTGGCCCTGTGAGCAGGTACGACAGGTACGACAGATATGACGCCACCGACGAACAGTGGGAGGGGCTCGCCCAGGTCGTACCCCTGCGCGGCCGCGACGAGTGGCCGTCCCGGATCGACCACCGCACCGTCCCGGACGAGCGCGTGGCCGAGCAGCGCCGCCTGGTCGTGCTGCGGGTGCAGGTCTTCGCGGACGCCCGCGAGGTCGCGGAGTACCTGGTCGCCCAGGTCCCGGTGCTGCTGGACCTGACGGCGGCGGAGACGGACGTGGCCAAGCGCATCCTCGACTTCAGCAGCGGCGTGGTCTTCGGGCTCGGCAGCGGTATGCACCGCGTCGACCGGAACGTCTTCCTGCTCGCCCCGGAGGGCATGGAGGTCGAAGGGGTCACACCGGCGGGGCTCGCCCAGTCGTAGGGCCCTGGCCGCCGTGGGGCCTCGCCTTCCCGCCCCTCCTCACGTACCCCTCCTCACCGGCCTCGCCGCCGGACGCCTCTCGTGGGCGTCCGGGGCGGCGGTGTCCGAGGGCGGTGGTAGACCTGGGGCCGTGACAGAACTCGATGTGGCAGAACTCCAGCGCCGACTGGCCGCGTTCGCGGCGGCGCGGGACTGGGGGCAGTACCACACCCCGAAGAACCTGGCCTCCGCCCTCAGCGTCGAGGCCTCCGAACTGGTCGAGATCTTCCAGTGGCTGACGCCCGAACAGTCCGCCCGGATCATGGACGAGCCCGAGGCCGCCCATCGCGTGGCCGACGAGGTCGCCGATGTGCTCGCCTACCTCCTCCAGTTCTGCGAGGTACTGGGCATCGACCCGCTGCGGGCGCTGGCGGCCAAGATGGACCGGAACGAGAAGCGCTTCCCCGTCCCGAACCCGCCGGAACCCCAGGATCGTCACTCTTCGGAGTGATCGAGTTATCCACAATCGATTTTGTGTCCACAGATTTCCGATTTCCTCTGGCCTTACGGTGCCAACTACCTCACTGTGGGTAATGAAAGAGATGAGCGGGTTTTCGTGAGGACGGGGGAGACACATGGAAGCGGAGCGACTCATCCAGTCCGGGCGGCGGGCGCTGGCCGAGAGCCGGGGCGCGCTGGAGGTGATGGCGGAGGCCTGGCAGGCGCAGGCCCTCGCGCGGACGGTCGGCAGCCGGCTGGCGCTGTTCGGCCCGATGGAGTTACGGGGCGAGGCGCGGGCCCTCGGTGAGATCGGTGTCGGATGCGCACCGCCGGACCACCCGGCGGTCCTCTCCCGGGGCACACGGGCCACGCAGCTCTCCGGGATCGCCGATGTGCGGGCGGCCCTGACGAGCCTGGCGCTGCTCCTGGGCGAGGCCGGGATAGCGCTGGTCTCGGTGGCCTGCGACACCGGGGAGGACGGGCTCTACTGGCAGTGCATCGAAGCCATGGACGCCGCAGACGAGTCGCTGGACCGGGTGCACGGGCTGCTGAGACGGCTGGGGGAGCGGGAGAGGGAGCGGGACGGCCCCTACGGCGGGATACGCGGCACCGCACCCTCGGCGGCGGGGCCCTGAGGAAGAGAGGCCGCCGAAGAGGCAGGATGGGTGCATGGATCTTCGAATCTTCACCGAGCCCCAGCAAGGGGCGAGCTACGACACCCTGCTCACCGTCGCCAAGGCCACCGAGGACCTCGGCTTCGACGCCTTCTACCGCTCCGACCACTACCTCCGTATGGGCTCCGGCGACGGACTGCCCGGCCCTACCGACGCCTGGATCACCCTGGCCGGCCTCGCCCGCGAGACCAAGCGGATCCGGCTCGGCACGCTCATGACAGCAGGCACGTTCCGGCTGCCCGGCGTGCTCGCCATCCAGGTGGCCCAGGTCGACCAGATGTCCGGCGGCCGGGTCGAACTGGGCCTGGGCGCGGGCTGGTTCGAGGAGGAGCACAAGGCCTACGGCATCCCGTTCCCCAAGGAGAAGTTCGGCCGGCTGGAGGAGCAGCTGGCGATCGTCACCGGCCTGTGGGCGACCGAGGTCGGCAAGACCTTCAGCTACGACGGCACCTATTACCAGCTCACCGACTCGCCCGCGCTGCCGAAGCCGGCCCAGGCCAAGGTGCCCGTCCTGATCGGCGGCCACGGCGCGACCCGCACCCCGCGCCTCGCCGCGCAGTATGCGGACGAGTTCAACATCCCCTTCGCCTCCCTGGAGGACAGCGAGAAGCAGTTCGGCCGGGTCCGGGAAGCGGCCAAGACGTTCGGGCGCGACCCGGACGACCTGGTGTACTCCAACGCCCTGATCGTCTGCACCGGCAAGGACGACGCCGAGGTGGCCCGGCGGGCGGCGGCCATCGGCCGGGACGTGGAGGAGCTGAAGGCCAACGGGCTGGCCGGTTCGCCCGCCGAGGTGGTCGACAAGATCGGCCGGTACGCGGCGATCGGCTCGTCCCGGATCTACCTCCAGGTCCTCGACCTGGGCGACCTGGACCATCTGGAGCTGATCTCCTCGCAGATCCAGTCCCAGCTGACCTGACCCGCGCCTCCCGACAGGAGAGCCGGACGAGGAGGAGATGGCAGTGGACTCCGGCCGTACGCTCGCCGAAGCGCTGGCGGAAGGGCCCGTCCTGCTGGACGGCGGGCTCTCCAACCAGCTGGAGGCACAGGGGTGCGACCTCTCCGACGCGCTCTGGTCGGCCCGGCTGCTGGCCGACGCGCCGGAGCAGATCGAGGCCGCCCACCTGGCGTATCTGCGCGCCGGAGCACAGGTGCTCATCACCGCCGGCTACCAGGCCACGTTCGAAGGGTTCGCGCGCCACGGGATCGGTCCCGAGCGGACCGGGGCGCTGCTCGCCCGCAGCGTGGAGCTGGCCCGGCGGGCGGCCGGAGCGGCCCGCCGGGCCGGCCCCGGGCGGGAGGTCTGGGTCGCCGCCTCGGTCGGCCCGTACGGTGCGATGCTCGCGGACGGCAGTGAGTACCGGGGGCGGTACGGACTCACGGTCCGGGAGCTGGAGCGTTTCCACCGCCCCCGGGTGGCGGCACTCGCCGAGGCGGGGCCCGACGTCCTGGCGCTGGAGACGGTGCCGGACGTGGACGAGGCCGAGGCGGTGGTGCGGGTGGCCGAGGAGGCCGGGCTGCCGGTCTGGCTCTCGTACAGCGTCGCGGGCGGCCGGACCCGGGCCGGGCAGCCCTTGGAGGAGGCGTTCGCGGTGGCCGCCGGGCGGCAGACGGTGGTGGCCGTCGGGGTCAACTGCTGCGATCCGGCCGAGGCGGAGGAGGCGGTGCGGGTGGCGGTGGAGGTCACGGGCAAGCCGGCCGTGGTCTACCCCAACAGCGGGGAGGGCTGGGACGCGGAGGCGAGGAGGTGGACCGGGACGAGCACCTTCGACCCGGGGCGGGTGCGGGCCTGGACGGGGGCCGGGGCGCGGCTCGTCGGCGGGTGCTGCCGGGTGGGGCCGGAGCGGATCAAGGCGCTGGCGGGGCTGCTGGAGCGCTGAGCCGAGGAGCCGGCGGGGTCACCGCCGGAGTGGTGAAAATGCCTGGTGGGAGCCGGGGGCGGAGACCATACTCGGACAGGTGTTCCTGACGATCAGTACGACCGGCACCCCTGAACGCCCCGCCACGGACCTCGGCTTCCTGCTGCACAAGCATCCCGACCGGGCGCAGGCGTTCTCCACCTCGCACGGCACCGCGCACGTCTTCTACCCCGAGGCGTCCGCCGAGCGCTGCACGGCCGCACTCCTGCTGGAGGTGGATCCGGTGGCGCTGGTCCGGCGCGGCAAGGGCAAGGGCCGGGGCGGTGCGCCCGACGCGGCGCTCGCGCAGTACGTCAACGACCGCCCCTACGCGGCCTCCTCGCTGCTCTCGGTCGCCCTTGCCGCGGTGTTCAAGTCCGCGCTCGGCGGCGTCTGCCGGGCCCAGCCCGAGCGGGCCGAGGCTCCTCTGCCGCTGCGGATCGAGGTGCCCGCGCTGCCCGCCCGGGGCGGTGCGGAGCTGGTGCGCAAGCTGTTCGTGCCGCTCGGCTGGGAGCGGGTCGAGGTGACGGAGGTGGCGCTGGACGAGAAGTTCCCCGCCTGGGGCGCATCACGCTACGTACGCCTGGTGCTGGACGGGGAGTTGCGGCTCGCCGACGCCCTGCGCCAGCTCTACGTCCTGCTCCCGGTCCTCGACGACGCCAAGCACTACTGGGTCGCGCCCGACGAGGTGGACAAGCTGCTGCGGGCCGGTGAGGGCTGGCTGGCCGACCACCCCGAGCGCCCCCTCATCACCCGGCGCTATCTCTCCCACCGCTGGGGGCTGACCCGCCAGGCCGACCAGGCCCTGGAGCTGGTCCGGCTCGCGGAGTCGGACGACCTGGACGTGGAGAGCGTCGACAACGCGGTGGACGAGAGCACCGACACCGAGGAGAAGCCGGTCCCGCTCGCCGAGCACCGGCGCACCGCGATCCTCGAAGCGCTGCGCGGAGCCGGTGCCCACCGGGTCCTCGACCTCGGTTGCGGCCAGGGCCAGTTGGTGCAGGCGCTCCTCAAGGACGTGCGCTTCACCGAGATCGTCGGCGTCGATGTGTCGATGCGCGCCCTCACCATCGCCTCGCGCCGACTGAAGCTGGACCGGATGGGGGAGCGGCAGTCGGACCGGGTCGCCCTCCGCCAGAGCTCCCTCACCTACACGGACAAGCGGCTCAAGGGGTACGACGCCGCCGTGCTCAGCGAGGTCGTCGAGCACGTGGACCTGGACCGGCTGCCCGCGCTGGAGTACGCGGTCTTCGGCTCGGCGCGCCCGCGCACGGTCCTCGTGACCACGCCGAACGTGGAGTACAACGTCCGCTGGGAGACGCTCCCGGCCGGGCAGGTGCGCCACGGGGACCACCGCTTCGAGTGGACCCGGGCCGAATTCCGCGCCTGGGCGGGGAAGGTCGCCGAGCGCCACGGGTACACCGTCGCGCACCTGCCCGTCGGCCCGGACGACCCCGAGGTCGGTCCGCCCACCCAGCTTGCCGTCTTCACCCTGACCACGGAATCCACCGAGCACACGAGCGAGAGGAAGAAGGAGGAAGCCGCATGACGAACGACGACAGCAGCACCGACACCACCACCGGCGGCGCCTCCCGCACCCTGCCGGTGACCGACCTCTCCCTCGTCGTCCTCATCGGCGCCAGCGGATCGGGCAAGTCCACCTTCGCCCGCAAGCACTTCAAGCCCACCGAGATCGTCTCCTCGGACGTCTGCCGGGGCCTCGTCGCCGACGACGAGAACGACCAGAGCGCCAGCGGCGACGCCTTCGACGTGCTCCACCACATCGCCGGCAAGCGTCTGGCCGCCGGACGGCTCACCGTCGTCGACGCCACCAGCGTCCAGCCCGAGAGCCGCAAGCAGCTCGTCCGGCTGGCCCGCGAGCACGACGTGCTGCCCATCGCCATCGTGCTGGACCTCCCCGAAGAGGTCTGCGCCCGGCGCAACGCCGCCCGCCCCGACCGCGCCTCCATGCCCCGCCACGTCATCCAGCGCCACCGCCGCGAGCTGCGCCGTTCGCTGCGTGGCCTGGAGCGCGAGGGCTTCCGCAAGGTGCACATCCTGCGCACCGAGGAGGAGGCCGAGCGCGCCGAAGTGGTGCTGGAGCGCCGCTACAACGACCTGCGCCACCTCACCGGCCCGTTCGACATCATCGGGGACATCCACGGCTGCCGCTCCGAGCTGGACACCCTGCTCGGCAAGCTCGGTTACGTGGACGGCGCACACCCCGGAGGGCGCACGGCCGTCTTCGTCGGCGACCTCGTCGACCGTGGCCCCGACAGCCCCGGTGTGCTGCGCCGCGTCATGTCCATGGTCGCGTCGGGCAACGCGCTGTGCGTGCCGGGCAACCATGAGAACAAGCTCGGCCGCTATCTCGCGGGCCGCAAGGTCCAGCCGACCCACGGCCTGGCCGAGACGATCGAACAGCTGGAGCGCGAGGACGCCGAGCACCCCGAGTTCCGGCAGCAGGTGCGGGAGTTCATCGACGGCCTGGTCAGCCACTACGTGCTGGACGGCGGCAATCTGGTGGTCTGCCACGCGGGTCTGCCGGAGAAATACCACGGCCGCACGTCGGGCCGGGTCCGCTCGCACGCGCTGTACGGGGACACCACCGGCGAGACCGACGAGTTCGGGCTGCCCGTGCGCTACCCGTGGGCCGAGGAGTACCGGGGCCGCGCCGCCGTGGTCTACGGCCACACCCCCGTGCCCACCACCTCCTGGATCAACAACACCATCTGCCTGGACACCGGCGCCGTCTTCGGCGGGAAGATGACCGCGCTGCGCTGGCCGGAGCGCGAACGCGTCGACGTACCGGCCGAGAAGGTCTGGTACGAGCCCACCAGGCCGCTGACCTCCGAGGCCCCCGGGGGCCGGGAGGGCAGGCCGCTGGACCTCGCCGATGTGCAGGGCCGCCGGGTCGTGGAGACCCGGCACATGGGCCGGGTCGCCGTGCGCGAGGAGAACGCGGCGGCCGCGCTCGAAGTGATGAGCCGGTTCGCCGTCGACCCGCGGCTCCTCGCCTACCTCCCGCCGACCATGGCGCCCACCGCCACCTCGAAGGAGGAGGGCTTCCTGGAGCACCCGGCCGAGGCGTTCGCGCAGTACCGGGCGGACGGCGTGGAGCGGGTGGTGTGCGAGGAGAAGCACATGGGCTCCCGGGCCGTCGCCCTGGTCTGCAAGGACGTGGCGGCCGCCACCGCCCGCTTCGGCACGGACGGCCCGACCGGCGCCCTCCACACCCGTACCGGCCGCCCCTTCCTCGACGACCGGGCGCTGACGGAAGAGCTCCTCGGCCGGCTGCGTACGGCCGTCACCGCGGCCGGGCTCTGGGAGGAGTGGGACACCGACTGGGTGCTCCTGGACGCCGAGCTGATGCCGTGGTCGCTCAAGGCCGGTGGACTGCTGCGCTCGCAGTACGCCGCCGTCGGCGCGGCCTCCGGCGCGGTGTTCCCCTCCGCGCTCGCCGCCCTGGAGACGGCTGCCGCCCGTGGTGTCGACGTCGGCGACCTCTCCGTGCGGCAGCAGGGCCGGGCGACGGACGCGGCCGCGTTCACCGAGGCGTACCGGCGCTACTGCTGGTCCACCGAGGGGCTGGACGGGATGCGGATCGCCCCGTTCCAGATCCTCGCCGTCCAGGGCCGCTCGCTCGCCGCCGTCCCCCACGACGAGCAGCTGGCCTGGCTGGACCGGCTCGTGGAGCACGACCCGACCGGGCTGCTCCAGGTCACCCGCCGGCTTGTCGTGGACCCCGCCGACGAGGCGTCCGCCCGCGCGGGCACCGACTGGTGGCTGGAGATGACCGGGCGCGGCGGCGAGGGCATGGTCGTCAAGCCGCTCGGCGCCCTGGTCCGGGACGCCGGGGGGCGTCTGGTGCAGCCCGGCATCAAGGTGCGCGGCCGGGAGTATCTCCGCATCATCTACGGCCCTGAGTACACCCGCCCGGAGAACCTGGAGCGCCTGCGCTCCCGCTTCCTCGGCCACAAGCGCTCGCTCGCGCTGCGGGAGTACGCGCTCGGTCTGGAGGCGCTGGACCGGCTGGCGGACGGCGAGCCGCTGTGGCGGGTCCATGAGGCGGTCTTCGCCGTCCTGGCCCTGGAGTCGGAGCCGGTTGACCCCCGGCTCTGACGCCCGGTCCAACCCATGGGCGATTCGCGGGGTGAACGGTGCTCCGCCCGGTGAGGATGAAGGCATGGGATTCCATGTCGACTCCGAAGCCGGGCGGCTGCGCCGCGTCATACTGCACCGCCCCGATCTGGAACTGAAGCGGCTCACCCCCCGCAACAAGGACGCGCTCCTCTTCGACGACGTGCTCTGGGTGCGGCGGGCCCGGCAGGAGCACGACGGGTTCGCCGACGTCCTGCGCGACCGGGGCGTGGAGGTGCATCTCTTCGGCGACCTCCTCCAGGAGTCCCTGGACATCCCTGTCGCACGCCGGCTCGTACTGGACCGGGTCTTCGACGAGAAGGAGTACGGCCCGCTCGCCACCGAGCACCTGCGCGCCGCCTTCGAGGAGCTGCCCTCGGCCGAGCTGGCGGAGGCGCTGGTCGGCGGGATGACCAAGCGCGAGTTCCTGGAGCGGCACAGCGAGCCGACCTCGGTCCGCTTCCATGTGATGGAGCTGGACGACTTCCTGCTCGGCCCGCTGCCCAACCACCTCTTCACCCGGGACACCTCCGCCTGGATCTACGACGGCGTCTCCATCAACGCGATGCGCTGGCCCGCCCGGCAGCGCGAGACCGTCCACTTCGAGGCGATCTACCGCCACCACCCGCTCTTCACCGGACCGGACGCGGGCGTCTTCCACCACTGGTCCGAGGGGCAGGACGACTACCCCTCCACGATCGAGGGCGGTGACGTCCTGGTCATCGGGCAGGGTGCGGTCCTGATCGGGATGAGCGAGCGCACCACGCCGCAGGCGGTGGAGATGCTGGCCCGGGGCCTCTTCGACGCCGGTTCCGCGCGGACGATCGTGGCGCTGGACATGCCGAAGGCCCGTGCGTTCATGCACCTGGACACGGTGATGACGATGGTCGACGGCGACACGTTCACCCAGTACGCCGGGCTCGGGATGCTCCGCTCGTACACGATCGAGCCGGGCAGCGGGCCGCGCGAGCTGAAGGTGACCGACCATCCGCCGGAGCACATGCACCGGGCCATCGCCGCCGCCCTCGGCCTGGACTCGATCCGGGTGCTCACCGCCACCCAGGACGTGCACGCGGCCGAGCGTGAGCAGTGGGACGACGGCTGCAACGTGCTGGCGGTGGAGCCGGGCGTCGTCGTCGCGTACGAGCGGAACGCGACCACCAACACCTATCTGCGCAAGGAGGGCATCGAGGTCATCGAGATCCGGGGCAGCGAGCTGGGCCGGGGGAGGGGCGGACCGCGCTGCATGAGCTGTCCGGTGGTGCGGGACCCTGTGTAGTACCAGCGCTTTCGAGACAGGGACCAGCAGGTTTTCGGTCTAAGGGGCTGTATAGGAATGCGTATGGTCGTATAGACTTCCAGGAACTGCACGCCGATCGCTGGTCCGATCCGCCCCGTCCCACCCTGGAGCCGTCACCATGGCCATCAACCTCACCGGCCGCCCCTTCCTCAAGGAGCTGGACTTCACCGCCGAGGAGTTCCTCGGCCTGGTCGCGCTGGCCGGTGAGCTCAAGGCGGCCAAGAAGGCGGGCGCCGAGGTCCAGCGGCTGCGCGGCAAGAACATCGCGCTGATCTTCGAGAAGACCTCGACCCGTACGCGCTGTGCGTTCGAGGTCGCCGCCGCCGACCAGGGCGCCTCCACCACCTATCTGGACCCCGCCGGCTCCCAGATGGGTCACAAGGAGTCGGTGAAGGACACCGCCCGGGTGCTCGGCCGGATGTTCGACGGCATCGAGTACCGGGGTGACAGCCAGCAGGTCGTCGAGGAGCTGGCCGCGTTCGGCGGTGTCCCCGTCTTCAACGGGCTCACCGACGACTGGCACCCCACGCAGATGCTCGCAGACGTCCTGACCATCACGGAGCACAGCGACCGGCCCGTCCCCGGGACGGCCTTCGCCTACCTCGGCGACGCCCGCTTCAACATGGGCAACTCCTACCTGATCACCGGCGCCCTCCTCGGCCTGGACATCCGGATCGTCGCCCCCGAGATGTACTGGCCGGCCCCCTCCGTCGTACAGCAGGCGCAGCAGCTCGCCGCCCTCAGCGGCGCGAAGGTCACGCTCACCTCGGACGTCACCGAGGGCGTGCGCGGCGCCGCCTTCGTCGCCACGGACGTGTGGGTCTCGATGGGGGAGCCCAAGGAGGTCTGGGACGAGCGCATCGCCGCGCTTGCGCCGTACGCCGTGACGATGGACGTCCTGCGCGCCACCGGCGACCCGGACGTGAAGTTCCTGCACTGCCTGCCCGCCTTCCACGACCTCGGCACCCAGGTCGGCCGGGACGTCCATGCCGCCCACGGCCTCACCGAGCTGGAGGTCACCGACGAGGTCTTCGAGTCGGCGCACTCGGTGGTCTTCGACCAGGCGGAGAACCGGATGCACACGATCAAGGCCGTACTGGTGGCGACGCTGGCGGGGGAGTAGCCGCCCCTGCGGACAGGGGGTTCGCATGGCCATTCGCCCGATTGGGTGAACATGCGAGGTGATGGCTAGCATGTCGCCTCTGGTGGGGTTCGGGCTCTGACGCGCCCGGGCCCCTTTCCCGTGCCGCCCAGCGCGCGCACGGGGCCGTCCCCCCACTGCACCACCAGAGAAGAGAACGTCCCGTATGAGCCCCGGCCTGCCGTCCTCCGGCACCCCGAAGCGTCCCGGCCCCTCCCGGCCCGGGCTGCGCCGCAAGAGCCCCGAGACGCTCATCGCCGAGTCCGGTGGTGACCTGGAGGGCCACGGCCTCAAGCGGACGATGGGGCTCTTCCAGCTCGTCTGCTTCGGCGTCGGGGCCATCGTGGGTACCGGCATCTTCGTCGGCCTCTCCGACACCGTCGCCGAGGCCGGGCCCGCCGTCGTCATCTCGTTCGTCCTGGCCGCGATCACCTGCATCTTCACCGCCTTCTCCTTCGCGGAGCTGGGCAGCGCGATCCCGGTCTCGGGCAGCTCGTACTCCTTCGCGTACGCCGCCCTCGGCGAGCGCACGGCGTTCCTCGTCGGCTGGTGCCTGATGCTGGAGTACGGCGTCTCGGTCTCCGCGGTCGCCGTGGGGTGGAGCCAGTACGTCAACGAGCTGCTGAACAGCCTGGTCGGCTGGCAGCTGCCCGCCGCCGTCTCCGCCGGACCGGGCGACGGCGGAGTGATCAACCTCCCGGCGATCGTCGTGATCGCGATGGCCGCCACCCTGCTGGTGCGCGGCGTCCGGGAGAGCGCGGGCGCGACCGCCACCATGGCGGTCCTGAAGATCGGCATCCTGCTGGCGTTCTGCGCGATCGCCTTCACGGCCTACCAGGACGACAACCTCGTGCCGTTCGCGGGCCACGGGCTCGGCGGGATCACGGCCGGCGCCTCGCTGGCGTTCTTCTCCTACATCGGCTTCGACGCCATCACCACCGCCGGCGAGGAGGTCAAGAACCCCCGGCGGAACATCCCCGTCGCCATCCTGATCTGCATCGGCGTCGTCACGCTGCTCTACTGCGCGGTGGCGCTCTCGGCCATCGGCGCGCTCGGTGCGGACGCCGTCTCCGACAAGCCCGCGGCCCTCTCGCTCGTCGTCAACCAGGTCACCGACTCCGCGGTCGGCGGCGGCATCATCGCCTTCGGCGCGGTCGTCGCCATCGCGTCCGTGGTGCTCGCCGTGATGTACGGGCAGACCCGCATCCTGATGTCGATGTCCCGGGACGGGCTGATCCCGCGCGTCTTCGAGCGCGTCTCGCCCAAGACCCACACCCCGGTCGCCAACACCTGGATCGTGGCCTGCGTCTTCGCCGTCCCGGCCGCCTTCGCCTCGCTGGACGTCGTCGTCAACCTGACGACCATCGGCACGCTCGCCACCATGGTCGCGGTCAACGTGGCCGTCGTGGTGCTCCGCCGCCGCAACCCGGAGCTGGAGCGCACCTTCCGGGTGCCGCTGTATCCGGTGAGCCCGGTGCTCGGCGTCGTGTTCTGCCTGTATCTGATGTACGGGACCGGCTGGACGACCTGGCTCCAGTTCGCGGTCTTCCTCGCCGCCGGTTCGCTGCTCTACGCCTGCTACGGGCGCAAGCGGTCCCGGCTGGTCAGCTCTCCGGCGACGGACCCGGCTGGGCCGGTATCGCCGGAAGCGTGAACCAGACCGCCTTGCCGTGCTCCGTGGTGCGGTGACCGCAGGCGGAGCTGAGGGTCCGGATCAGCAGCAGGCCGCGGCCGTGCTCCTGCCAGGGGTCGACCTCGTAGCCGGGCTGCGGCCGGGAGAGGTCGCCGGGCGGAGCGGGGTCGTGGTCGTGCACCTCGACCTGGCAGCCGGTGGGCAGCAGCTCCACGACCAGCTCGATCGGCTCGCTGCTCACCGTGTGCTCCACCGCGTTCGCGACCAGCTCCGCGGTGAGCAGCTCGGCGGTGTCGCTGTCCGCCGGGGCGTGGATGTCCGCCAGGGCGGTACGGACGAGAGCGCGGGCGATCGGCACGGCTGCCGTGGAGTGCGGCAGGGCGATACGCCAGGAGGCGGGAACAGGGACATCGGGCGGCACGGCGGGGTTCCGTTCGGGAGCGGGACTTCCTTGTAGCGGGACTTCTCGACTCATCGGGGTCTCTCGACCCGTCATCGGGCTCTCCCGACCTGTGGCCGGGCTCTCCCGACTCGGCGTCGGGGTTTCTCGACTCACTCGACTCATCGGCATCGCGTTTCGAGACTTCCTGGGGTCAACCTTACGAACCGCACGGCCCTCGCCATAGAGGCGGTCGACCGGTGCAAACAGGACTTTCGCCACAACAGTCTCACGGTCGGCGTATCGCGACCTCGTGACGACAGTCACGTACGAGTGATAAATTCGGTGGTGGAACGCGACCCGCGCACGGCCGGCAACCCGCCCGAATGCTGAAGGGAACCCCTTCATGAGCTCGTTTCCCAGCTCCGCCCCGCGCGTGGAGGAGTGGCGCCATCTCCGGATCACCTGGGACGACGGTGTGGTGACCGTCACACTGGACCGCCCCGAAAAACTCAACGCCCTCACCTTCGGTGGTTACGCCGATCTCCGCGACCTGCTCGCCGAGCTGACCCGGGAACGCTCCGCCCGCGCCCTGGTGCTGGCCGGTGAGGGGCGCGGCTTCTGCTCCGGCGGCGACGTGGACGAGATCATCGGTGCCACCCTCGCGATGGACACCGCCGCCGTCCTGGAATTCAACCGGATGACCGGCCAGGTCGTACGGGCCCTGCGCGAGTGCCCCTTCCCGGTGGTCGCCGCCGTCCACGGGGTCGCCGCCGGAGCCGGAGCCGTCCTCGCCCTCGCCGCCGACTTCCGGGTCGCCGATCCCTCCGCCCGCTTCGCCTTCCTCTTCACCCGGGTCGGCCTCTCCGGCGGCGACATGGGCGCGGCCTATCTGCTGCCCCGGGTCGTCGGCCTCGGCCACGCCACCCGGCTGCTGATGCTCGGCGACCCCGTCCGCGCCCTGGAGGCGGAGCGGATCGGGCTGATCAGCGAGCTGGCCGAGGAGGGGCAGGCCGATGCCCGCGCCGCCGAGCTGGCCCGCCGCCTCGCCGACGGCCCCGCGCTCGCCCTCGCCCAGACCAAGGCGCTGCTCACCGCCGAGCTGGACATGCCGCTCGCCGCCTCCGTGGAGCTGGACGCCAACACCCAGGCGCTCCTGATGCACGGCGAGGACTACGCGGAGTTCCATGCCGCCTTCACCGAGAAGCGGCCGCCGAAGTGGCGGGGGCGGTAGCGGTGACACGCGCAGCGGAAGCGGCCGGGGTGCCGGAACAGGCCGCCGCACCCCCACCCGTACGGCGTATCGCGGTCATCGGCGGCGGTCCCGGCGGCCTCTACGCCGCCGCCCTCCTCAAGCGGCTCCGCCCGGCCCGCGAGATCACCGTCTACGAGCGCAACGCCCCCGACGACACCTTCGGCTTCGGTGTCGTCCTCTCCGACGAGACCCTCGGCGGCATCGAACACGCCGACCCGGAGGTCTACCGCGCGCTGAGGGCCGAGTTCGTCCGCTGGGACACCATCGACATCGTCCACCGCGGCCGCACCCACACCTCCGGCGGCCACGGCTTCGCCGCCCTCGGGCGCCGCCGGCTGCTGGAGATCCTGCACGAGCGCTGCACCGCCCTCGGCGTCGACCTCCGCTTCCGGGCGAAGGCCCCGCCCGCCGCCGAGCTGGCCGCAGACCACGACCTGGTCATCGCCGCCGACGGGGTGCACAGCACGACCCGCGAGGCACGCGCGGACGCCTTCGGCCCGTCCCTCACCGCGCACCGCAACCGCTACATCTGGCTCGCCGCCGACTTCGCACTCGACGCCTTCCGCTTCGAGATCGCCGAGACCCCGTACGGCGTCATGCAACTGCACGGCTACCCGTACGCCCCCGATGCCTCCACCGTCATCGTGGAGATGCGCGAGGAGGTGTGGCGCGCCGCCGGACTCGACAGCTGCGACCCGGCCGAATCCACCGCCCGCTGCGCCAAGTTCTTCACCGAGGCCCTGGGCGGCCGCCCCCTGCGCGCCAACCGGTCCAGCTGGCTCACCTTCCGTACGGTCACCAACTCCCGTTGGTCGCACGGGAACACGGTCCTCATCGGGGACGCCGCGCACACCGCGCACTTCTCCATCGGCTCCGGCACCAAGCTCGCGGTCGAGGACGCCCTCGCGCTCGCCGCCTCCATCGAGGAACAGCCCGACCTCGCCTCCGCGTTGACGGCGTACGAGGCCGAGCGCCGCCCGGTCGTCGCCTCCACCCAGCGGGCGGCGGCGGCCAGTCTGCGCTGGTTCGAGGAGCTGGCCACCTACGTCGACCAGCCGCCCCGCCGCTTCGCGTTCAACCTGCTCACCCGCAGCCGCCGGGTCACCCACGACAACCTGCGGCTGCGCGACGCGTCCTTCACCGCCGCCGTCGAGGAGGAGTTCGGCTGCCCGCCGGAGACCCCGCCCATGTTCACCCCGCTCCGGCTGCGCGGTCTCGAACTGCGCAACCGGGTCGTCGTCTCACCGATGGACATGTACTCGGCCACCGACGGGCTCCCCGGCGACTTCCACCTCGTCCACCTCGGCGCCCGCGCGCTCGGCGGGGCCGGGCTCACCATGACCGAGATGGTCTGCGTCAGCCCCGAGGGCCGCATCACCCCCGGCTGCACGGGCCTGTGGACCGGTGAACAGGCCACCGCCTGGCGCCGGATCACCGACTTCGTCCACACCTCGGCCCAAGGCGCGGCCATCGGCGTCCAGCTCGGCCACTCCGGCCGCAAGGGGTCCACCCGCCTGATGTGGGAGGGCATCGACCAGCCTCTGGAGACCGGCAACTGGCCCGTGTCGGCCGCCTCCCCGCTCCCGTACGCACCAGGCGTCAGCCAGGTCCCGCAGGAGCTGGACGCGACCCAACTGGGCACCATCCGTGATCAGTTCACGCAGGCAGCCCGCCGTGCCGCGGAATCCGGCTTCGATCTCCTCGAACTCCACTGTGCCCACGGCTACTTGCTCTCCGGCTTCCTCTCCCCGCTCACCAACCACCGCACCGACGCCTACGGCGGCCCGCTGGAGAACCGGCTCCGCTTCCCCCTCGAGGTCTTCGACGCCGTCCGCGAAGTCTGGCCCGCAGAACGCCCGATGACCGTCCGGATCTCCGCCACCGACTGGGCCGAGGGCGGCACCGACGCCGAGGACGCCGTCGAGATCGCCCGCGCCTTCGCCGCCCACGGGGCCGACGCCATCGACGTCTCCACCGGCCAGGTGGTCCCCGAGGAGCGCCCGGAGTTCGGCCGCTCCTACCAGACCCCGTACGCGGACCGGATCCGCAACACCGTGGACGTCCCCGTCATCGCGGTCGGCGCCATCTCCTCCTGGGACGACGTGAACTCCCTGCTCCTGGCCGGCCGCGCCGACCTCTGCGCCCTGGCCCGCCCGCACCTGTACGACCCGCACTGGACGCTCCACGCGGCAGCCGAACAGGGCTACACCGGTCCGGCCGCCCCCTGGCCCCTCCCGTACGGCGCGGGCAGCCGTCCCCCACCCACGGGCCGCGCGGACGCACCGAAGCCGCGGCTCACCCTGAGCTGACGCGGCGCGCCCTCACCTCACCCCCGCACGAACCGCTCCCCGGCGTCCCGCAACCGCTCGTGCAGCCTGTCGAAGACCTCGGCCGAGCGGGCGCCCGGCCAGCTCCGGGGGAGCAGTTCCTCCGGCAGCCCCGGGTCCGCGTAGGGGAGTTGGCGCCAGGAGTCCAGGGCCAGGAGGTAGTCCCGGTAGGCCTCCTGGGGGCGGGGGCCCTGCTCGGTCTGCGGTGTGGCCTCCCACTCGCGGAGGACCGGCTCGTGGAGTTCCAGGAAGTCGCGGTGGAGGCGGGCCACCGCGTCCAGGTCCCACCAGCGGGCCACCGACTCGCGGGTCGCGGCGAAGCCCAGGTGGTCGCCGCGGAACAGGTCGACGTACGGGGCGAGTTCGAGCCGCTCCAGGGTGTGCCGGGTCTCCTCGTAGAGCCCGGCGGGGGCGATCCAGACCCCGGGGGCCGCCGTGCCGAAGCCGAGGCGGGCCAGGCGCGAGCGCAGCAGGTGGCGCTTGGCGCGTTCGGCCTCGGGGACGGAGAAGACCGCGAGGACCCAGCCGTCCTCCAGCCGGTGCGAGGGGCGGCGGTAGATGCGCGCGTCGCCGTCGTCGAGGAGCTGGCGGGCGTCCGGCGACAGGGCGTAACCGGCCGAGCCGTCCGCCGCCCGCGCGGCGACCAGCAGGCCGCGCCGCTTCAGGCGGGAGACGCAGGAGCGTACGGAAGGGGCGTCGACGCCCACGGCGTGCAGCAGGCGGATCAGCTCGGCCACGGCGAAGGGAGAGCCGTCCGCCGGACGGCCGTAGGCGCCGTAGAGCGTGATGATCAGGGAACGGGGGGTGCGCAGCTCGGCCACGTGATCACTTTAGAGGTGCCGGTCCCGGAGCAGGAACCGCTGGAGCTTGCCGGTCGCGGTGCGCGGCAGGGAGTGTTCGAAGACGAAGACGCGCGGGCACTTGTGCGGCGCCAGCACGGCTTTCATATGGGCCCGCAGGGAGTCGGCCGTCTGTTCCGAGCCCTTCGTCAGCACCACGTGCGCCACCACGATCTCCCCGCGCAGTTCGTCCGGCCGGCCCACCACGGCCGCCTCCGCGACCTCCGGATGGCGTAGCAGGGCGTCCTCCACCTCGGGGCCCGCGATGTTGTAGCCGGAGGAGATGATCATGTCGTCGGCGCGGGCCACGTAACGGAAGTAGCCGTCCGGTTCGCGGACGAAGGTGTCACCGGTCATGTTCCAGCCGTGGCGCACGTACTCCGTCTGCCGGGGGTCGGCGAGGTAGCGGCAGCCGACCGGGCCGCGTACGGCGAGCAGCCCCGCCTCGCCGTCGGGCAGCTCGTCGCCGTGCTCGTCGACCACCTTGGCCTGCCAGCCCGGCACGGGGACGCCGACGGTGCCGGGGCGGATGGCGTCGTCGGCGGCGGAGATGAAGATGTGCAGCAGTTCGGTGGCCCCGATGCCGTTGATGATGCGCAGCCCGGTCGCCTCGAACCAGGCCTGCCAGGTCGCCGCGGGCAGGTTCTCCCCGGCCGACACACAGCGCCGCAGCGCCGAGAGGTCCTGGCCGTCCAGCTGGCCGAGCATCGTGCGGTAGGCGGTCGGCGCGGTGAAGAGGACCGAGACCCGGTGGCGTACCAGCGCGGGCAGCAGATGGTGCGGGCCCGCCTGCTCCAGCAGGAGGGTCGAAGCCCCGGCGCGCAGCGGGAAGACCAGCAGGCCGCCGAGGCCGAAGGTGAAGCCGAGCGGCGGGCTGCCCGCGAACACGTCGTCGGGGAGCGGGCGCAGCACCTCGCGGGAGAAGGTGTCCGCGATGGCGAGCAGGTCCCGGTGGAGGTGCATACAGCCCTTGGGGCGTCCGGTGGTGCCCGAGGTGAACGCGATCAGCGCGACCTCGTCGGCGGCCGTGTCGACCGCGCGGTACGGGCCGGAGGCGGCGTGCGCGGCCGCCCGGCGGGTCAGGTCGTCGGGGCCGTCGCCGCCGAAGAGGACCGTCCGCAGGCCACCCGCGTCCGCCCCGGCCGGGCTCTCCGCCTCCACCAGCTCCGCCGCCTCCGCCAGATCCCCGGCCGAACGGGCGTCGCACAGCGCGTGGTTCACCCGGGCGAGTGAGCAGATGGCGGCCAGTTCACCCGCCCGCGCCTGCGCCAGTACGGTCACGGCTACCGCGCCCGCCTTCATGACGGCGAGCCAGCAGGCGGCCAGCCAGGGCGTGGTGGGGCCGCGGAGCAGCACCCGGTTGCCGGGCACCACGGCCAGGTCGTCGGTGAGCACATGGGCGATGCGGTCCACCGTCTCGCGCAGCTCGCCGTAGCTCCACACCGTCCCGTCGCCGGAGAGCAGCGCGGGACGGCCGGGGCCCCGCTCCTCCACCGTGCGGTCCAGCAGCTCGTGACCGCAGTTCAGCCGGTCGGGGTAGTGCGGCCCGGGTGTGTCGAGGAGGAGCCCGGGCCACTGCTCCGGCGGTGGGAGGTGGTCGCGCGTGAACGTGTCGGTGTGCGCACCGGGGACGCGCTCGGATCGCTCGGGATGCGCACCGGGGACGCGTACGGACGCGTCGTCGGCGGCTGTGGGCGTGTTCGGCGAGGAATTCGGCTCCATGAAGGATCGCCCCCTTGTCGCCTTCGGAGCGTATCGTTCGGGTGACGGTAGTCAACAGTCCGCGATAAGGCAGAGACGCGACAAGAGAGGCGCCGCCATGACGGCATTCTCCCTCGAACCGGAACAAACCGCCTGGTGCGAGGAGCTGCGCACCCTCGCCGAGCAGGAGCTGCGCCCCCTGGCGGCGAAGGGAGAGGCCGGGCGCGTCAACCGGCCGCTGCTGGCCGCCCTCGGCGAGCGGGGCCTGCTGGAGCGGATGTTCGCCTCCGGCGCGCTGGACCTCTGCCTGCTGCGGGAGTCCCTGGCCCGGGGCTGCACCGAGGCCGAGACCGCGCTCGCCCTCCAGGGGCTCGGCACCACCCCCCTCGTCCGGGCCGGCACCCCCGCCCACCGCGAACGCTGGCTCCCCGAGGTCCGGGCCGGCCGGGCGGTCGCGGCCTTCGCGCTGAGCGAGCCGGGCGCCGGGTCCGACGCCGCGGCCCTCTCCCTGGCCGCCGAACCCACCCCCGGCGGCTGGCGGCTCACCGGCGAGAAGTGCTGGATCTCCAACGCCCCCGAGGCCGACTTCGCCACCGTCTTCGCCCGCACCACCCCCGGCGCCGGATCGCGCGGGATCACCGCCTTCCTGGTCCCCTCCGACCGCCCCGGACTCACCGGTTCCGCCCTCGACATGCTCTCCCCGCACCCCATCGGCACCCTGGAGTTCGACGGCGTACCGGTCAGCGCCGACGACATCCTCGGCGAACCCGACCGGGGCTTCCGGGTCGCGATGGACACCCTCAACCTCTTCCGGCCCAGCGTCGGCGCCTTCGCCGTCGGGATGGCCCGCGCCGCCCTCGACGCCACCGTGGCCCACACCGCCACCCGCACCGCGTTCGGCGGCCCCTTGAGCGACCTCCAGGCCGTCTCCCACCAGGTCGCCGAGATGGCCACCCGCACCGAGGCCGCCCGCCTCCTGGTGTACGCGGCGGCCGCGGCGTACGACGCGAGGGAGAGCGGCGTGCCCCGCCGCGCCGCCATGGCCAAGCTGTACGCCACCGAGACCGCGCAGTACGTCGTCGACACCGCCGTCCAGCTGCACGGTGCCCGGGCCCTGCGCCGCGGCCATCTGCTCGAACACCTCTACCGCGAGGTCCGCGCGCCCCGGATCTACGAGGGCGCCAGCGAGGTGCAGCGCGCCATCATCGCCAAGGAGCTGTACGCGTCCGCTGCCGCCGCCCGGGCGACGCCCGCCGCCCAGCAGCCCGCCGCAGCACATGAGCCCCGAGAGCCCCGAGAGTCCCAGGAGCCGCCCGTATGAGCCCGTCCCACCGCATCAACCCGGCCGAACTCTCGCCGCCCACCGGCTTCTCGCACGCCGTCGTCGCCACCGGCGGCCATCTGGTCTTCCTGGCCGGGCAGACCGCCCTCGACCCGGACGGCAAGGTGGTCGGCGCCACCCTGCCCGAACAGTTCGCCACCGCGCTGACCAACCTGCTCACCGCCCTGCACGCGGCGGGCGGCGCCCCCGCCGACCTGGCCCGCGTCACGGTGTACGCCACGGACGTGGCCGACTACCGCTCCCACGCCGCCGAGCTCGGCCGGATCTGGCGCCGGCTGGCCGGGCGTGACTACCCGGCGATGGCGGTCATCGGGGTGGCCAGGCTCTGGGACGAGCAGGCGATGGTGGAGATCGACGGGATCGCCGTGCTGCCCTGAGCGGGCCGGCGCATGCCGCATTCGCGCGGAGAACCCGAAACGCACCCCCCGTAAAGAATTCGTCAAGAGACTCGCGTTAGGCTCTCCGGGTGCGGCACCACATGGAACACCTTCACCTGCGTTCGCAGCGGCCTCCGCGTCCCCAGCTGACGCTTCCTCAGGCCCGTCGGGGGCCTCAGCGGGCCGGGGCACGCGCGGCGTGCCGGTCCGATGAATCCACCGGGCCGATATATCTGTATTTGGTGCCCTCTATCTCGGTTGTCTCTCCGCTCGACCCGGACGCCACGCTGTGATCGGGCTCATCATCGGCCACTTCGTCCTGGCCGCCTTCGCGGGCCCACTGGTCCACCGCCTCGGCCGGCGCGCCTTCCTCGTGCTGGCGCTGCCCCCCGTCGCCGCCACCGTCTGGGCGTTCACCCAGTGGAGCACCGCCGCCTCCGGTGAGGCCGTCACCTGGTCCTGGCAGTGGATCCCGGACTACGACGTCGCGCTCGACCTCCGCCTGGACGCGCTCTCCGAGCTGATGGTCCTGATGGCCGCCGGGGTCGGCGCCCTCGTCCTCGTCTACTGTGCCTCGTACTTCCGCGACAACACCCCGCAGCTGGCCCGGTTCGCCGGGAACCTGCTCGCCTTCGCGGGGGCGATGCTCGCCCTGGTCCTCGCCGACGACCTGATCACGCTGTACGTCTTCTGGGAGCTGACCACGGTCTTCTCCTTCCTGCTGATCGGCCACGGCAGCGAACACCGCCACAGCAGGCGCTCCGCCCTCCAGGCGCTCACGGTCACCACGCTCGGCGGCCTCGCCATGCTGGTCGGCTTCCTGATCGTCGGTCACGCCGCCGGTACGTACCAGATCTCCGCGATCGTCGCCGATCCGCCGGAGACGAGCCTCGCCATCTCCGTCGCCCTCGTGCTGATCCTCTCCGGCGCGCTGTCGAAGTCCGCGATCTGGCCGTTCTCCATGTGGCTGCCCAACGCCATGGCCGCGCCCACCCCGGTCAGCGCCTATCTGCACGCCGCCGCGATGGTCAAGGCCGGTGTCTACCTGGTCGCCCGGCTCTCCCCGGCCTTCGCCGACGTACCCGTGTGGAAGCCCGTCATCCTGGTCCTCGGCGGCGCGACCATGCTGCTCGGCGGCTGGCGTGCGCTGCGCCTCAACGACCTCAAGCTCGTCCTCGCCTACGGGACCGTCAGCCAGCTCGGCTTCCTCACCCTGCTCGCCGGTACCGGCAACCGGAACGCGGCCCTCGCCGCCGTCGCGATGATCCTCGGGCACGCCCTGTTCAAGGCGCCGCTCTTCCTCGTGACCGGCATCGTCGACCACTCCACCGGCACCCGCGACCTGCGGAAACTCTCCGGGGTCGGCCGCTCCCTGCCGTACGTCGCCGGAGTCGCCGTCCTCGCCGCCGCCTCCATGGCCGCCCTGCCGCCGCTGCTCGGCTTCGCCGCCAAGGAGGCCGCGTTCGAGGCGCTGCTGCACGGCTCGGCCGCCGACCGCTGGGCGCTGGCCGTCGTCGTGCTGGGCTCGGCGCTGACCACCGCGTACACCCTGCGTTTCGTCTGGGGCGCCTTCGCCCGCAAGCCGGGCGTCCCCGACACCCCCGTACACCGCGTGGGCTGGGCCTTCCTCGCCCCGCCCGCCCTGCTCGCCCTCCTCGGCCTGGTGCTCGGCCCCGGCGTCGGCCTGACCGACCGGCTCTTCAGCGCCTACGCCGACACCTATCCGGCCGCCGAGGATCCCTACCACCTCGCCCTCTGGCACGGGTTCGGCATCGCGCTGCTCCTGTCCGCCGTCGCCTGGGCCGCCGGTACCGCCCTGTTCCTGGCGCGCGACACGGTCACCAAGGTCTCCCGCCGCATCGCCTGGCCCACCGGCGACAGCGTCTTCGGCCATCTGCTGCTGGGCCAGGAACGGCTCGCCCTCCAGGTCACCGGCACCGTCCAACGAGGCTCCCTCTCGGTCTACCTGGCGACCACCCTGCTCGTCATGGCGGGTGGACAGCTCGCCGTGTTCGCGGTCGACCAGCCCTGGCAGGGGGCTCCGGCCCCCCGGGTCTGGGACAACGAACTCCAGGGCGGCGTGGCGGCCCTCACCTGTATCGCGGCGCTGCTCTGCCTGACCGTACGCCGCCGGATGAAGGCGGTCGTCCTCAGCGGCATCATCGGCTACGGCACCGCGCTGCTCTTCGTCGTCCAGGGCGCGCCGGACCTGGCGCTCACCCAGTTCTGCGTCGAGACCGTGGCGATGATCGTGTTCGTCCTGGTGCTGCGCCGGATGCCGGTCCACTTCGAGGAGACGGTCTCCCCCTGGCGGCGCGCGATCCGCATTCCGGTGGCCCTCGTCGCGGCCGGGGTGATCGGTGTCTCCCTCTGGGTGGCCGCCGCCGCGCGGACCGCCGAACCCGCGGGTGCCGCCATGGTCAAGGAGGTCGACGACCACGGGTACAAGGATGTCGTCGCCACCATCCTCGTCGACCTGCGCGCCTGGGACACCTTGGGCGAGTCCGCCGTGCTGGCCGCCGCCGCCATCGGTGTCACCAGTCTCATCTACCTGCACCGCCGCAGCGACGGATCGATGGTTCCGGACGAGCTGAAGGGCCGGACCGCCTGGTCCATCGCGGCCCAGCACACCGCGCGGCTGCCGCAGGGCGACGAGGTGGCGCCCGAGCGCGGCTGGCTCGCCGCCGGCTCCACGCTCGCACCCGAGCACCGCTCGATCGTCTTCGAAGTGATCGCCCGGCTGCTCTTCCACCCGATCCTGATCCTCTCGGTCTACCTGCTGTTCTGCGCCGAGAACATGCCCGGCGGCGGCTTCGTCGCGGGGCTCGTCGCCGGGGTCGCCCTGATCACCCGCTACCTGGCCGGCGGCCGGTTCGAGCTGGCCCAGGCCGCACCCCTGCAACCGGGCCTCTTCACCGGACTGGGCCTGTTCATCTCCACCGCGGTGGGATTCCTCGGCCTGATCGACGGCACCGTGCTGCACGCCTTCACCTACCACGGGCACCTGCCGGTCTTCGGCGATTTCCACATGAGTACGCCGATCCTCTTCGACTTCGGCGTGTACCTCCTGGTCCTCGGCGTCGTCCTGGACATCGTCCGGGCCCTCGGCGCCAAGATCGACCGGCAGATCGAACGGGCCGCCGGCGCCCTCGCCGCCTCCAACAGCACGACGGCGGAAGGGAACCCCCGATGACCGTCAGCGCCTCACTCCTCCTCACGGCCGTGGTGCTCTGCGCCGTGGGCGCCATCCTCATGCTGACCCGGCCGCTGACCCGCATCCTGCTCGGCGCCGTCATCATGAGCAACGGCGTCAACCTGCTGATCCTCGCCTCGACCGGCACGGCGGGCGCCGCCCCCCTCCTCTACGGGGTCGACCTGCGCCGGGTCACCGACCCGCTGCCGCAGGCCATCGCGCTGACCGCCATCGTCATCACCCTCGGCACCACCGCCTTCCTCCTGGCCATGGCCTACCGCAGCCACCAGATCACCGGCACCGACGAGGTGCACGACGACCTGGAGGACCGGCGCATCGTGCTCCGCGCCGAAGTGCTCTCGGAACGCGCCCAGCTGCGGGAGGAGTTCCGCTCCGGCGCCGAGCCGACGCCGGACGAGCGCGAACGCTACCGGGAGGAGCGCCGCAGACTCCGCGACCGGCTGCGCGCCGACCGGGCCCGCCAGGCCCGCGGCCGTGACGCCTCCGGCGACCTCTGGAACGACGTCATCGGCGCCGACCCCGAGGACTACGAACGCGACGGCGACGCCAAGACCGACGACCGCTACCCCCGAGACGGAAGAGGAGCCACCGGATGAACGCGCTCGTCCCGCTGCCGGTACTCCTGCCGCTCTGCGCCACCGGACTCAGCCTCACCTTCGGCACCCGGATGCAGCGCTTCCAGCGCTTCATCAGCGTCGCCGTACTCACCGCCGTCCTGGCGCTGTCGATCATCCTGATGATCGCCGCCGACCGGCAGGGCCCGCTCTCCGTCCACCTCGGCGACTTCGCCCCGCCGCTCGGCATCACCCTGGTCGCCGACCGCCTCTCCGGGCTGATGCTCACCGTCTCCTCGGCCGTCACCCTCTGCGTGCTGATCTACTCCCTCGGGCAGGGCATGACGGACCGGGACAAGGAGACGCCGCTGGCGGTCTTCCACCCGGCCTATCTCATCCTCGTCGCCGGAGTCTCCTCCACCTTCCTCGCGGGCGACCTGGTCAACCTCTTCGTCAGCTTCGAGATCATGCTGGTGGCCAGCTTCGTGCTGCTCACCCTCGGCGGCACCGGTCCCCGGATGCGGGCCGGCTCCACCTACGTGATCATCTCGCTGTTCTCGTCGATGGTCTTCCTCATCGCCATCGCCATGACGTACGCGGCCCTCGGCACCGTCAACTTCGCGCAGCTCGCCGAGCGGCTGCCCGGACTGTCGCTCGGCGTGCAGACCCTGATCCAGGCCATGCTGATCACCGTCTTCGCCATCAAGGCCGCCGTCTTCCCGGTCGCCGCCTGGCTGCCCGACTCCTATCCGACGGCACCCGCACCGGTCACCGCGGTCTTCGCCGGACTGCTCACCAAGGTCGGCGTCTACTGCATGATGCGGACCGAGACGCTGCTCTTCCCCGGCAACCGGATCGGCGACCTGCTGATGGCGGTGGCGCTGGCCTCGATGCTCATCGGCATCCTCGGCGCGGTCGCCCAGACCGACCTCAAACGGCTGCTCTCCTTCACCCTGATCAGCCACATGGGCTTCATGGTCTTCGGGATCGGCCTCGCCACCCGCGAGGCGTACGGCGGCGCCATCGTCTACGTCGTCCACCACATCACCGTCCAGACCTCGCTGTTCCTGGTCGCCGGGCTGATCGAACGCCGGGGCGGCACCACCGAGCTGACCCGGCTCGGCGGACTGGCCAAGGCCGCGCCGATACTGGCCCTCCTCTTCTTCGTCCCCGCGATGAACCTGGCCGGCATCCCGCCGCTCTCCGGATTCATCGGCAAGCTCGGACTGATGCGCGCGGGCGTCGACGACGGATCCACCTGGGCCTGGATCCTGGTCGCCGGATCGGTCGTCACCAGCCTGCTGTCGCTGTACGTGATGGCCAAGGTGTGGAACCTGGCCTTCTGGCGGGCCGCCCCGCCCGGACAGGCCGAGGCGGGCACGGTCCTGGAGTCCGAGGACGACAGCGACGACGACACCGACGAGGGCCCCGACGGCGTGCCCGGCACCGGTGACGAGGGCGTCACGCCCGTGCCCCGGCCGGCCGGCGGAGCCGTCGTGGCGGCCAAGCCTCGGCAGACGTCGGTCATCACGACCAGCCGGCTGCCCCGGCCCATGATGGCGGCGACCGCGGCGACCATCGCACTGGCCCTCTCCTTCACGGTGTTCGCCGGACCGCTCACCGCCTTCACCGACCGCTCCGCGGTCGAACTGCTGAAGCGCACGCCCTACATCGAGGAGGTGCTGGGCAAGTGAGCCGTTTCCTGCGGTTCTCCTTCCGCGACGCCGACCTGCCGCCGATGAGCTGCAAGGTCGGCAAGCGCGGGCGGGTGCTGGACCTGCCGCTGATCGCCTGGCTCACCTTCATCTGGGTGCTGCTCTGGTCCACCTTCAACCTGGCCAACATCATCACGGGCGTGATCGTCGCGAGCGCCGTCTGCCTGGCCTTCCCGCTGCCGCCGGTCGACCTGGGGCTCCGGCTCCACCCGTGGGGCATCATCCGCCTCGCCGGCTATCTGCTCTACGACATGTACACCTCCGGCGTACGGGTCACCCGGCAGATCTTCAGCAGCACTCCGCACCGGGCCGCCGTCATCGGCGTGCCCCTGCGCTGCCGCGGCGACCTGATGCTCGCCGCCGTCGCGGTGGCCGTCTCCAACGTGCCGGGCGGCTCCGTCATCGAGGTGCGCCGGGCCACCGCCACCGTCTTCCTGCACGTCCTGGATGCGGACCGGCCCGAGGAGCTCGAAGCCGCCCGGCGCCAGGTCTGGCGACTGGAGGAACTGACCGTACGGGCCTTCGGCACCCGGGACGAGATCGCCCGCGTCGCCGAACCGCCCCCACCGCCGCAGCTCGCCGCCGGAAGGCCCGCACCATGAGCGTTCTCGAACAGGTCGACCGCATTCTGCTGACCGCCGCCATCGTCCTGATCCTGGTGGCCGGACTGCTGCTGCTGGTCCGCATCTGGCGCGGCCCGTCCATGCTGGACCGGGCCATCTCGCTGGACGTGATCGCGGCCCTGATCATCGCCGGCCTCGGAGCCAAGTCCGCTGTCGCGCTGGACTCCTTCTACTTCCCGGTCATGCTGGTGCTCGCCTTCCTCGGCTTCACCGGCTCGGTGGGCATCGCCCGCTTCATCGCCGTACGCGACCGGCCCGCCGTCACGGTCCCGTCCCGGGCACCGGCTCCGGAGGCCGACGAGACCAAGGAAGGTCCGCAGTGAACGACTGGCTCCAGATCCTCGACACGGCCGGGGCCCTGCTCGTCCTCCTCGGCGCCGCGATCTGCCTGCTCGGGGTGATCGGCATGCTCCGGCTGCCCGACGTCCTCTCCCGCAGCCACGCCGCGACCAAGCCCCAGACCCTCGGCATGCTCCTGGTGCTGGCCGGGGTCGCGCTGCGGCTCCGCACCGGGATGGACCTCGCCACCCTCGCGCTCATCGGCTTCTTCCAGATGCTCACGGGCCCGGTCGCCTCGCACCTGGTCGCCCGCTCCGCGTACCGCACCGGACAGGTCCAGCACGAGGAACTGCTCTTCGACGAGCTGGACGAGCAGCTCACCGACGGACGTCAGCCGCCCGGCCAGGCATGACCGAGGCGGCCCCCGGCCCGGCATGATCACGGAACTGTTCCGGCCCGGTCAATCACCCTCCGGCCCGGGTGCCCGCATGCCATGATGCGGGCAATGCCGGACGCTGGGGGGCGTATGGGAAGCACGGGCACAGTGCTGCGCGAACTGCGCGGCGCACAGAAGAGCGCCAAGGGCGTCTCGCTCTACTCGCGGTACGTGAACCGCCCGGCCGGGCGGGTGCTCGCGGCGGGCGCGTACCGGGCGGGGCTGACGCCCAATCAAGTGACGCTGTTCAGCGCACTGTTCACCTTTGCCGCGCTCGCGGCGGTAGCGCTCGTGGAGCCGTCCTGGACGCTGGGGCCGGTCGTCTGGGCGGCGCTCGCGATCGGCTTCGCCTTCGACTCCGCCGACGGCCAGCTCGCCCGGCTCACCGGCCGGGGCGGGCCCGACGGGGAGTGGCTGGACCATGTCGTGGACTGCGGCAAGCTGGTGCTCGTCCACACCGCCGTGCTGATCTCCTTCTACCGCTTCGGCGAACTGCCTTCGGACGCGTGGCTGTTGCTGCCGCTGGGCTTCCAGCTGGCCGCTGTGGTGACCTTCTGCGCGGGGCTGCTGCGCGAACACCTCGGTAAAGCGGCGGCGACCGGCGCACCCGAGGGCTCTCCGCCCGCTCCCATGTCAAGGGTGCGCGCCGTGGGCCTGCTCCCCGCCGACTACGGGGTGTTCTGCCTGGTGTTCCTGCTGCTCGGCGCACCCGGGGCCTTCCGGGCCGGGTACGCCGTGCTCGCGGTGGTCCACACGCTCTTCCTGGCGGCCTTCCTCACCAAGTGGTTCAGGGAGCTGAGAGCGCTCCGTCCCGGCTGACCAGCACGTCCAGCGCCCGGCGCAGCTGGGTGCTGGACGTGTGCACGGTGTACGGGAAGTAGACGACCTCCACGCCGACCTCGGCGAAGTCGCGCTCCAGCTTCTTCCCCTTCTCCGTGCCCCGCCAGTCGTCGCCCTTGAAGATCACGTCGAACCGGACCTGTTGCCAGGTCTCGACCTTGTCCGGCACGGTCTCCACGAACGCGGCGTCGACGAACCGCACGCTGCGGACGATCTCCAGCCGTTCGCGCAACGGGATGACGGGCGTGTGGCCCTTGGCGAGGGCGGCCATCTCGTCCGAGACGACCCCCGCGACGAGGTAGTCGCACTGACTGCGGGCATGCCGCAGGATGTTGAGGTGTCCCACATGGAACAGGTCGTACACCCCGGGCGCGTACCCCACCCTGTGCTGCACCATCCGTATCTCTCCCCCCACGGTCGATCTGATCCGGTGATGTTCCAACGACCTTACTGTGAAGAACACTTGTGCAGGCCGTGAACGGATAAGCTCGGCAGGGGGCTGTTCCCGCAGGGAGCAGCGGCTGTTGTGGGGGGAAGGCGATCGTCCGATGTCCGATGTCGAACGGCACAGGCCGTTTCTGAACCGCCGCCTTCTGGTGGTCTCGACGAACTACGCACCAGAGGTCACGGGCATCGGCCCGTACGCCACTCAACTCGCCGAGCACTGGGCCGCGTCGGGCGCCCGGGTGCGGGCGCTCACCGGTATGCCGCACTACCCGTCCTGGCAGCTGGACGAGGCGTACCGCAGTGTGTGGCGGACGGTGGAGGTACGCGGCGGCGTCGGAGTGCACCGGCGCAGGCACTATGTGCCGTCCCGTCAGACCGCCCTCAAGCGAGCCGCGTTCGAGGCGTCCGTCCTCGCCACCGGGCTGTTCGCACCGCCGCCGGGCCGACCCGACGCCGTGATCGCACAGATGCCCAGCCTCGCCGGCGGCGTCATCGGCGCCCGGCTCGCCCGCCACCACCGCGTCCCGTACCTCCCCGTCGTCCAGGACCTGATGGGCGCCGCCGCCGCGCAGAGCGGCATCCGGGGCGGCGGCAGGGCGGCCGTGGTCGCCGCGGCGGCCGAGCGGTACGCGCTGAGCGGCGCCGCCCTCGTCGGCGTCATCCACGAGAGCTTCGTCCCCGGCGTCACCGCCCTCGGCGTCGACCCGGGCCGCATCCGGCTCGTCCCCAACTGGACCCATGTGCAAGGGCCCACCGCCGACCGGACCGTCACCCGGGCCCGGCTCGGCTGGGACCCGGCCACCCCCGTCCTGCTGCACTCCGGCAACATGGGCCTCAAACAGGGCCTCGAAGTCCTCGTGGACACCGCCCGGCTCGCCCCGGACGTCCGGGTCGTCCTGATGGGCGACGGCAACCAGCGCGACGCCCTGCGCGCCCGCGCCGAAGGACTGCCCAACGTGGACTTCCTGGAGCCGGCGGGGGCCGGGGAGTTCACCGACATCCTCGCCGCCGCCGATGTCCTCGCGGTCACCCAGCGGGCCTCCGTCCTCGACATGAGCGTCCCCTCCAAGCTCACCTCGTACTTCACCTCAGGCCGCCCCGTCATCGCCTCCGTCGCCGACGAGGGCGGCACCGCCGACGAGGTGCGCCGCTCGGGGGCCGGGCTGCTCGTCGCCCCCGAGGACCCGGCCGCCCTGCTGGCGACGGTACGGAAGCTGGCCGCCGACCCGGCCGCCGCCGACGCGCTGGGGGCCGGGGCCCGGAGTACGTGGCGCGCCATCTGAGCCGGGAGGCGGGCCTCGCCCGCTTCGACGATCTGCTCGCCGAGGCCTTGCAGGACGGACAAGGGAGCCCCCGTCGATGACCCCCGTGAACCGTGTCCTGGACGACCAGGACGAACCGGCACTGCTGCGCGATCAGTTCCGCCAACTCCTGCGCTACCGCGCGCTGCTGGCGGTCGGTGTCGTCATCGGGCTGCTGGGCGGCGGCTACCTCGCCCTCAGCGGTGAGGATGTCTACACCGCCACCGGCGAGGTGCTGGTCCGCTCAGCCATCTCCGACCCCTTCGCCAGCGGCGCCACCGCCGACAAGGGCATCAACATCGGCTCCGAGCGCCAGACCGCCGTCAGCGACACCGTCGGCACCCTGGCCGCCGGCACGCTGCTCAAGAAGGGCGACGACGTCACCGCCCGGGAGCTGCTCGCCGGCCTCCAGGTCACCAACCCGCCCAACACCCTCACCCTCCGCTTCGCCTACACCGGCGCCACCCCCGAGCAGTCCCGGGCCCGCGCCGAGGCCCTCGCCAACGCGTATCTGGCCCACCGCAAGGCGCGCACCGAGGACTCCATCAAGAACATGTCCGACGGCTACCGCGCCCAGCTGGACCCGCTGGAGGAGAAGCGCGACATGCTGGAGAAGCAGGTCGGCTCGGGCGCGGCCGACGACGTCACCAGCGCCCGGGCCAACATCATCGTCTCCATCTCCGAGCTCAGCCGGAAGATCTCCGAGCTCAAGGCCCTGGACACCACCCCCGGCTACCTCAACAAGAAGCCGGTCGCCCCCACCTCACCCACCGGCCCCGGCCTGCCGCTGCTGCTCGGCCTCGGCGGTGTCGTCGGCCTCGCCCTCGGGCTGCTGCTCTCCTGGGTGCGGCTCGTCTTCGACCCCGCCGTACGCTCCACCCGCGAGCTGGTCCGCTCGCTCGGCGCCCCGCTGCTCGGCACCCTGCCCCGCGAGCGCGCCGCCGCCGGGGCGGTCCTCGCCATCGGCCGCAGCGGCTCCCGGCTCGCCGAGGAGTACCGCGCGGTCGCCTTCCGGCTCGCCTACGACCCCTCGTTCGCCGAGAGCCGCCGCCTGCTGGTCACCGCCCCGCGCGGCGACAACGAGGAAGCCGCGGCCGCCGCCGCCAACCTGGCAGCCGCCTTCGCCGAGATGGGCCGTGACGTCCTGCTGGTCGAGGCCGACCTGCGTACACCCTCCCTCGCCCGGTCCCTGGGCTCCGCCGCGCACGAGGTCCGCCCGCCGCGCTGGGCCGCCGAGGAGGGCGACGGCAGCTGGCCCACCGGCGGCCGCTCCAACGTGGACGTCCCCGGGTCCGGCGCCTTCGCCCTGATCCCCGGCACCACCGTCGACAACGTGCCGCGCGCCCTGACCTCCACCCCGGTCGGCCGCATCGTCGCCGAGGCCGACCGGCCCGGCAACGTCGTCATCGTCCTGGCCCCGCCCGTCCTCTCCTACGCGGACGCGGTCGCCCTGGTCGACCGGGTGGAGGGCGTGATGATCGTCTGCGACCCGCGCGATGTGCACCGCAGCGACCTGGAGCGCATCCGCGAGATCATCGGCGCCTCCGGCGGCTCCGTCCTCGGCGCCCTGCTCCACCCGCCCCGGCGGCGGCTGACCCGCTCCGAGCGCCACCCGAAGTCCACCCGGCGCCGGGGCGGTGGCGGCCCCACCGCCACCACCGAGCCGGACGGGCCCGAGATCACCGGCGACCCCACCGAGACCCTCGGTCTGCGCTCCTTGACGCTTCCGGCGGCGCGGCGGTGAGAGCCCGTACGGCCGTGCTCTGCTCGGTCGCGGACCAGGGCGTGGCGGCGCTCACCAACATCCTCGTGCTGGTGGCCGCCGCCCGGCTCTCCACCGTCGCCGACTTCGCCCGCTTCTCCGCCGTCTACCTGGTCTTCACGGTGCTGCTCGGCATCTCGGGCGCGTACACCGGGCAGCCGCTGGTCCTCAAGCGCGGGGCGGGGACAGAGACCCGCGGCGCCTGCCGCTCGGCCGTCGTCTTCACCGTGCTCGCCGCGGCGACGCTCGGAGCGCTCCTGGCCGCCGTCTGCCTCCTCGTCCCCGGGGACACCGCCCGGGCGCTGGTGATGCTCGGCCTGGTCCTGCCGGTGGTGCTCGGCCAGGACGCCGTACGGTATGCCTTCTCCACCCTCCAGCAGCCCCATCTCGCCCTGCTCTGCGACCTGTTGCGGCTCACCTGCGTCCTGGGTGCGCTCGGGACGCAGGCGTACGGGGTTTCGCCCGCCCGCCTGGTCACGCTCTGGGGCCTCTCCGCCCTGCCCGCGCTGCTGCTCTCCGCCGCCCTGCTCCACCGCTCCACCGCCGGGGCCCCGCTGGTGCTGCGGCCGATGCTCCGGCGCGGGCACCTGGGGCAGCGGTTCACCGTCGAGTTCGGCGTGGGCAACGCGACCAGCCAGCTCTCCGTCCTCGGCCTCGGCGCCGTCGGCAACCCGCTCCTGGTCGGCGCCCTGCGCGGGGCCACCACCCTGTTCGGGCCGCTGAACGTGCTCTTCACCTCCGCCACCTCCTTCGGCCCCCCGCTGCTCGGCCGCATCGACGACGAGCGGAGCCGCGTCCGGGCCACCGCAGCCCTCGCCGCCGTCCTCGCCACCACCGCCGGACTCTGGGCCACCGCTCTGGCCCTCCTCCCGGACCGCGCCGGACGCCAACTCCTCGGCGACACCTGGTCCGTGGCCGCCGGGCTGCTGCCCGCGACCGGCAGCCAGTACGCGGCGATGGCCGTCGGCACCTGCGGGCTGCTCGCCCTGCGGATGCTGGACCCGCGCACCACGCTCGCCATCCAGGTGGTCTTCTCGCTCACCACCGTGGCGTTCCTCGCGGGCGGCTACGTCGTCGGGGGCGTCCTGGGCGCCGCCTGGGGGCTGTTCCTGGGCTCGCTCTGCAAGGCCGTTGCCACCTGGATCCGGGTGGCCCGCATCCGCCGCCGCACGCCGGCGCCCGAGGGGGCCGTCACCGCCGACGCGCTGCCCTCTGCTCCCTGAACGTGCTGATCAGCAGCAGACACAGCGCCGCGATGGCCAGCTTCCCCGCCGCCTGGAGCAGCGGTCCGCGCAGCAGGATGAAGGTGTATCCGGCGATCAGCGGCGCGGCGATGGCCAGCGCACTCCCGGGACCGGGCCCCGCCCGGGTGACGGCCAGTGCGTACCGGCGGTCGGTACGGGCCGCCGCGTACCCGATGAGCGCCATCCCCCCGGCCATTCCGGCCGGGCCGAAGTCGACCCAGAATTCGGTCCACAGCGGGGCCGAGAGGTTGGTCATCCGCAGCCCCATCCACTGCCCGACCCGGACCCCGGTGTCCTCCGGCTTCCCGCTCCACACCGCGCGCGGCACGAAGAACAGGGCGGAGCCCGTCAGTTGGCGGCCGTACGTGTGGCCCCGGGTGTCGACCCACGAGATGGTGTTGGCGAACATCACCATCTGGTCGTAGTCCTTGGTCACCAGCGGCTCGAAGACCGAGGCCGACTGCGCGGGCCGCTGTGCTTCGTCGTCGTAGCGGAACTTGTCCGCGTACGGGAACACCACCAGCGCCCCCACCACCCCCGTCGCCAGCACCGTGCGGTAGACCGCCGCACTGCTCGGCATCGCGGTGAACACGAACGCCATCAGCACCGTCAGGAACCAGTAACGGGCGTTGGAGATCGGGTTGTTCACCACCAGGTTCAGCGCCACCAGCGCCACCCACACCAGCACCGTCGAAGGCGTCCGCCGGGCCCGGTAGGAGGTCGCCAGACGGCGGGTGTAGAAGAGCATCGCCAGCAGCGCCGGGACCTGGCCGAAGCCCTTGATGAAGGCCGAGCCCACATTGGACCCTTCCGTCACCACCCCGCTCGCCGCGACGGTCTCGTTGATCTCCTGCCGGCTGGTGAAGAAGACCGCGGGCCCGCCCAGCTTCATCACGTAGAACGCGCTCGCCACGAACGCCACCAGCACCAGCAGCCGCAGCCGCAGCGGATGCGCCACGGCCGGCCCGCCCCCGCCCGAGCCGCGCGGGGAGGCCGTACGCCGCCGCAGCGGCCGGCGCGAGGCCAGCAGCGCCCCCAGGTCGTAGGCCGCGCACCCCAACAGGACCATCGCCGTGGCCGTGATCAGGTCCTGGCGCGGACCCACCATCGGCGTCGGCGTCTGCCCGATCACCACCTGGGCGAACGGCGCCACGCCCATCGCGATGTACACGAACATCCAGAAGACGCCCTGGAGCAGCCGCCGCCGGGTGGAGAGGATCATCGTCGCCAGCCGGGCCCCCGCGTAGCAGGTCAGCACCAGTTGGAGCCAGTACGCCGCGTCCCGGACCCCGTTGCCGGGCTGGGCTGCGATCACCGCGGGCAGGAAGCAGACGAGCCCCAGGATGAGCGGCACCGACAGCGCCCGCGACAGCATCGACCAGGCGATCGGCCGCTCGGCCGGCTCCAGGACACCGCCCCGGGCCCCGGCCGCGCGGGCCGCGCGACCGCGCCGTCGGCCTCTCCCCGCGCCGACGTGTGCACCGACGTCATGCGCCCCCCAGAGATCCGTGAACCGCTGAACACTCTAACGAATCAGCCCACTTGGGGAGGGCCGATGACTAGGCTGTGAACAAGTGGCCATGGTCGAGGGGAACTCTGGTGAAAATCCTGCACGTTGTCACGCTCCACACTCCGGACCACGCCTTCGGCGGTCCGACCCGGGTGGCGTTCAACCTGTCCAAGGTCCAGCGGGCCGCCGGTGACGACGCCCGTGTCATGGCCCTCGGCGACGGCTTCCCCGACGGTGAACTCCCCAGTCATGTGGAGGGAGTTCCGGTCCATCTCTTCCAGGCCCGGCATCTGCTTCCGATGTTCGAGGTCAGCGGGATCACCTCCGCCGCGCTGCTGCGCACCGCCCGCCGCATGATGCGCGGCGCCGACCTCGTACACGTCCACCTGATGCGGGACCTGGTGACCCTGCCCGCGGCGCTCCTCGCGCTCGCGACCCGTACGCCGCTGGTCGTCCAGACCCACGGCATGATCGACCCCACCGAGAAGAAGGTCGCCCAGCTCACCGACGTCCTCGGGGTCCGCAAGGTGCTGCGCGAGGCCGATGCCGTCCTGCACCTCACCGAGATGGAGCGGGTCGATGTGAACGCCGTCGCGGCCCCCGTCCCGCTCACCCGTACCGTACGGCTGGTCAACGGTGTCCGCCCGCAGGCGCGCAAGCCCGCCCGCGACCCCGGCCGCCCGCCCACCATCCTGTACCTCGCCCGCATCCAGGAGCGCAAGCGGCCCGAGGACTTCGTCTCCGCGATGCCGCACGTCCTGGCCCGCCACCCGGACGCCCGCTTCGTGCTGGCCGGGCCGGACACCGGCGCGCTGGCCGGCACTCTCGCCCTCGCCCGGAAGCTGGGCGTCACGGACTCCCTGGACCATGTGGGCCCGCTGGAGCACGACGAGGTGCTCGCCGCCGACCGCGACGCCGATGTGTATGTGCTCCCCGCCATCGAGGAGCCGTTCCCGGTCTCGGTCCTGGAGGCGATGTCGGTCGGCACTCCGGTGATCATCACCCGCACCTGCGGCCAGGCGCCCGATGTGGCGGAGGCCGGTTCGGGCCGGGTCATCGACAGCCGGGTCGGCGAGGACGCGGCCAACGCCCGCAAGGTCGCCGACGCGATCCTGGAGCTGCTGGAGCCGGAGGCCGCCGAGCGGGCGGGCAAGGCCGCCTGGGAGCTGGTCAACGAGCAGTTCACCATCGAAGCCGTCACCGCCACCCTCCGGCGGACCTACGAGGACGTGGTCCGCCGGAGGCGAGGGTGAAGGGCCCGTGCGTCAACGTACAGGCTTCTCACGGGACTTGAGAGCGATCTGCCAGCGGTAGAAGCTCATCGCCAGTGCGAAGTCGAACCCGGCGCGGCCGTCCAGGAAGCCCCGCCGGTAGAGGTACATGTAGGCGAACGACACCACCGGCTTGAACGGGGCCTTGTGGAACAACTGCCCCTGGCGTGACTTGACCTGGCGCACCTGCTCCTTCACCTGGGGGTGGTGCTCCAGCCACGCCTCCCAGTCCGAGTACCGGTTGTGCCGCTCGAACCAGGCGGTGACCGGGTCCAGATCCTGGTGCTCGATGGGGTTCTTCAACGTTCCGGCGGTCGCCGCGACCGGCTGGTAGTGCCCCTCGACCTCCCCGATGCCGGGCGCGTCCAGGTCCCCGACCTCGGGGTAGTAGGAGCGGGTGCGGTCGGTCAACGACCGCTTGCGGATGGTGTATCCGTGCCGCAGCCGCTTCCCCGAGAACCAGTACCCGAGCGGGATGTCGTACGCGGCGGGCTTCGGCGCCGCCGGATCCCGGAAGGTCTCCCGCAGCTCGGCCAGCAGTCCGGGGCTGAGCCGCTCGTCGCCGTCCAGCAGCAGGATCCAGTCCAGATCGGTACGGACGTTCTCCAGGCACCACTGCTTCTTCCGCGGATGACCCCCGTCCCAGGTGTACGTGACCACCTCGGCCCCGCACTCCTCGGCGATCTTCACCGTGTCGTCGGAGCTGTGTGAGTCCACCACGACGACCGCCTCGAAGTGGCCGAGCACCGACTTCACCGCCTCGGCGATGTTCAGGCCCTCGTTCTTCGTGGGGATCGCCACGGCTATGGGGAGCTTCGTCTTGCCTGCGGTCATCCCTTGACTCCTTCGGGCAGCCAGGCGTAGCAGCCTGTGGAGGTGAACGTACGGGCGGACTTCGGGATGGTGATCTTCCGGGACTTCCCCGTGCCGGAGGTGCCGGAGGCCAGCTCCTTGCCGCCCGCCCCCTCGATCTGCCACGAGCAGTGCGTGGTGGGGGAGGCGGAGCGGTAGACGCCGGGCCGCAGCGCCTTCCCGGTGTGGGTGCCGTCCACATAGGTGTACGCGGCCTCGTCGACCAGGTCCTGGTGCTGCGGGCAGAGGCCCGCCACGGCGGCCGGTACGTCAGGGATCTCCTGGGTGGCGATCGCGCCCACGGCGGTGTCCCGGTCGGCCTTGACCAGGTAGCGCAGCTTGTCGCAGGTCTCCTGGCCGGTCTGGAGCACGGCGGCCGGGTCCATGCCCTTGGGCACCCGGTCGGCCAGATACTCCTTCTGCCTCTTGGTGAAGGTCCCGGTGGCCGGGGTGATCTCGCCGGAGGGTGTCCGGGGGCCCTCGGCCTTCGCGGGGGGAGCGGACGGTCCTGGGACCGCCGGCTCCTCGATGGCGGGTGCCGTGGGCGCGGCGGGTGTGGGTGTGGCGGCGGACGGGCCGGGGACGGAGGGCCCGGAGGCCGCGGGGCGCTGGACGCCCGCGGCCTCCGGCCCGTTCCCGTCCGCGGACGAGCCGCAGGCGGCCAGCGCCGCCACCGTCATGACGACGGCGGCGCCGGCCAGGAACGGATTCCTCATCGATCAGCCATTCCTCAGGGCGTAGTGCGCGCTGACCTGGGAGGCGGTGAGCGCGGTCGGATAGACGGCGGTCTCGTCGATCTGTCCGGCGAAGAAGTTGCTCGTCGGACGGTTCGGCCAGCCGGACAGGTTGTCCCCGCCGACCCGCCAGTACCCGGGGTAGTTCTCGTTGGAGGAGTACAGGATGTTCGACGCGCGCAGCTGTCCGTCGACGTACAGCGACATCCCCTGGCCCAGGGGCCCCTGGGTGGCGACGACGTGGTGCCACTGGCCGTCGTTGTAGGCGGCCGAGGTGGTGACCGTGCGTGTGCCGCCGCTGTTGACGCCGAACACCAGACGTCCGTCGTTGCGCATGTAGACGTGCTTGTCGTGGCGGGTGCTGTTCTGCTGGTTCAGGTTCCCGAAGCCGATGATCTTCCCGCCCTGGCTGGTGGTCGTCCTGATCCAGGTCTCCACCGAGAACCGGGTCGGCTGGGGGTGCTGCCGGTTGCTGTACGCGTACTGGTTGGTGCCGTTGAACCCGATCGCGGTGGACGGGCCGGCGACGGCCGCGGGGGTCTGCCGGTAGGCGGGGGCGTTGCGCAGGAACCCGTTGTTGAGGTTGCCGCTGCTGTCGTGGGCGAAGGTGGAGGTGCCCTCGTCGTAGCGCCAGTAGAGGGAGGCCCCGTCGGCCTTGACCCGGGCGGGGTACGCCTCGGTCGTGGTCACCACGGTGGCGGACTGGGCGGGGGACTTGGCGCTGGTGTTGATGCCGTCGCTCGCGGTGATCCGGTACGAGTAGGTCTGGCCCGGCACGACGTCGGTGTCCGTCCAGGTCAGCTGCGGCCGGTTCCAGAAGACGGAGTAGCCGGTCGTGGTGTGGATGGGGGTGTTCGACCCGTCCTTGTAGATCCGGTAGGTCAGCTCACCGTCGTCGGTGTCGAAGCTGGTCTGCCAGTTGACCTCGATCTTCCCCGGATTCAGCGTGGACAGGCTGACGTTGGGAACCCAGGGCGCCCCGGTGTCGGGTCCGTCCGCGAACCGGGTCAGCCCCTGCTGCGGTGCGCCGTTGACGGTGGTGAACTCGCCGCCGACCCACAGGTAGTGACGGTCGCCCTTGCCGGTCTGGGTCATCACCCGCGGACCGACCGGCTCCCCGATGCCGTCATTGGTGTCCGGGAACCAGGGCAGCAGCTGAGGGTCGTCGACCGACTGGGCCAGCAGGTGCTTGCGCGGCTGGTCGGGGAAGGCGCCCATGGAGGAGCAGTCGTGGGCGTGGCTTCCGCTGTAGAGCACACCGGAGTAGACCGCCACGGCCTGGGTGGCGCCCAGGCAGGTGTCGCGCCAGCGCTGCTGGAAGTCGCTCAGGTTCAGGGCGATCCGGCCGTCGAACACCCCGCCGCCGGTGCCCTCGTTGGCGGTGTAGAAGCCGCTGGCGTCGGTGGTGATGTCCTGCACGGTGGAGTTGTTGTGGATGAAACCCGCGTAGGACTTGGTGAGTTGTCCGGTGGTGGCGTTCACCACGGCCAGCGCGTGGGTGTTGGTGCCGTTGATCTGGAAGAAGTCCCCGCCGAGCAGGACGTTCTGCCCGTCCGGGGTCACCTCGATGGCCCGGGCCACCTCGTCGGCGTTGGCCGTGAACGGCAGGAGTGAGGCTCCGGCGGTGGAGACGGCCGCGAAGTGGCCCCGGCTCTGGCCGCCCACGCTGGTGAAGTCGCCGGCCAGATAGACCGTGTCGGACGTGACGGCGAGACCGCGCACGGTGGCCGAGACGGCGATCTTGAAGTTGTTGCGGACGGTGCAGGTGGCGGTGTCGATCGCCGCGATGTTGCTGACCCCGATCCCGTTCACCGCCCCGAACTGGCCTCCCGCGTACAGCGTCGCCCCGTCGGGGGAGAGCGCCAGCGAGCGTACGGTCGCGGTCCCCGAGGAGACGGTGAACGCCAGCGAGCAGCCGGTGGGCGCCCCTGTCGCCGCGTCGAAGGCGGCGAAGTTCACCGCGGACTGCTCATTGGTGCCGGCCGCCGCCTTGGGCGGCCGCAGGGTGGAGAAGGTGCCGCCCGCGTAGACGACGCCGTCGCCGGCCGCCATCGACCAGACGATGCCGTTGGTCTGCCAGGTGGAGAGGTCGTCCGCGGTGATGGCCACCGGAGGGGTCAGCGCCGCTGCCGGGGAACTCCCGACCGCCGTGGCGGTCAGGACTCCGGCCAGCAGGCAGAGAGCGGCGGCAGCGGCCCGAATACGGCCACGTCCTCCGGTTCTTTGCCCCGTACTTCCGTTCATCATTCAGCTCCGAAGGTGAGAACGAGCTGCGGCCTGGCGGCCGCCGATGCTGCCTCGCTCGACCAGATGCGCGGACTGTCGGTCCCGCTGCTGGTCAGGGCGAGTGAGTAGGCGGAGCCGAGGGCCCCGCCCAGTGCCGGCGCGGTGAGCTCCACCGAGTGTTCGGTGGAGACGCCGGTTGCGCCGGTGATGCTCCCCAGCACGGACGCGGAGAGCGCCAGCCGGGAGTTGTAGGTGACCGCCGACTCGGTCCGGGCGCCGGTGGCCGGCACCACGGTGTGGCTGTCGGTGGAGCCCGCCGTCGGATCCGACGACGTACGGAACTGGAGCCGGGCCCCCTTGAGGACCTGCCCGGCCGGGGCGGGGGCCTGGGCCAGCCGGTGGTGGGCGGCGACCTGGGCGGCGGTCAGCGCCCCGAAAGAGCGCCGGGCCTGCCCGCTGACCGACTGGAATCCGCCGCCCGGGTGGACGACCCCGTTCGCCTCCGCCAGCGACCACGCGATCCCTTTGGCCGGGTAGGCGGGCAGGTGGTCGGCGGTGCAGCCGGCCGGGCCGGTGAGCGCCACCGCCGAGGGCGCGGCGGCCACCGGGGCGAGCACCCCGGCGGCCAGCGCGAGGACGGCGGTGAGGACCCGGCCGCGCCGGGGGCGTCCTCGACCGCCTGCCCCCCTCATCTGTCCACCCGGACGGCGGCCCCGGTCAGCTGGTCCGAGAGCAGGCGGATGTCCGCGTCGACCATGATCCGGGCCAGCTCACGGGACTTGACCTCGGGCTTCCAGCCCAGCAGCTCCTCCGCCTTGGAGGCGTCACCGATCAACGCGTCGACCTCGCTGGGACGTTCGTACTTCGGGTCGTACCGCACATGCTCGGCCCAGTCGAGGCCCGCGTGCTCGAAGGCGAACTCCAGGAACTGCCGGACGCTGACCCCTTCACCGGTCGCCACCACGTAGTCGTCCGGGGTGTCGCACTGGAGCATCCGCCACATGGCGTCCACGTACTCCGGCGCGTACCCCCAGTCCCGGACCGCGTCCAGGTTGCCCAGGTGCAGCCGGTCCTGGAGCCCGGCCTTGATCCGGGCCACCCCACGGGTGATCTTCCGGGTCACGAAGGTCTCACCGCGGCGCGGCGACTCGTGGTTGAAGAGAATCCCGTTGACGGCGAACATGTCGTAGGCCTCGCGGTAGTTGACCGTCGCCCAGTACGAGTAGACCTTCGCCACGCTGTACGGGCTGCGCGGGTGGAACGGGGTCTTCTCGTTCTGCGGCGGCGGACTGGCGCCGAACATCTCGGAGGACGAGGCCTGGTAGATCCGGGTCTGGACGCCGCTGGCCCGGACCGCCTCGAGCAGCCGGATGGTGCCGAGCCCGGTGACGTCACCGGTGTAGAGCGGGGCGTCGAACGAGACCCGCACATGGGACTGGGCGCCCAGGTTGTAGACCTCGTCGGGCTGGATGTCGCGCAACAGGTTCACCAGCGCCACGCCGTCGGTCAGGTCCGCGTGGTGCAGGACGAAGGAGCGCTCCGGCTCCTCAGGACCCTGGTAGATGTGGTCGATCCGCTCGGTGTTGAAACTCGACGAGCGACGTATCAGGCCGTGGACCGTGTACCCCTTGTCGAGAAGCAACTCCGCCAGGTACGAGCCGTCCTGGCCGGTCACTCCCGTGATGAGCGCGGTCTTCGCCACGATTCCCCCTTCTCTGCTGTCCGTCTGTGCGACGAACAGGTCACCGACATATCGGAATTGGAGCGTTCTGCGGCAAAACATCTCCGCAGTCCCTCACTGCTGGCACAATCCGAGCCATGACGACCGAACTCCCCGTCCCACCCCAGGAATCCGCCCGTCCCCTACTGCGCCCCGGCTCCCGCATATTCGTCGCGGGCCACCGCGGACTGGTCGGTTCGGCGGTGGCCCGCCGCCTCGCCGACGACGGCCACGAGGTCCTCACCCGCGGCCGCGGCCTCCTCGACCTGCGCGACGCCGCGCGGACCGAGACGTATCTGCGGGACATCCGCCCGGACGCCGTGGTACTGGCCGCCGCCAAGGTGGGCGGCATCATGGCCAACAGCACCTACCCGGTGCAGTTCCTGGAGGACAACCTGCGCATCCAGCTCAGCGTGATCGCCGGGGCGCACGCGGCGGGGACCGAACGGCTGCTCTTCCTCGGCTCGTCGTGCATCTACCCCCGGCTCGCACCCCAGCCGATCCGCGAGGAGTCGCTGCTCACCGGCGAGCTGGAGCCCACCAATGAGGCGTACGCGCTCGCCAAGATCGCCGGAATCGTCCAGACCCAGTCCTACCGCCGGCAGTACGGCGCCTCCTACATCAGCGCCATGCCCACCAATCTCTACGGGCCCGGCGACAACTTCGACCTGGAGACCTCGCACGTCCTGCCCGCGCTGATCCGCCGCTTCCACGAGGCGCAGCGCGACGGGGCCGAAGAGGTCACCCTCTGGGGCTCCGGCTCGCCGCGCCGCGAGTTCCTCCACGTCGACGACCTGGCCGCCGCGTGTGTCCGCCTGCTGGAGGCGTACGACGGTGACGCGCCCGTCAACATCGGCTGCGGCGAGGACCTCACCATCCGCGAACTCGCGGAGGCCATCGCCGAGGTGACTGGCTATCAGGGACGGATCGGCTGGGACACCTCGAAGCCCGACGGGACCCCCCGCAAGCTCCTCGACGTCTCCCGGCTGACCTCCCTCGGCTTCAAGCCGCAGATCCCGCTGCGTGACGGCATCGCCCGCACCTACGCCTGGTGGCTGGGCCAGCTCGCCCCCACCGCCTGACCGTTCCCCACCGCGCTGGCCGGACGCGCGGTGGCGCACCGGGGTTCCTCGCATCGCCGCGCCCGCCGTTCTCAGTAGGCCCCGCGGCCGTCGGTGACGGCGCGCACCGTACGGGCGAGGAGCCCCATGTCCGTGGCCACCGACCAGTTGTCGACGTACCAGAGGTCCAGCGAGACGGTCTCCTGCCAGGACAGGTCGGAGCGGCCGCTGACCTGCCACAGCCCGGTCAGCCCCGGTTTCACGGCGAGCCTGCGGCCCTCCCGCTCGTCGTACCCGGACGCCTCCTCGGGCAGCGGGGGCCGAGGTCCCACCAGGGACATCTGGCCCAGCAACACATTGAACAGCTGCGGAAGTTCGTCGATCGATGTCCGGCGCAGCGTCCGTCCCACCGGCGTCACCCGGGGTCCTGGCGCATCTTGAAGAGGGGCCCGTCGACCTCGTTGGCCTCGGTCAGCTGTGATTTGAGCGCCTCCGCGTCCGCCACCATCGTGCGGAACTTCCACATGGTGAACGGCCGGTTGTGCTGGCCCTGGCGGACCTGCCGGTGGAAGACCGGGCCGCGCGAGGAGAGCCGCACACTCAGCGCCACCGCGAGCAGCAGCGGTGAGAGCACCAGCAGGCCGAACAGGGCGCCGCCGCGGTCCAGTACGGCCTTGAGCGCCCCCTGCGGGCCACCGCGCAGCGGCGGCGCGATGTGCAGCAGGGTGAGCCCCGCCGCCGTCACCGGGCGGACCCGGCCGGCCGCGATGCCGGAGAGCTCGGAGGCCACGCACAGGGCGACGCCCGCGTCCTGGAGCCCCCAGCCGAGCCGCCGCAGCCGGTCCCCGGTCAGCTGGGGCCCGGGAGCCACCAGCACCAGGTCCGCGTCATGGGCGTAGGCCCCGCCGAGCACCGTCGTCACGTCGTCGTCCGCCGGGCAGGAGGCGAGCCGCCCCGGCACCTGTACGCCCTCGAACCCCGGCCGGTCCGGTCCCACCGGAATCGCGGCCACCAGCCGATAGGCGTGGTCGGTACGGGAGTTGAGAAGCTCGGCCGCCCGGTCCAGTCCCGCCGCCTCACCCACCAGCAGCACCCGGCGCACCGCCCGCCCCCGCCGCGCGGTCCGCGGCCAGCGCCGCAGCCACTCCACGGTGGTGGCCACCAGCAGCCCCGGCGCCACGGCCACGACAGCCGTCGCCGGGTCCACGGAACCCCCCGCCGCCGCGTGCAGGACGGCCAGCACCCCGACGAACACCAGCCAGTCCCCGAGGGCACCGGACGCACCGCCCGGCTCGGCGTGCGCCGGGTCGGCGTACCGGCCGCGCGTACCGCGCAGCCCGGTCCACAGCAGACCCGCGACCGTGGCGGCGAGCCACGGGCGGGGCTGTTCGCCCAGGTGCAGCAGCAGCCAGGCGGGCCCGGCCATGGCCAGCAGATCGGTCAGCGCACCGACCGACGGGTGGTGCCCCGGCTTCCGGCGGGCCGGAGCCCGCCCGGCCGGGCCGCGCTCCGCTGTCGGGGCCCTCCACAGCTGCTCCAGGGCCGCCGTACGATTCCGCGAGGCGGCGGTGCGGGGGCGCGGCGCGCCCCGGACCCCCACCGGTCCGGATATGTCAGTTTCCGGTATTTCGACATGCCCCATGAACCCCCCAGTCACAGTCGCACCCCCACAAACGCGACGCATCCGCCGATCCCATGGACTGACGGATGCGCCCTCGCTCGGTGCACGATATCCACACACGTGCCATTTCGCTGGAGTTCCCGTGAAGTTCAGACGGCTCGGTCCAGACTCCCGCGATCCGGCTCAACCCGCTGATCTCGCCTGCCAGAGCTGGTAGTTGACGAATGAACGGGTCCGCAAGCGCTTGTGGGGCGAGGCCGCCGACGGCCGGACGCGGAGGCGCGCACTCCGGGCGCACGCCGGAGTGAACGCACGAACCCCCTGGCAGCGACCTGCGCGTCCAGGGGGTTCGTGGTCCGTGGGCGGCCCGCCCGGGGTGGAAGGGGGCGCCCACGAGATCAGGCGAGGCCGGCCATACGCCTCCTGGCCCGGCGGTGGATCAGCAGCCCGACGCCAAGGAGCCCTGCCGCAAGGAGAGTTACCGAGATCACAGTGAGCCCGGTCGCCGCGAGGCTGCCGCCGGACGTCGTCTCCGTACCGGAGGAGCCTCCGACGCCGCCGCCGACCGTGGAACCTGCGCCCCCGGCCGATGAGCCGGCGGATCCGGAGGAACCGGACGCGCCGGCGGATGAGCCGCCGCCGGTGCCGCCGCCGGTGCCGCCACTACCTGTCGAAGCGTCACCACCGGTACCCGAAACACCGGTTGCGGTGCCGTCGGAGCCACCGGTCCGCCCATCCGGGTCGCCGGAGTCACCCGATCCACCGCTGTCACCCGAACCACCGCTGTCCGCGCCGCCGGTGGCCTCGGTGACCGTCAGCGTGACCGGGGCCGTACGCGTGGTGCCGGCCTCGTTGCGGAACTCGGCGCGGTAGCGGTGACCGTCCTGGGCGCCCCTCGCGGTGAACGTCAGCACGTGCTCGGTGGCCCCGTCCAGCTCCCGCCAGCTCTGCGATCCGTCGGTGCTCACCTGCCAGCGGACCGAGGGCTCGGGGGTGCCCTCCGCGCGCGCCGTGAGGGCCACCTCCTCCCCGGCCTCCACCGAGCGGTCGGCGGGTGCCTGGGTGACCAGGGGCGAGATCTGCCGGGTGAGGCGGGTGATCTTCCCCTCGGCGGGGCTGGTCACGTAGACCGTGGCCCCGCCCGGTGCGACGGCGAGCGAGGCGGCGCCGAGCTGCGACTGGTTGCCGGGCAGCGAGAGGTCCTTCGCCGCCGGGGTGAGGCCGGTGCTGTCGTACACCGTGAGCGTGCCGTTGTTGTCGTTGGCCGGGTCCGAGAGGTCCCCGCCGTCCTGCCAGACCACGAAGGCGCGGCCGCTCCCGACGTCGAAGGCGGCGTCCCGGGCCAGGTCCTTGCCCACCAGCGTCTTCATCAGCTTGCCCGTCGCGTCGAGGACCAGCACGGACCGGTCGACGCCCACCCACACCGCGCCGCTCGCCGGGTCGGCCTGGATGAAGCCCGCCATGCCGCCGGGCCCCGGCAGGTCGAACGAGTCGGTGACCGAGAAGGAGACCAGGTCGACCCGGTGCAGCTTCCCGGCCGCGAAGTCGCCGAACCAGACCGCGCCCCTGGCGGGGTCGGCGGCGAACCGGTTGCCGCCCGGCAGCGTGACGCTGCGGATGACCGCACCGGTCGCCGTCCCGATCTCGGAGAGCTTCGCGCCCTGGGCGACCAGCACCGTGCCCGCAGCCGTACCGGGCGCGATGTCCGTGACCGTCGACCCGGCCAGCCAGACGCCCGAGGCGGCCGCGTCGCCCGCCTTGGCTCTTCCGACGCCCCGCAGCGGGTAGTGGTAGACCACGCCGTCGCCCGGCAGCGGTCCGGCGATCCGTGCCGCCGTCGAGGCGCGCGGCTCACCGTTCGGCCCGGGGGCCTGGCTTATCCAGCTCTCGGCCTTCCCGTCCTCGGGGTCCAGTACGTACAGCCCGCGCTCGTCGACGTCGGCCGTGTCGGGGAGGTTGTCCGCGCCGACGTACAGCTTTCCGGAGCCGGGGTGGAGCAGCAGGTCCAGCGGCTTGCCCGCCGAGGTGAAGTCGGCGACCGGCTTGTACGAGACGGTTCCGGCGGGTACGCCGACACCCTCGCCGCCCGGTACGCCGGGCTCCTGGTCCGCGAAGACCACGGGGATGCGCACATCCTGCGTACGGTCGCCGCCGGCGCGGTGGTCGGCCCGGGTGACGACGGAGCACGGCACGTCGGCGCAGTCCAGCCCGTCGCCCTCGGACCGGATCTCGATCTCCACGTCGAAGGAGCCGCCCGAGCCGAAGGGCAGGGCGAGTTCACCCTCGTACGGATCGCCGGGAGGCACGATCCACTGCGAGTTCTTCGAGCCGCCGCTCATGTCGGCGCCGCCGAGGCAGGGGGAGGGGACCCGGTTCGCCCCGTTGTCCTTGCAGAGCGCGACGTAGATGCCGGCCGTGAGTCCGTACCCCTCGCCGGTGACGCGGATCTTCTGCCCCGCCGGGTCGAGACCGGTGGTGGCCGAGACGGTGAGCTTCTGGCCCTGGGGACCCGTGGCGCTCTTCGGGGTGGAGGCGTCGGCGCTGACCGCGGTGCCCGCGGGGACCGCCGCGAGGAGCAGGGCGGCGACGGCGGCCGCGGAGAGGCGTCGGCCGGGTCTGCGGGATCCGCCGGGGCCGGCCGGCGGGGTGCCCGGAGTGGGTGTCATGTCATTCCTCGTCACGACGCGGGGAGCCCGGCCCCGGCGAGGAGCGCCGGGGCCGGGCCGATGGCTGGGGGCGTCCTACACGAAGTCGATCGGCGTGTGGACGTCGTACTTGCGGTCGTTGGTGTCGGTGTGGTCGGCGCGGGTCACGACAGCGCACTCGACGGTGTCGCCGCAGATGTTGCCGCCGCCGAGATCGGCCTTGACGTGTATCCGCACGCTGAAGGTGCCGCCCGCGCCGAAGGCGGAGCTGTTGGGGAGCGTGCCGCCGCCCAGGCTGGAGACCCAGTGGGAGGCGCCGGTCGTGCCGGACTCGTCCTGGCCGCCGAGACAGGGGGAGGGCTTGTTGGCGCCCTGCGCCCCGTCGACCACGCAGAGGCTGACGTAGACGCCCTGCCCCGGGTTGTAGCCGCTGCCGGTGACGGTGATGTTCTGCCCGCCGGCGTTCGCCGTGTCGGGGGCGGCCAGCGACAGGTTGTAGGTGGTGCCCCCGTCGGTGACCGTGCGGGTCCCGGTCGCCGCTGCGGCGGGGGAGGCGAGCGAGAACGCCAGGGCGGCGGCGGAGAGGAGGGCGAGGCCCGTGCGGGCGACGGTACGGGTGGAGGGGACAGCACTCATCGAACGAGCACCTTTCTCGGCATCGGAACCAGAACCACGGACACCCAGTCGACTTAGGTAAGGCACACCTAAGTCGAAAGATGTTGATGTTGTCAACGAAAGGGCCCGTGAGGGTCCGGAAAACGATCAGATTCAGCCGAAGTCGACCGACGGAAAGGCCTGTTCCGTCCAGATGGTCTTGCCGGCCGGGGTGTAGCGCGTCCCCCACCGCTGGACGAGCTGGGCGACGATGAACAGCCCGCGCCCGCCCTCGTCGTCCTCCGCGCTGTGGCGCAGATGCGGCGAGGTGTGGCCGGTGTCCGCGACCTCGCAGAGCAGCGTGCGGTCCCGGATGAGCCGCAGCCGCAGCGGCCCGCCGCCGTACCGGACCGCGTTGGTGACCAGCTCGCTGACGACCAGTTCGGTGGCGAAGGAGAGCTCATCGAGCCCCCAGCCGCTCAGCTGACGGGTGGCCAGCTCACGCGCCCGCCCCACCGTCACCGCCTCCGCGGGCAGCTCCCACTCGGCGACCCGGCTCTCGTCCAGCTGCCGGGTCCTGGCCAGCAGAAGGGCGGTGTCGTCGGCGGTCGTGGCGTCCGGCACCAGCGTGGAGACGGCCCGGTCGCACAGCTCCTCCAGCGAGGCGGCGGGGGCGCCGAGCACCCGGCCCAGCGCGTCGAGGCCCTGGTCGATGTCGTGGCCGCGGGCCTCCACCAGACCGTCCGTGAACAGCGCCAGCAGGCTCCCCACCGGCAGCTCGATCTCCATGGACTCGAAGGGCAGACCGCCCAGGCCCAGCGGCGGCCCGGCCGGCAGATCCGGGAACGTGACGTGCCCGTCGGGGTGCACCACGGCCGGCGGCAGATGCCCGGCCCGGGCCATGACGCAGCGCCGCGAGACCGGGTCGTACACCGCGTACAGACAGGTCGCCCCGGTGGTCAGCTCGTCGTACGCGTCGCAGGCCGTGCCGTCCCGCGCGCCCGGCCGCTCGTCCAGCGGCTGCCCCACCAGGTCGTCCAGCCGGGTCAGCAGCTCGTCCGGGGCCATGTCCAGCTGGGCGAAGGCGCGGACGCTGGTGCGGAGCCGCCCCATGGTGGCGGCCGCCTGGAGGCCGTGGCCGACCACGTCCCCGACCACCAGGCCGACCCGGGTCCCGGAGAGGGGGATCACGTCGAACCAGTCACCGCCGACCCCCGTCACATCGTCCGACGGCAGATAGCGGTAGGCGATCTCGACGGCCGACTGCGGCGGCACGTGATGGGGCAGCAGCTGGCGCTGGAGGGCGAGGGAGGCCGAGCGCTCACGGGTGAAGCGGCGGGCGTTGTCGATGCAGACCGCCGCCCGGGCCGCCAGCTCGTCCGCCAGGGCGACCTCGCCGTTGTCGAAGGTGTTCGCCGGACCGTGGGCGACCGTCCGGCCGGACGTCTCGGGACGCGGACTCCGTACGAAGGTGACGAGCCCCAGCACGCTGCCGCCGACGCGCAACGGGACGACCAGGACGTTGTCGTCGAGTACGAGACCGCCGGAGGCCAGCGAGCGGTCCTGCGGCGAGCCCGGGGGATAGGAGACCGGTGGGTAGCGGTGCGCCGGGCTCCCCGGCTGGAGCGGCTCGCCCGGATCGGCGATCCCCGCCCCCGCGGAGTGCTCACCGACCCGCAGCAGGTCCATGGCCGCCGAACTCCCGGTCGCCGGAAGCTCCCCGCTCATCACCGTCGCCCGCGCGATGTCGACCCGTACGGCGGCGGCGAACTCCGGCACGGTCACCTCGGCGACCTCCTCGGCGGTGGTGACCACGTCCAGGACCGTGCCGATCCGGCGGCCTGCCTCCACCAGCAGGGCCAGGCGCTGCTGGGCGCGCTGACGGTCCGAGATGTCGAAGGCGTCCTCGCAGACCCCGAACACGTGCCCGTGCGCGTCCTGCAGCCGGTAGTAGGAGCACGACCACAGGTGTTCCGTGCCGGGGTCGCTCGGCGGAATCCCCTGGAAGTGCAGGTCCAGGATGGGTTCGCCGGTGTCGATCACGTGGTGCATCACGGCGTCGAGACTCTGCGGGTAGCCGGGTGTGACGAAGCGGCCCCCGGAGTACAGCTCGTCGGCCCGCATGCCCCGGAACTCGGCGAGCGGCTTGCCGATCTCGCGCTCGTAGGCGGTGTTGCCCCAGGTCAGCCGGAGGTCGGTGTCGTAGATCGCCAGGCCGACGGGCGACTGGGTGGCGAGCCCCTGGAGCAGGGCGAGCTGGGACTCCCACTGCCGCAGCGCCCCGAGCTCGGCGGCGACCAGCACCCGGCCCGGGGTCTCGGCTCCGGGACCGCCGCCCGCCCCCGCCAGCGGGCACACGGTGGTCGCCACCAGCAGCTCCCGGCCGTCCCGGTGGCGCGCGAGGCGGATCTCGCCGCCGTCGGGCGGTCCCGGCCCCGGGCGCTCGGCCGGGCCCGGGCCGTCCGACGCGGCCGGGAGGGAGCCGTCGGCGGGCAGCGGCGAGAGGAAAACGCCCAGAGGCCGCCCGACGGCCTCGTGCGGTCCGTAACCGAGCAGCTCGGCGGCGGCGGGGCTCCACCCCACGACCGTCTCCCGGCCGTCCAGGACCACCGTGGCCGCCCTGGCGATGTCCAGGGGGCCCCGGAAGTCGGCGGCATCCGCCGCTCTGGTCGCGCTCACCGCGCCACACCGGCCTGGTCCATGGTCTTCAGAATCCGCCCTGGTCCCGGCGGGCACAACTGCGGTAGGCCCGCGCCACGGCCGATCGGGGCGGATTCCGGCCGCCACCGGTGTGCTCCGCGGTGCGCCCGGCGGTGCGGTCAGCGCACGCCGTCGGGCCGGAACTGGACGCTGATCCTCGGCCCCGCCGCCCGTGCCGTCTTCGGGATCGCGTGCTCCCAGGTGCGCTGGCAGCTGCCGCCCATGACGATCAGGTCACCGTGCCCGAGCGCCCGGCGTACGGGCACGGGGCCAGGCCGGCGGGGCCGCAGCGCCAGATGGCGCGGTGCCCCGAGGGAGAGGATCGCGACCATGGTGTCCTCGGTGGAGCCTCGGCCGACCGTGTCTCCGTGCCAGGCGACCCCGTCCCGGCCGTCGCGGTAGTAGCAGAGCCCAGCCGTGGTGAACGGCTCGCCGAGCTCGCTCCCGTAGTGCGCGCTCAGCGCCGTACGGGCGGCGTCCAGCGCGGGGTGCGGCAGGGGATCGCTCCCGCCGAAGAAGGCCAGCAGCCGCGGGACCGCCACCACCCGCTCGTACATGACCCGCTGCTCCGCCCGCCAGGCCACACCACCGGCCAGCGTCTCGAACAGGGCGTCGGCCCCCTGGAGCCACTGCGGGAGTACGTCGATCCAGGCGCCGTGGCCGAGATGCTCACGCCGCAGCCCGTCCAGGGGGCGGACGGCGATGTCGTTCCCCTGGTCGAAGAGCGAGGTCTGAAGGTGTACGGCCATGGCATCAGCGTAACGCTATTCGTACGTGTGTGCGAATAGGTCGCCGAGTGGCTCAGCTCTCGTCGATCCGGCCGCCTCGATGAGGCCGCCGTGATCGGGGCCGCCTTGATCGGGGCCCCTCGGTCGGGCCTTCCCGATCGGCCTCTCCGGTCAGGCCTTCGTGATCAGGCCTCCTTGATGAGGTCGGCGCACTTCTCGCCGATCATCATGGTCGTGATGCAGGGATTGGCCGTGGTCAGCACCGGCATCACCGAAGCGTCGGCCACCCGCAGCCCGGTGACCCCCTTGACCCGCAGCTGCGGGTCAAGGGGCGAGTCCGGGTCGTCCACCGGGCCCATCCGTACCGTCCCCGCCGGGTGGTAGACGGTGTTGTGGGTCTCGCGGATGTAGTCGAACAGCTCCGCGTCCGTGGTCGCGCCCGCCCCCGGTGCCAGCTCGGTGCCCGCCCAGGCGGCCATCGGCTGCTTCGCCACGATCTCCCGGGCGAGACGGAGCCCGTACGTCATCACCCGTACATCGTGCTCGTCGGTGAAGTAGCGCGGATCGACCCGGGGCTTGTCCCGGAAGTCCCGGGTGCGCAGCCGGACCGTTCCCCGGGAGCGGGCACGGGTGACGTTCGGGGTGAGGCAGAACGCGTTCTCCGAGGTGGGGTAGCCGCGCCGGTAGGTGTTCAGGTCGAACGGGACCGAGCCGTAGTGGAACATCAGGTCCGGCCGGTCCAGGCCCGGCTCCGTGTCGGCGAAGATCCCGATCTCCCACCACTGGGTCGAGGTGGTGACCATGGGCTGCTTCGCCTCCCACATGATCACGCCCTCCGGGTGGTCCTGGAGGTGCGAGCCGACGCCGGGGGAGTCGACCCGGACGTCGACCCCGGTCTCCCGGAGATGGCCGGCCGGGCCGATCCCGGAGAGCATCAGCAGCTTGGGGGAGTCGATCGCACCGCAGGCCACGACCACTTCGCGCCGGGCGTGCACCCTGCCGCTGTGGACGGTGTCGGGCTCCAGGTACTCCACTCCGGTGCACCGCTCACCCTCGAAGAGGAGCCGCTTCGCCTGGAGCCCGGTCCGCAGCTCCAGGTTGGGCCGCTTGCCGAGAACGGGATGGAGGTACGAGACCGAGGCCGAGGAGCGGGTCCCGTCCTCGCGGGCGTTGATCTGGAACCAGTGCGCACCCCGCAGGACGGTGGTGCCCGTGTTGAACGGGGTGGTGGGGATGCCGGCCTCCGCGCACGCCTCCAGCAGCGCCGTACCGCACGGGTCGTCGGCCGGGATCGTGCGGAGGGTGACCGGGCCGGAGCGGCCGTGGTGGTCGCCGGGCGCGTCGTTGGTCTCCAGCCGCTTGTAGAGCGGGAAGCACTCCGCCGCGCTCCACCCGGTGCAGCCCAGCGCGCCCCACTCGTCGAGATCCTCGGCCGGGGCCCAGAAGGCGATGCAGGAGTTGTGCGAGGAGCAGCCGCCGAGCACCTTGGCACGGGCGTGCCGCATGAAGCTGTTGCCGTACTCCTGCGGCTCCACCGGATAGTCCCAGTCGTAACCGGACTCCAGCAGCGCCATCCACCGGTCCAGCCGCAGGATGCTGTCGTCCCCGACGTCCGAAGGTCCGGCTTCGAGTACGCAGACGGTGACGTCCGGGTCCTCGGTGAGCCGGGCGGCGACGACGGCACCGGCCGTACCGCCGCCGACCACGACGTAGTCGTACACGGGCACAGGGCTCTCCTCGGGCATCGCGTCTCCAGGGCTCAAGGGTTCGGCGGCGGAACGGTGGGGTCCTCGGCCAGGAAGCGGTGCTCGGCGAGCACGCCCGTACGGTGCCGCTGGACGAACCAGTAGTAGGCGAAGCCGCCGAGGGCGACGACGCCGATGAAGAGGAACGCGCCCCACCGCAGGTACCAGTGCTGCGGGCCCGTCGCGTTGTAGACCTCGGCGCGCGGCCAGGCCAGGTTGAGGGACATCGCCGTCCCCCAGAGCACCGCGAGGACGTTGACCGGCAGCCCCCACCTGCCCAGCGAGAACGCGCCCTCGCGCGGCTGCCAGGTGCCGCGCAGCCGCTGGAGCAGCATGGGCACGGTGACCAGCAGATAGGCCACGTAGATCATGATGATCGCGATGCTGGTGATCACCGAGAAGATCTGCGGCTGGTTGATGTTGACCACCAGGATCACCACGCCGACCACCCCGATCAGCACGGCGGGCACCACCGGCGTCCGGAAACGGGGGCTGACCCGGGCCAGCTTCGAGCCGGCGGGCAGGTTGTTGTCCCGGGCCATCGCGAACATCAGCCGGATACCGGCCGCCTGCACCGCCAGCACGCAGACCGTGATCGCGACGACCACCGCCCAGAGGAAGACCTCCCCGACGGTCTCGCCGAGCGTCGCCAGCACCACGTACTGGAGTCCGCCCGTGGACAGCTCCTCGGCCTGGAGGTCCGGCACCGAGAGCAGCGCGAAGAGCAGGATGAACGCGCCGATCAGGAACGACGCGATGAGCGCCCGCAGGATGGCGCGGGGCGCGTTGCGGCCCGGGTTGTGCGACTCCTCGCCGAGGGAGGAGGCGGTGTCGAAGCCGTACATGACGTACGCGGAGGCGAGCGACGCGGTGAGGAACGCCCCGAAGTAGCCGAGCGACTGGCCACTGCCGAGGCCGTACGTCTCCGTCAGCGCGGTGCTGGGGCCCCGAGTGATGTGCGCGGCCAGGAAGATGATCAGGGCGACGGCGGCGACCAGCTCGATGAAGACGCCCGCGGAGTTGATCCGGGCCATCAGCTTGATGCCGAACGCGTTCACCAGCGTGGAGAAGAGGATGAGCACCGTGCCCAGGAGAACGGCGTTGGCCGCCTGGTCGTTCCGGCCGCTGCCGTCGCCGATGAACTGGAACCAGCCGTCGATCTGCGGCAGCGTGATCTGGTATGCCAGCGCCACCGCCGAGAGCGTGACCATGGTGGCCGTCATCATCATCCAGCCGCCGAGCCACCCCACATGCGGGCCGCCCATCTTCTTGGCCCAGTTGTAGACCGAACCGGCCACCGGATAGCGGGCCGCCAGCTCGCAGAAGCACAGGGCCACCATCAGCTGCCCGCAGAAGACCATCGGCCAGGACCACCAGTAGGCGGGACCGCCGAAGCTGACGCCGAAGTAGAACAGCTGGAAGGTGCCGGTGAGGATCGAGATGTAGCTGATCCCGGCGGCGAAGGTGTGGAAGTTGCCCAGGGTGCGCTTGAGTTCGGGGCGATACCCCATCTCCCCGAGCGCGTCGTCGTCGTGCTGCGTCTGGGTCCTCGCCGCGGGCCCTGGCTCCGAACCGCCGTCCGTGCTCACTCGAACCACCGCTGCGGGACCGCGGCGACATTGCGCCAGATGTGCTTGGCCTCCTGGTACTCGGCCAGCCCCGCCGGTCCCAGCTCACGGCCGAAACCGGACTGCTTCATACCGCCCCACTCCGCCTGCGGTACGTAGGGGTGGAAGTCGTTGATCCATACGGTGCCGGCGCGCAGCCGCGAGGCCACCCGGTGGGCGCGCCCGCCGTCCTGCGTCCAGACCGCGCCCGCCAGCCCGTACACCGTGTCGTTGGCGAGCCGCACCGCCTCGTCCTCGTCCCGGAACCGCTCCACCGTGAGCACCGGCCCGAACGACTCGTCCCGCACCACGGACATGGACGAGCGGCACTCGTCCAGCACGGTCGGCGGGTAGTAGAAGCCGTCCGCCAGCGCGGGATCGTCGGGTCGCGCCCCGCCGCAGCGCAGTACGGCGCCTTCGGCGATGCCCTCGGCCACGTACGCCTCGACCTTGTCGCGGTGGGCGGCGGAGATCAGCGGACCGCTGCGGGCGTCCTCGTCGAAGGGGCCGCCGAGCCTGATCCGGCGGGCCCCGGCCACCAGCTCGTCCACGAACCGGTCGTGCAGCTCGTCCTGCACAAGGAGCCGCGCCCCGGCGGAACAGACCTGCCCCGAGTGCAGGAAGACCGCCATCAGCCCGTAGTCGACGGCGGTCTCGAAGTCGGCGTCGGCGAAGACGATGTTCGGGTTCTTGCCGCCCAGCTCCAGGGCGACCTTCTTCACGGTCGGCGCGGCGGCCGCCATGATGGCCCGCCCGGTGGCCAGCCCCCCGGTGAACGAGACCATGTCCACCCGCGGATCCCCGGTGAGCGGCGCGCCCACGGCCGCCCCCGCCCCGAGCACCAGATTGGCGACCCCCTCCGGCAGCTCGGCCTCCACGAGCAGCCCCATGAGCAGGACGGCGGTGTGCGGGGTCAGTTCGCTGGGCTTGAGGACGAAGGTGTTGCCGGCGGCGAGCGCCGGGGCGACCTTCCACGCGGTCTGGAGCAGCGGATAGTTCCACGGCGTGATGAGCGCGCAGACCCCGACCGGTTCGTACACGATCCGGCTGTCGACGTCCGCGATCCCGGTGTCGACGACCCGGCCCCCGTCCCCGGCGGCCACGAGATCGCCGAAGTACCGGAAGCAGTTGGCGATGTCGTCCATGTCGTACGCGCTCTCGACCAGCCGCTTGCCGGTGTCCAGCGACTCCGCCCGCGCGAAGAGATCCTTGTCGCGCTCCAGCAGCTCCGCGACCCGCAGCAGCAGCCGCCCCCGCTCGGCGGCCGGCGTACCGGGCCAGGGCCCGTCGTCGAATGCGGCCCGAGCGGCGGCGACGGCAGCGTCGGCGTCCTTGCGCCCGCCCTCGTCGACGGTGGCGACCAGCGTGCCGTCGGCCGGGCAGCGGATCTCCCGCGTGCCCGCGTCGGCGGCAGTGGTCCACCGGCCGCCGATGAACAGCTCCGGCATGGGCTCCTCCTGTACGGGTCCTGCACGGGTGGGGCGGTCGGCCGACACCTCCTGTGTCGACTCCAGGACAGAGAGTAAGGGCGTAGGGGTATGCGCGCAGCGCGGGCGCGGCCGGGCGGTGCCGGGGCGCGGGCGGGCGGTGCTGTGGCTCGGGCGGTACTGCGCGTGTCCTCGCTCCTGCGCGTGCCCTCGGTGCTACGCGTGACTATGCGTGCCGTCGGCGGAGGGGCGGTGCGAGGGACTCCTGCGGCTCCCGCCCCGCCGTGTCGAGGATGACGTGCTCCCGGTCCCGGGGCCGGTAGTCGCGGTCGAGGATCCGCTCCCGGTCGGGCTGCGGCGGGCCGGGGATGTCGGAGGGGCGGGTGGCGATGCGGCGTCGGCGCTCAGCCGCATCCGAGCAGACCACCTCGACCTCGACGACCGGGACGCCCCCTCCGATGCCCACCTCCGGCCGGGCGCCACGGGTGACGGCTAGGGGGTTCACCGACTCCGCGATCACGGACAGCCCCTGCTGGAGGTGGTCCCCGGCCAGGGCGTACCCCAGGGTGCACCCGGCCGGCCCGACGGGATGCGCAGCAGGCCTCCGGCCGGATCATCGACACGGAGCCCCTTCCGGCGGTCGCTGATCCCCTACGACCACCCCGCCGCGCGACCGGCGTGCAGAGACGCATCAACCGTCGAGGAGGCCAGGCGGAGCGCCTTGAGCGCACCCGCGCTCAGCGCCACCTCATTGTCCGGGCCCGCGACCGCCCGGCCCCCGTTCACCTCCTACACCCTCTGTGTGGTGTTCACCAGGGTGAAGCGGCCGTCGTCCTGGGCGTCGAGCAGGAGGACGTACTCCTTGCCCTCGGTCAGGGCGGCGGTCTCCGGGCCTGCCCCGGGCGTCGCATAGGACACCTCGACCGTACGGCCCGGATCCGCCCCCCCTCGCGGTCGCCGTTACCGCCGCCGTGGCGGCTCGGTGCGCGCCCGGGCCGACAACTCGTTCGACTTCTGTTCCGTCTCCAGAGCCGGGACGGGGGTGGCGGTTCGGGCCGGAGGCCTCACTCGCATCATGCCGACTCCTCGGACAGGCGGGCCATGGCACGGCAGTGACTGCCCAGCAGGTTCCGCGCGGTGATGAACGGCCAGCCACCGGTGACGTCCGCGCCGACCTTGAGGACGTGCTCCCAGGCGATCCGGAACACCTCGGCGGTGAACTCCTCCGCGGCGGCGCGATCGCCCAGGCGCCGGTGTACGGAGGTCATCACACGTGGGTGGTCCTGCACACACAAAGCCGTGAACCGCGCGGTGTGTTCACGCTCGCTTCCGGTCTGCATGGTCTCCACGCCCGTACGTGCCGTGGGGGCCTGCACTTCCTTACAGTCCCCGGAGAAGAATCATCCGAGTCCGCGGCAGGGCATCCGCACCGCGTGCCCGCCCGTACGCGGCAGGACGTCCGTGGGACTCACCGCGGCCGCGCGCACCCGGACACGGACCTCACCAGGATCTGCCTGAGTCCCGGGCAGATCCAGCACCCGCAGGGCCTCCGCCTCCCCAACTCGTATATGCCAGCAGCTTTCATGCCTCGCCCGACCAGCCCGGCCCGACACGCATGCCCCGGCAGCGCCGTAATCCGGACCATCAGGCCGGCGGCGTACGGAGGCGGACATGAGTAGGGCTACTCATGCGACTGATACCCGCGGACGGCATTGTTCAGATCGTCAGCAGATCAGTCACCACGCCGGGCATTCCGGCATCCCCGGGAGAACCGCCATGGACAAGAAGTCCCGCTCGCTGCCCCAGGCTCTCCGCCACTACCTGATCAACCCTCTGGCACTGGGCTATCTGGGCGTCGTCCTCGCGGTGTGCCTGTGGGTGACTGTGGACGCCATCTCCCACTCCTCTTCCGGAGATGCCAGCTTCGCCGGAATGTGGGCCATCCTGGTCACCGCACCGACCTCGATGCCGTTCCTCGTCGCCGGTCCCGTCGGGCTGATAGGCATTCCCATCGGTGCCGTTGTCCAGGCCGCCGTGCTCGGTGCCCTGTACCGCCACCTCACCGAACGGCGGGACCACAGCCCCGAGAACGGCGTCAGCAACGCCTGACCTCCCGGAAGTTCTCCAGGTCCAGCGTAGAGAGGCCGGCGCCATCCGTCGTGTCCGAGTCAGGGGCGGCTGGCCGATCTCCTGAACGACGATCAGCTGGAGGCCCTGGACCGAGGGGAGCGGGTTGAACCCCGGCTGGGTGAAGCTCCTGCCCGGTATCACCCCGCGCGTAGGCAGAACGGGTGTCCGGCCGGGCTGGCGTAGACCCGGCTGCCGGTCCGGGTCCCCTCGGTGATGTCGCCGGTGGGGCGCAGGCGGGAGGCGCCGGCGTCGGTGGCCGCGCGGTCGGCGCTCACGAGGTCCTCGACGGCAAAGTCGAGGTGCATCTGCTGGGGGCTGCCGTCGGGCCAGTTGGGGGCGATGCTGCCGGGGGCCGACTGGATGACGATGACGGGCAGGCCGGGGGCCTGGATGAAGTGGTGGGACGGTGTGCGATGGATCGAGCCGCCGAGCAGCTGGTGCCAGAACGCGCTCTCGGGCTCGATCTCGGCAGCATCGATGATCACGGAACTCAGGGTCATGGGCATGGGAAAGTCCTGTTCTCGGATCGGTTGACGCTCAGACGGTCGGGATGATGCCGCCATCGACGCGGAACTGGGCTCCGGTGAGCCACTTGGCGCGGCCGGAGGCGAGGAAGGCGATCATCTCGGCGACGTCCTCGGGCTCCCCGGGGCGGCCCATGGGCAGGTTCAGGTGGTCCACGATCTGCTGGGTGACCTGCTCGGTGCTCACGCCCTGCTGCTCGGCCATCCGCTGCAGGTGGGCGTCGGCGCCGTCGGTGAGGACGAAGCCGGGGAGCACGCACACCACACGTACCCCGTTCGCGCCGACCTCGGTGGCCAGCTCGCGGCTGTAGACGTTGAGCGCGGCCTTGGCCGCGGCGTAGGACGCCTCGGAGCGCTGGGGCAGCTGGCTGGCGATGGAGGAGACGTGCACAACGACACCGGACCCCTGCTCGACCATCCCGGGCACCAGGGCACGGTCCAGACGTACGGCGCTGAGGAGATTCATCTCCAGGTCCGCCCTCCACGAGTCGTCCGAGCGGCTCAGGGTCGGCGCGGGGGCGCTCGCGGCACCGGCGTTGTTCACCAGTACGTCTACCCCGCCGACCTCATCGATGACGCGGCGGCCGAGGTCCGCCACCCCCTCGGGCGTGGACAGATCCGCTGCGATGAACGCCGCTCCGCTGTCCCGCCCGGGCCTGCTGCGTGAGGCGGTCAGCACGGTCGCCCCGGCCGACACGAAACGACGCACGGTCGCCTCGCCCAGCCCGCGGCTGCCGCCGGTGACCAGTACGCGCAGGCCCTTCAGGCCCTCGTCAATGTCCGGCATGGAAGACTCCCCAGTAAAGTGAACCCGACTCCGGAAACGGTACACCTAAACGGAACCAGACTCACCTTATGGAGGTCGTCATGCCGACAGCACGCCCGATGCGCGCTGACGCGCGCCGCAACCGCGAGGCGCTGCTGACCACTGCCCGCCAGGCGTTCCTCGACGGCGACACCGGCACCCACGTGGAGGACATCGCCCGCAAGGCGGGGGTCGCCGTGGGCACGCTCTACCGCCACTTCGAGACCCGGGAGGCGCTGATCGAGGAGGTCTGGCGCTCCGAGGTCGACGACCTGTGCGACTCCGCCGACGTACTACTCGATGAGCACACCCCGCCAGAGGCGCTGCGTCGGTTCCTGCTGCTGCTCGTGGACCATGCCGCTGTGGGCAAGGGCATGTCCGTTGCCCTGGAGAGCATCATGGCCACCGACTCACCGGTATTCGACGACGCCCGCACTCGCATGTCCGACGCCCTGACCCGCCTCCTGGACGCCGGCCATGCGCAAGGCACGCTGCGCGGTGACGTCACCGGTCCCACCCTGCTGCGGGCTCTGGGAGGCGTGTGCACCCTGCGCGCGACGCCGGGATGGATCGATGAAGCCCGCCAGATCGCCTCCCTCATCTTCGACGGCCTTCGCTACAGCGCCACCGGGCCACGGTGAAACGGCTGCACCCGGCGCAGAGACCGGCCGTCAGGTGCCACCTGCGACGATGCACTTCCCGCAGTGCCGGTATCGCCGCCTGACCGGCGTCGTACACCGCGCGGGGGTTCCCCCGACGGACAGCGGCAAGAGCGCCATGGACCCCATCCGGTGTGAGCGGCAGCAGACCGGAGGGAGGAGATCAGGATCCCGGTGATCCCGACGTGGTCGTCGAGGAAGTCGAAGGGGCGCCGGGGCGAGTCCGGCGTAGGCGGCGAGGTGGGCGGCGGAGGGGAAGTCGCTGCCGTCGCCGACCTCGATGAGGGTCCTGGCTTCGGTCCTGATCCCGACTCCGGGCATCGAGATCAGGACTCGGGAAAGAGGGTGGGCCTCCAGCAGCTGCTCGTCCCACCGTCTCGATCGTGGGGACGGGCCGCCCTTGAGGTGATCCGTCCTTCAGTCCGAAGCCGTGGAGTGTGTCGCCTCCCCGGTGTTCACGGCCGGGCCCGCGGCCCGACCAGTTGCTGGTAGAGGGCGCGGCGTGACTCGGGGTCGTCCTCGGTGTGTGCGAGTTGTTCTTCCCAGTCGCGCTGGATTTCCTCCAGATAGGTTCGCCAGTCCCCGCTCTGATGTGCGGCGCCCATTTGCTGGAGATCGACGTAGCGTTCGTTCTTGCCCAGCCCCCCGGAGCCGGTTTTGTCGGCCTTGTGCCCGTGCAGGATTGATTCAGGGTTCGAGGTGGCTTCGGTGGAGCGGAAGTCGTGCTGGTATCCGACGGGGCTGGCGGCGTGTGGGGCGATGGTCTCAATGCCGATCTGGAGGGATCCGTCCCTCTCCGCCGTGGGACGGTGGTAGACCAGCAGGACATGGCCGTAGGAGCCGTTCGGCAGGACCATGTTGCCGTTCCAGTCCTTGGAGCCGATTCCGCCGCCGGAGATGTCCTTGCCCCAGAGCTTGGGGCTGGCGGCTCCGACGGCGAGCTTGTTGGTGACCGATGCCAGGATGCCTCCCTTCTCCTTGAACGTGCCGCGCGCGTCGGACTTGTTGGCGCTGATGGAGGTGCGGTGGGTGGCGAACGGCCGCTCGGTGAAACCTTCTGCGGTCTCTCCCTTGGTGTCGTCCTTGGTCACCCCCAGGAAGTGGGGCAGCCAGTGATCAGGTTCGTCCTTTTCACTCAGTGCGGGAATCCGCACGTTGACGCGTCCGCCGTGCGCGAGCGCGCGAATGACGTCCTTCTCGTAATCCACCGCGTGGCCGCCACCCTCGGGATTGTAGAGCTGAAGACCGTGACGCAGGACGAGAAGTATCTTGGTGAGCATTTCGCGGCCCTGGACGTCCCTCGCGGCATAATCCGGGGCTTTCGCGCCTCCCCCACCGAGCGGAGTGCCCTCCGCGGGGACGGAGCCTTCATGGCGGCGTCCGGGTGCCATGCCTTCCGGGTGGAGGGTGTCGACCGCCGTGTCGCGGATCTGCTGGTCGCGCTCTTGCTCCAGGACCTGCCGCACCGCTGGGGCAGTGCCGGGGGCTCGGGTCTCCATGAACCGGCCGAGCGTGTAGGCGGGGTCGGTCGGAGTGAGCACTTCCGGGTTTCTCAGGATGGGGTGGTTTCCACGGACGGCCAGCGTGGCGGTGAGGACGCGCTTACCCGCAGGCAGCTTCAGCCAGTTGTCGAACGGCCCTTCGGTGTACTTCTCAGCCTCTGAGTACGTCCCGATCCCGACATCGGTCAGCCACTGCGGATTGATCTCGGACAGCCTCCTGATGTCGGCCAACTCCTCGTCGCCGAATGTCTCCCCACGCATCACCCGCCGGTCCAGAGTTTTCCGCAGCCGGGCCGGTCCCCTGACCATCCACTGTTCGGGCCACCACGTGCCGGGAGCGAAGACGTTGCTCTTGGACTTCTTCTGTACGGTGTGCTGCTCGATCGACTGGCTCAGACGAGAAATGATCTCCTTGCCCTTGGGCGCCTCTTCCTCAAGCCCCGCCTCCCCAGCCGTGGGGGGCTCTTCTGTGCCTGCACGCTGGACCGCTGCCGCCGCGAGCCGACGGGCGACGGTGGCGCTGCCGGGAACAGGGCGCTGTGCTCGTATTCCTTCGCCCACGACGGTACTGGGGCCACCCGCGTTCATCCGCGAAGCGTTCGATTCCGCCTCCCGCTCCTCGCGGTCCGCCGGATGAGTCATGGTGAAACCACTGCCCGTGGCATGACCGGTCGAGGCACCCTGACGGTTGCGGACGGTATGGGTCAGTTCGTGGTCCAGCGTCTTGAAGTCGCGTCCGTCCTTGCCGATGACGATGTCCTGGCCGACCGTGAACGCCCGGGCCTGTACTGCGGCCGCCGCGAACTCTGCGGAGGGCCCCGTATGGAGGCGCACACCAGTGAGATCGGCCTGGAACTGGGTTTCCTTCCGGGCCAGAGTCGCACGGTCAAGAGGGCGGCCTGGCGCGCGAAGTCCGGCCTCAACAGCCGCCCGGTCCGGTGCAGGTGACGTCACCTCATCGAAGGAGGTCCCTTCGGCTGAGCTCGGCTCCGCATCCGCTACGCGCTGTCGGCGCATCAGCTCCAGCACTGCCCGGTTGCCCACGCTGGCCTGCAGCGCCATGAATCCGCCGGCGGACGCTGGGCGCACGACTCTCTGCGAGCTGCCCCGTTCGTCCGCGCGCCCATTGTCGTGAGACCTCATGCGTGCTCCTCAACTACCAACTCAGCTTTGAGGTATAGGTGCCGTGGTCCTATCAGAAACCACGGGCCGACCATCACGCACGCCTTCTGAACGCGATGACAACGGAGTTGGCCCCTTAGGGCAAACTTTCACCGACAGTCCTGCCCCTGGCAGGCAAGCCGCCTATACCTCACGGATGATGTTGTTCATCACCCGTCTCGGCCAGGTGTCTGGCCGCAGGTCGGGGACGCCGGGCGAGGCTCTCATCGACTGTGCGTGGGCGCCGTAGGGACGCTGCAGGCTGGGCATCCTGAGCAACAGCTTCGTCGGCGCCCGGGAGCTCCGGACCCTCGCTCTCAGGGCGCGTCCCTCTCACGTGACGACTGCCTGACGGGCCTGGGGCCGTAGCCGGCGAGGCATCGACTCCGCCCCTCGAGACGCCCTTCCTGTGGGCGTCGTTGGTGCCGGGGCGGCAGTAAAAACTCTCCATGCCGACGTGCGATCTGAAGGCTATCCACCGGTCGTTTTCCACCCACACCCACCTGAGCCCCAGCACTTGGCGACGACGGCCTTGAAGCTGCCGTAGCCAGACCCGTATCCGGAGTGAGCGCACGTGCTCCTCGAAGAAGGCTTCCTGTCCCGTGGAGGCGAAGACCCGGTGGGCCGCATTCCCGAATACGACAGGCGGAAGGGGAACAGACAACAGGTCGCCGTCCGGCGCGCGACGAAGGCGGTCGCCCTGCCGCGGGGCCGCCTGCATGTTCCCGTCCGGCAGTCGCTCGGCCATCGGCTGGATCGACTTGCACCGCCCGTCCGGCATCAGACCTGGCAGATAGCAGCCGCCCCACCGCCGCTGATCCCGTCGCGGCGAGGAGGCGAACACATCGGCAGCGAACTCCGACAACTCACCCCGGAGCCGTTCCACCTCCCCAAGCTTCATGGCCGGAAGATGCCCACCACCAGGAATGATCACTCTACGTAACGAAGCGCTACTGGATGCTATGGGCCGATCAGGGGACATTCTGCATATGCCCGTGTCTTATATGACTTTAGATAACTTTTATGGCACTTCTTAGGCGATCAGGTGATCAGTACGACAATCATCTCGGCTTGAAGGAGCCTCCATGCGCATCTCCCGTTCCGTCCGTTCCCGCCGCGCCCGCACGGGGGCCAAGGTCGCCGTCGCCGTTGCGGTCGCCGGCGTCTCCCTGGCCGGGGCACCCGCTGCCTACGCCGTCCCCGGCGACAGCGGCAACATCGACGTCCGCTCGGTCAGCTGGCACTCGAACCGCGGCGGGGTCGAGGTCTGCAAGTTCGTACTGTCGGCCAGCAACTTCGAGTCGTTCCCCTCGGTCCCCTGGACGATCACCGAGCAGCCTCCGACCGTGCCGCCCGGTACCACCCTGATGGACCGGCTTCCGCTCATCAACGGCAGTGCGCGCAGCGAGGCGTACCTGCTCCCGGAGGGCACCTACCAGCTGGTGTGGGTCGTCCCCGCAGGCCCGAAGCAGCGGAGCTTCAAGGTCGAGTGCGACCGCGGTAACTACGGCAGCAAGCCGCACAAGCCCATCGGCGGCGTCCCCGCGGGCGGCGGCGGTGTCCCGGACATGGCATCGGTCAGCTCCGAGAGCGACTCCAACGCCACAACCACCGGGGCCGTACTGGCCGCAGGGGCTGCCGGCGCCGCGGGTCTGGTCATGATGCGCCGGTCCGCACGCCGCCGTGCTCGTGGTGAGGCGTAGTTCTCACCGCCGACGGCGACGACGAGGGCCCACGCGCGCGTGCCGTCTCACGATGACGCTGAGCGTGACGTTCTCGCTGGTGGCCGGCATCGTCTGGGTGTCCTCGGACTCGTCCGAGGACACGGTGCCGGCCACCGCCGCCCGTGGCGGTGACTCAGTTGGCGGCGGGCGGGAACCGTTCCGGCGGGCCGTGCACCAGCCAGACCAGCACGTGCCCGCCTCGCACGCACCCCTGGTGCCGTCCCGACCCTTGAAGGTCGCCATCCCGGCCATCTATATCGAGGCGGCGGTCACCGGGCTCAGTCTCGACGCGAAGGGACGGCTCGGCGCCCCGCCGTTGAGCAAGCCCAAGCTGACGGGCTGGTACGAGAAGGGACCCTCGCCCGGCGAGAACGGAACGGCCCTGATCGTGGGCCACCGCGACACCAGAACAGGTCCCGCCATCTTCCTCAACCTCAACGCACTGCGCCGGGGCGACAAGGTCAACGTGGTGCGGGCGGACCGCAGAACCGCGGTCTTCACGGTGGACGCGGTGAAGACGTACACGAAGGACAAGTTCCCCGACGACAAGGTGTACGGGGACACCGGCCGGCCCGAACTCCGACTCCTGACCTGCGGCGGCCAATTCAATGAGAAGGCAGGCTACTCGGCGAACGTGGTGGTCTTCGCCCACCTCACCTCACTCAAGAAGACAGCCTGAACACCGCGTTCAACGCCGGGCCGCTACCTCGGCTGGGCATGGGTGCGGACCGGAGCCGACAAGAACCGGTGCCTGTCGATCCGCCGCAACCTCGTGACCGATGAATTCGCCTTCCACCTGTGCCGGTCACCAGGCGAGGTGGCTCTGTCCGCGCTGGTGCGCGTCGCCGGGACCAGGTGGTGCGTAGAAGAGTGCTTCCAAGCCGCAGAAGGCCAGGTCTGCCTGGATCACCAGGGCGTGTCCGCAATGTCGGTGGGGAGCCAGAGCCCGTAGGCAGGCGAGGGTGACCAGGGCTTGGTGGTGGCGGGCTCGTTTGTCGTAGCGGGTGGCGAGGGCTCTGTTCCACTTGAGTCTGTCGAAGCAGCGTTCGACGACGTTGCGGCGGCGGTAGGCGGCGCGGTCGAGGCGGCAGTGCGTCTCGCTACGTCGTCGGGGTCCGTCGATCTGGGCGGTTCGTTCGGGGGTGACACACCCGATGCCGCGTTTTCGCAGGTGGACGCGGATCTTGCGGGACGAGTAGCCCTTGTCGCCGGCCACCCGGTCGGGCCGGGAGCGGGGCCGGCCGGGCCCGGGCCCCTTCACGCCGACGCGGGCCGTGACCGGCTCGAACTGCGCGCAGTCATTCACGTTTCCGCCCGTGGTCGTGAAGGCGAGCGGCCGGCCCTGCCCGTCGCAGGCGAGGTGGATCTTCGTGCTCAGCCCGCCGCGGGGCCGGCCCAGTGCCTCACCTTTCCCGAGCCCCCTTTTCGGGCCCCGGCCGCGTGCTGGTGGGCCCGCACGACCGTCGAGTCGACACACACAAGTGTCCAGTCGACCTCGCCGACCGCGTCGGAGTGCTGCTGGACGTGGGCCAGGGGCCGGTCCCACGTCCCGTCCGCCGACCACCGGCGGGACCGCTCGTAGACCGTCTCTCACGGCCCGTACCGTTCCGGCAGATCCCACCAGGCGGCACCGGTGGAGAGCTTTCACAGAATCCCGTTGAGGACCTGCCGCCGGTCACGCACCGGCCGCCCCGTCCGAGGCGGAGCCAGCAACGGCCAGATCACCGCCCAGGCCTGATCAGTCACTTCATGACGACGCACCACGAACGGACCAACGACCCACCGGCATACGGACACGCCCTGGCAGGTCCGCCACTGGACGTCCTGGTACCGCCACATCACCCGGCGATGCTCGCGCTGGCCCTCCTCACCGCCGTCGCCGTCAGCGCGACGCCTGACCGGAGCACCGACCCGAACCGTCCGGTCCGCAGCAGCGATCCGAGCGACCTGACCATCCCGGAGATCCGTCACATCATCGGTAGACTCCGCAGACCATCGACCACGCCGCGCTGCCTTCTGGCCTGATCAATCTGGCGCAGACTCCACCAGGCACAGGCCGGACGCGCCCACTACCGACGACGACTCACCGGCCACTCGCACACATGGATCACGAAGTCGCACTGGAGCACTAGGCTTCCGGAGATCCGCGACGGGTGCTGCAACCCCGCACCCCGCGCACCCCTGGCTTACGGAGTCCCGTCGTGAAGCTTCATGTCCGCACCGCCATCATGTGCGCCATCGGCGTGCTCCTGGCCGGATGTGTGTCCGCTCCGGCCGACGCGGGCCGGCCAGCCGCCGAGGGTGACGCTCCCTTCTGGCAGGCAGAGTTCGACGGGCCCGCGGGGACGCGCCCGTCAGCCGAGGACTGGAACACCGAGACCGGCAACCTGGACGAGGAGGGGTGGGGGAACAACGAGTTGCAGTACTACACCGACGATGCCGCCAACTCGGCACTCGACGGCTCGGGCCACCTGGTGATCACCGCACGACGCGCTCCCGAGGGTGCGGAACTGCCGTGCTACACCCAGGACTCCTGCCCGTGGACCTCCGCGCGCCTGACCACTGCCGGGAAAGTCTCGCTCCACCACGGACGCGTGGAGGTCCGGGCGAAGTTGCCCACCGGCACCGGGCTGCTCCCGGCCATCTGGCTGCTCGGCGACAACGGCGCGCAGTGGCCCGCCCAGGGCGAGATCGACATCAGCGAGGTCGTCGGTGACGAACCGCGCACCGTCCACGGAACCGCGCACGGTCCGACGTACTACAACGAGAAGGGCATCGGCGGTTCCACGACCCTCCCCGCAGACGCCTCCCTGACGTTCCACACCTACGCCGTGGACAAAGAGCCCGAACGCGTCACCTGGTCCGTCGACGGGGAACCTTACTTCACCCTGACCCCGGACAAGCTCCCGGCCGAGCACGACTGGGTCTTCGAGCAGGACATGCACCTCCTGCTGAACGTCGCGGTCGGCGGCGACTGGCCGGGACCGCCCGACAGCACCACGCGCTTCCCGGCGACCATGACCGTCGATTACGTACGCCTCTACGGCACAGGACGCGACTGACCGCGACCCGCGCCAAGCACCGGCAGGACGAGACATCAACCACGCCGGACCGGAACTCGACCCCAGCGCCCATGACGGCTCCCAAGTACCGGCGCTGCGCGGCCGCGGCCTCCTGCTGTGGAACGGCACCTGGCAGGGGGAGGACGGCTACGCGGTCCGCAGTGGTACCAAGCAGCTCACCCAGTCGCGGCTGTGTCGACCCTGACTTGTGCCGCCGATTCACCTTGGCCCCGGGGGGCTCCGTCAGGCCGGGGGCCTGACGTACCGGTAGTGAAAGTGGGGCGACAGGTGGTCCCCTCCTTGGAGCTCGCGGAGAATCAACGTGTGGCTTCCAACGGTTCGGCTCCTTGGTGTGGTGTCCGCATATCTGGCGAGGGCCGAGATCGATCCCGTCCGAAGTTCGCGATGTTGTTGCCACACTCGGACGAGAGGCAGCGCCGTCTACTGATGGGGCTGAGGCCAGATTCCTGGGCCGCGGGGGGATTTGGGCGCTCGCGCGCCACAGCGACACGCGCGGCGGTTGCGGAACTGGTGTGTTGGCCCCAGTGCCAGAGATGGGTCACCTGCGGCGGGACTCGCACTCCGGGTGTCGTGACGCCGCCTCACCCTCTCGCTGGCAGATCGGCCGTTGAGCGGGTGGGATTGCGGGGTAGTTGATCATGGGTCCCCGGGTGACCGTTCATGGGCGCGGGTACTGCGTACGCGCCGGGGCCCACCGATGGAGAGGAGTGGCGTCATGGGCGAGCGTCGTGTGGTGGTGTCCGGGGGGAGTATTGCCGGGTTGTCGGTCGCTTTCTGGATGCGGCGGCTCGGGTGGCAGGTCACGGTGATCGAGCGGGCGCCCGCTTTCCGGGACGGGGGGCAGAATGTCGACGTGCGGGGCGTTGCCCGTGAGGTCTTGGACCGCATGGGGCTGTTCGAGGCGGTGAAGAGGCAGAACACGACGGAGAGGGGGACGGTCTTCGTCGATGCGGATGGCCGGGTGACGGCCGAGCTGCCTTCCGTGGGTCCGGACGGTGCGACGGCCGAGCTGGAGGTGCTGCGCGGTGACCTGGCCCGTACCGTCCACGACCACCTGCCGCCCGGTGTCGTCTCCGTTCACGGTGACAGCATCGAGACCGTGACGGACTCCGCCGAAGGCGTCCGCATCGTCACGTCCGCCGGACGACAGATCGACTGCGATCTCCTGGTGGTCGCCGAGGGAGTGCGCTCGGCGACGCGCGACCGCGTCTTCACATCCGGGGAGGTGACCAGGACCGACCTCGACGTGACCATGGTCTTCGGTACGATCCCCCGCACGGAGGATGACGACGACCGGTGGCGCTGGCACACCACCACCCGGGGACGGCAGATCCATCTGCGGCCCGACCGCCACGGCACCACCCGTGCAGTCCTCTCGTTCAGCCCGGGGGACGACCTCACCGGCCTGGACCGCACAACTGCTCTGGCCCGGCTTCGAGAACGGTATGCCGGCGCGGGCTGGCAGGCACCCCGTGTCCTCGACGCTTTCGATACCGCCGAGGACCTCTACATCGACCAGCTGACCCAGATCAGGATGCCGACCTGGCACCGCGGGCACATCGTCGTGGCGGGGGATGCCGGATGGTGTGTCACACCGATGGGCGGGGGAGGTGCATCACTCGCTCTCACCAGCGGATACGTCCTGGCCGCGCAGATCGCCGCACACCCCGGGGACACCGAGGCCGCCCTGTTGGCCTACCAAGCCTGGATGCGCCCTCTGGTCGACGGTGTTCAGCATCTGCCGCACGGGATCAAGCACTTCGCCTATCCACAGACCCAAACCGGCCTGGCTCTACGCCGCCTCGCCGACAAACTCCTGACCTCTGCGCCGCTCAAGCCCCTGACCGCGAAGCTCACACAGGTCGCCGCCACCGAGCGCCAGCTCCCTGCCTTCCCCGATGCCAGCCGATGACACCGGCACGAGACGCCGGCAGTACGCATCATGGCCATCTACCGGCGTGTGCCTCAGCTTTCGGTGAGCATGCTGGTGCGGAGCCCGGTGAGGGTTCGGTTGAGGATGCGGGAGACCTGCATCTGGGAGATGCCGAGGTGGTTGCCGATCTCGGACCGGGTCATGCCCTGTCCGAAGCGCAGTGAGGTGATGGTGCGCTCGCGTTCGTCCAGGGCGGCGGCTTGTGCGCACGAGAGGTCCACCGGTCTGAGCACGACCGTCTTCTCCGGCGCCGTCACCATCCCGGCGAATGTCCCCGCCTGGCGGAAACGGGCCCGGCCGGGTACCGCGTCGCCGGCCTTCAGGCGGGTGACGCCGGTGCCGACCGCCGCGACGACTCCGGCGGAGTCGTGCCCCATCGCCCGGGGAAAGGAGCGGCCGGTCATCAGCTTCATCTGGCGGTTGCGCATCTTCCAGCCCAGCGAGTTGGCGGCCGCCGCTCCGACGCCGACGAGTACCTCATCCGGACCCGGCCATGGTGGCTCGAACTCAGCGAGCCGCATCACCTCCGGACCGCCGTAGCGGTCGTTCGGAAGGCGCTTCACGGGGCGTACTCTTTCGAGATCTCGGTGGCGTAGTTCTTCCAGAGCGGTTGCATGGTCTCGGCGTTGACCGGCTGCCCGGAATCGATCATGGCCTTGAAGTCGCGGAAGTACTGCACGTACAGGTCCGGCGTGAAGGTGTTCAGCATGACCGCGTTCTCGTCGCCGACGTTGGCGAACGTGTGCGGCGCCCCGGTCGGCACGATGACCCAGGTGCCCGGCCCGGCGTCGTACTGGTCCTCGCCGACGGTGAACCGGAAGGTTCCCGCCAGCACGTAGAAGCCCTCGTCATGCTGGGCATGGCGATGCTGCAACGGGCTTGGGGTGCCCGGCGGGATGGTGACCTCGGCGAACCCCAGCCGGTGGTCGGTGTGCTCGCCGCTCTCCAGGATGCGGATCTGCTGCGCCCCGCTGCCGAGGATCTCGCCCTCACCGGGTCGGACGATGTTCACCTTAGCCACGGTCTCTCCTCTTGCTAGTGCCTGCCTTGGTCACCACCATCCTCATCCGGGCCGGCTGTGCGCGTCCTGGCCGTCCGTGCACGGTTGCTGGTTACCAGTGCACGGGCGTTGTAGCCGTAAGTCGCCTTGAAGAGCTTGCTGAAATGGGTGGGATCGGAGAATCCCCATCGGGCGGCCACGGCGGTGACCGTACGTCCGCTTTCGGTCAGCTCGGCCCGGCAGCGCTCCAGGCGTCGGTGGCGGATCAGGGCCGCGACGGTGAGCGGCTGGTCCTCGAACAGCTTGTGCAGCCGGCGTACGGACATGTTGTGGGCGGCGGCGATGCTGGGCGGGGACAGGTCGGGATCGGCCAGCCGGGCCTCGATGTAGCCGGCGATCCGGCTCCGCAGCCGTCCGTCCGGGGCCGGTTGATCGTCGCCGAGCCGGGCCTCCAGCGCGACCGCGATCAGTTCGACGACGGCCGCCGCCGACCTCAGCGCCTCCGCCTCGCGGAACTCGGTCGCCCACCGCGCCGACTCCCGGGCCAGCACGGAGACGAGGGCGCCCGGGCCATGGGTGCCGTCGATGCGTACGCCGATGAGCCGGTCGATCTGCGCGGGCCGGATCCGAAGCTCACGGCGCGGAACCAGGATGGTGACGTGTGCCGCGGCGGTGCTCTCGAACCGGAGCGCACGCGTGGGATCGAGCAGCACCAAGTCGGTCGGCCCGAGTTCGGCGTCGCCGCGCCCTTGCTCGATCCGCGTCCGGCCCCGGGCCATCACCTTGACCGCCAGGTTCTCGCCGCCGCAGGCGTCGCGCTCCCGCCCGATGCAGGCGCTCTCGGGCGTGTCGAGGGAGACCAGCCGCAGCGGCCCGAGGTCACGGATGGCGGCCCTGCCCCGGAAGCCGGCCCCGGCCAGCTTGTTGACCAGCGGCGGAAACCCGCTGGAGGCCAGCTCGTCCTGGAACGACTCAAGGTTGCCGATCACTGGTCGATGGTAACGGGGACACTTCTGTTCGGGCACGGTGTTCGGCGGGTGCCGCAACGACGCACGGCCCACACCTGACCGGCCGGGCGCCGGTGCACGCGATGGACGGATCGGTCGCGCCGGCGTGCGACGGCCGAACGCTGGGCGCAGCACCGGTATCGAGATCGCGCTAACCGCCTTGATGGACTTCGAGCTGTGTTCACGCTCGTTGGCGATCGACTGGAGTCGGCTGGTGGACGCGGCTGTGCGGGCCGGGTCTGTTCCGCGCGATCGGCGCCACCGTGCTAGGGCTGCGTGCGGACCTGCAGGAGGCGCCCTAGGCACTGAGAGGGGTGACGACGGTTCTCCAGAAGACGCCCTGGCCGACGAACACCACCCGCTTCCCGACACCCAGCGCCGGCGGTGGAGATCATCCACCGCAACGCCGGACGGCCGCCCCGGCCGCCCACTCCAGGGCAACCGTCTGGTGGACAAGGACCGGAAGGGCCCCGAGGACGTCGTGTACGACTGGGCGGCGGAGCACGGGATCAAGAGGTGGCCCGGAGGCCGGAGGGGCCGGGCACCCGTGCCGCCCGCCCCTCACGCCTCCGCTGGGCGGGGCATCGCGGCGAGGTAGTCGCCGAAGCCGCCGTGGGCGCGGGCCTGGAGCCGGGGCGAGGTGAGGACAGGGCAGTGGGCGGTCCGCAGCACACGGTGGCCCCGGCGTTCGAGGGCCTCGACCAAGGCGTGGTCCTCGCCGGTGGCCAGCGAGGGGAAGCCGCCCACGTCCAGGTAGGCGGCGGTGGCGACCCCGAGGTTGGCGCCGTGGACGTGCGGGTGCGCCCAGGGGGTTCCGGCCGGCGGCCGGGTGGCCTCGTACCGGATGCGGTGGGGCGTGGCCAGCGGTGAGGTGGACGGCAGGGCGATGGTTCCGACGACCGCCTGCCAGCCTTCGCGGGCCTCGGCCAACTGGTGGGCCAGCCAGTTGCGCGGGACCACGCTGTCGGCGTCGGTCGTCGTGATCCAGGTGACGGGCGCCGCGGCATCGGCCCGGGCCAGGGCGTGGCGGACGCCGACCGCCCTGGCCCGGCCGGGATTGCGGAAGGCGGCGTCGACCACGAGCGCCCCGGCGTCCCTGGCCACCGCTGCCGTACGGTCCCGGCAGGCGTCCGCCACCACGACGGTCAGGACCCGCGTCGCGCCGAGAGCGGGGTGGCGGGCCGCCCGGCCGATCGCGGCGAGCGCCGCCGGCAGCAACGCCTCCTCGTCGTGGGCGGGAACGACCACGACGACGGTCCTCGCGCTCACACCAGCCCCTCGCGCGCGGCGACCCCGGCGGGCCGTCCGCCGTCCGCGGAGGTCCGCCGGTGGACCTGGAGGACGAAGTCCTCCTCGCGGTGGTCGGCGAGGAGGGCGAGGCCGGGCTGGTCCGCGACGCGTCGCGCGATCCCGGCGCCGGTGGTCAGATGCTCCTCCACCGGATGGTTCCAGTGGACGGTGACCAGAGTGCCCTCCGGTTCCAGGGACGACACCGTCCGCTCCAGCACCGTGCCGAGCGTCAACTCGTCCAGGTAGTAGAGCAGTTCGGAGAGCACGATCAGGTCGAAGGAGCCCTCGGGCCACTCCTCGGGCAGCAGCATGTGGTGCACCGACACGTTGGGGAGAGCAGCGGTGCGACGGCGTGCGGTCCTGACTGCGGACTCCACCCGGTCACAGGCGAGCACGGTGGCGCAGCGGTCCGCCAGCCGGCGGGTGAGTTCCCCGACGGAGCAACCGGGTTCGAACGCCCGGCGGTAGCGCGGCAGCGGCAGGGCCGCGACGGTCAGGTCGTACTTGCGGCGCTCGTACCACCGCTCGGTCAGGCTCCACGGGTCCTCCGCGGAGCCGTACATGGCGTCGAAGTACGTGGCCGGCGTGCCGGGGCGGTTCATACGAAGACCACCTCCCAGCCGCGCAGATGGTGCGTCAGCTCCTCCGGAGGCAGTACGGCCGCGTCCTGCGGCGCCGGGCCCAGCGGCCGGATCTGCGTGGCGAACCGGCTGACGGCGGCCCGCTTGAGGGCCTGCGCCGCAGACGGCAGGACGATCCGGGCGGCCCGCTCCCACGGAACCCTGCTGTCACCGGGTTCGGCCCAGTGCCACATCCAGACCGGATACAGCGCGCACGGCACGCCTGTCGTCCGGGCGGCGGCCAGGGCGGCGCGGCCGGCCGCCTCGTGGTCGCCGTGCACGTCCTCGGTCCACGGTGCCAGGCAGAGTGCCGCACCGGGCAGCAGGGCGGCCAGTTCGCGGGCGAGTACATCCTCGTGATCGCCCACCCCCGTGTCGGGCAGCCTCAGCCGTACGATCTCGGCCCCTGCCGCGCCCAGCTCGGCCAGTGCCTCCTCCAGCTCCCGGGCCCGCAGTTCGGCGAGCTCGGCGGGGGAGAGGACGAGCGAGTCCGGGTGGGAGCCCTCGCCGTCGGTGACCGACACCACGGTCACGGCGAGACCGGCCGCCACCAGCCGGGCGATGGTGCCGCCCACACCCAGCACCTCGTCGTCGGGATGGGCGGCGACCACCACCACCCGCCCCTCCTCCGGCAGCGCGTAGTCCGGGAGCCGGTCCCAGCCGTGCCACGCGCGCCAGAGCGCCTCGTCCGTGCCGGGCGCCTGGATCGCGTCCGCGTGGCCCTCGGGGCTCCTGCCCTCCACCGTGCTCATCGGC